>CAJFPF010000119.1 GCA_904398655.1 uncultured Anaerotruncus sp. | reverse complement strand
GTTCAAGGGCAGCCACAGCATGGCCCTGGAGGAGGTCCTGGAGGGACTGTATACTGCTTGAGGGAGTTTGAAAGGATATGAACACCAATATTTTGCTTCTCACCATCCTGGTGGCCTTTGTGGTGACTGCGGCCATGGGCTTTCCATTGATCCCCTGGCTGCGGCGGTTGAAGTTTGGCCAGACCATTCTGGACATTGGCCCTGCCTGGCACAAAAACAAACAGGGAACCCCCACAATGGGAGGGATAATGTTTGTAGTAGGTGTTACACTAGCAGTGGCGGTGGGCGGATGCACCCTTTGGATCTCCAATCCCAGCGCTTTGGGCGGTATGGGGGGGATGCGGCTGTTTGCCGGAGTAGTGATGTCGCTGGCCTTCTGTGTCATTGGTTTTCTGGATGACTACATCAAGGTGGTCAAACGGCGCAATCTGGGCCTGACCGCCCGTCAGAAATATCTGATGCAGCTGATCATCGGGGTGTTCTACCTGACCATGCTCTACCTATCCGGGGACACCTCCACTGTGGTGGTGATCCCATTCCTGGGACAGTTGGACCTGGGGGTGCTCTACTACCCGCTGGCCATCATCGTCATCACAGGGTTTGTCAACGCGGTAAACCTCACGGATGGGATTGATGGTCTGGCCGCCTCCGTGACCTTTGTATACGCAGCTGTGATGCTGGTGGTGGCCGCCATCCTCCAATTTGCCCCAGCCTCTCTGATGGCAGCGGCGCTGGCCGGGGGGTGCCTGGGCTTTTTGGTTTGGAACTTCCACCCTGCAAAGGTATTCATGGGGGATACGGGGTCGCTGTTTTTGGGCGGCCTAGTGGTGGCCCTGGCCTTTGAGATGGGGCTGCCGCTGCTGCTCATCCTCACCGGCGTGGTCTACTGGTGTGAGGCATTTTCCGTGATGCTTCAGGTGACCTATTTCAAGCTCACCCACGGCAAACGGATCTTCCGCATGAGCCCGATTCACCACCACTTTGAGATGGGCGGCTGGAGCGAGGAGAAGATTGTCTGCGTCTTCTCTCTGGTAGCCCTGGTGGGGGGAGCATTTGGGGTCCTATCGGTGCTGCTGCTTTGAGCGTCAAAAGCTTGGAACCAAAGAAAGGAGGCGTGCCCATGGCTGCGGCGGATTCCGCGGGGCGTGCGTTGCCCCGGAAAAAACGGATTAGGAGGGCGTCTAGGGCCAGCGATGAACAGGTCCGGCAGCAGCGGGGGCCCATGGACCTGACCTTTCTGGTGCTGGTGCTGACGCTGCTGTCCATTGGGCTAATCATGCTGTTCTCCGCCAGCTATGCCTACGCCTATTATCACGATGGAAACAGCTTCTACTACATCACCCGTCAGTTGACGTTTGCGGTGATCGGCGTGGTTGGTATGCTGGTGGTCTCCCGGATTGATTACCACATTTTACACCGGTTTGCGGTGCTGATTTTTCTGGCAACAGTGGCACTGCTGGTCATTGTGCTGATCATCCCCAGCCGTGAGGATGCCAAGCGGTGGATCAACCTGGGCTTCACCACCTTCCAACCCTCCGAACTGGCGAAATTCGCGGTGGTGGTGATCTTTGCCCACATGGTCTCTATGAACCACGACCGAATGAAGAATCCCCGGTACGGTGTATGGCCATTTTTGGGGATCTTGGGAACGATTGCCCTTCTGATGCTCCTGGAACCGCATTTGTCGGGAACGATCCTGATCTTGGCCATCGGGGTCGTGATGATGTTTGTGGGGGGCACCGATATCCGCTGGTTCATGTTGGGCGGCGGCCTGTTGATCGGCGCGGTAGTGGTAGCGGTTTTGGTCCCCGGAGCGGTGCCCTATGCCATGAGCCGCCTGCAATATTGGATCGACCCCTTTTCCGATCCTCAAGGCGCGGGGTACCAAACCATCCAGTCCCTCTACGCCATCGGTTCCGGAGGGCTGCTGGGGGTGGGGATCGGCAACTCCCGGCAAAAGCACCTCTACCTTCCGGAGCCCCAGAACGACTTCATTTTCTCCGTGGTATGCGAGGAGCTGGGGTTTGTGGGGGCGGCCATCATCATCCTGCTGTTTGTGCTGTTGGTATGGCGGGGGTATGTAATTGCTATGCGCAGCGCCGACCGGTTTGGATCCATGTTGGCGGTGGGCCTCACCACCCAGGTGGGCGTCCAAACGGTGCTCAACATCGCGGTGGTGAGCAATACCATCCCGAACACCGGTATCAGCTTGCCATTTTTCTCCTATGGCGGCACTGCGTTGGTGATGCTGCTCTGCCAGATGGGGGTGGTGCTGTCGGTCTCCCGGCAGACCAACCTGGAAAAGGAGTAGCGTGCGGGAGATTCACAATTTGAGAGGGATGGAGCTGACAATATGAAACTTTTGTTTGCCTGCGGGGGAACCGCCGGGCACATCAATCCGGCGGTAGCGATTGCCGGTTATTTCAAGGCGCGGCATCCCCAGGCGCAGATTTTATTTGCTGGCAATCCCAAGGGGATGGAGGCGCGCCTGATCCCCTCGGCGGGATATGAATTCGCCCCCATTGAGATCATGGGGTTCCAGCGGAAGCTCACCTGGTTCAATGTAAAATATAACATCCGCTCGGTGGGCTGCCTGGCCCTGAGCTGGGGGCGGGCAAAACGCCTGATCCAACAGTTTGACCCGGATGTGATTGTGGGTACCGGGGGGTATGTGAGCGGGCCGGTGCTTCGGGAAGGCGCCAAATTGGGCTACCGGACCTTGACCCATGAATCCAACGCTTTTCCCGGAATCACCACCAAAGCGCTGGCCCATACAGCGGACAAGGTGCTGCTCAGTGTGGAGGAGGCCAAAAAATACCTGCCCGCCAACCGTCCCTATGTGGTCACCGGAAATCCGGTGCGGGAGGAGATCCTCTTTGCCGACCGCCAGGCCGCCAGGGAAAAACTGGGCGTGGGGGATCGGATCTGCATTGTCTCTTTTGGCGGCAGTTTGGGCGCCCGGCGGATCAATGAGGCGGTGGCCCAGCTCATGGCCTGGGAGCAGAAAAGGGGGGGGATTTACCACATCCATGCCACCGGCCGGTATGAAAAGCCCCGTTTTCCGGGCCTGTTGGAACAGGTGGGGGTGTCCCCCAATGCGCCAGGGCTGGACATCCGGGAGTACATCAACGATATGGCCGACTGTTTGGCGGCCGCCGACCTGGTGATCTCCAGATCCGGGGCCATGACCCTCTCGGAGTTGGAGGCCAGTGGGACCGCGTCCATCCTGATCCCCTCTCCCAATGTGGCGGAAAACCACCAGTATCACAATGCCATGGTCCTTCAAAATCACGACGCCGCGGTGGTCATTCAAGAAAAGGAGCTGACCCCCCAGCTGCTGCAGGAGAAGGTGCAGCGCCTCACAGATGATCCAGCGGTGTTGCGGCGGTTGGGGAAAAATGCCCAATCCATGGCGATCATCGACGCCAATGAGCGGATCTATCAGGAGATTTTGGGTCTGCTGTCCTCCTCCGCCTGAGGAGGGCGGCTCCCCAGCATGGACAAGCCCTGTCTGCACCAAGCGGCTCCCCGAGGCATAGGATGCCTTTGTAAGGGGGCTGGGCCCCCGTAAACGCAAAGGGGTGCTGGAACGATGAAAAAGCTTCTGATCCAGGGACAGAACCGATTGGAGGGAACGCTCCCGATCCACGGAGCCAAAAACTCCGTGCTGCCCATCCTGGCCGCCACGCTTCTGACCGACCAGTCGGTGCTACATAACTGCCCCAGACTCAGCGATGTGGATGCCGCCTGCCATATTCTGCGCCATCTGGGTTCCCAGGTGGAACGGGAGGGGGACTGTATTCTGGTCCGTTCAGGAAACCGCGGCGACTGTTGCATTCCTGACGGGATGATGCGGATGATGCGTTCCTCCATCGTCTTCTTGGGGGCGATTGTAGGCCGTTGGGGACGGGCAAGGATCTCGCTGCCCGGTGGCTGTGAGTTGGGCCCCCGCCCCATTGACCTGCACCTGGCGGCATTGGAGAAACTGGGGGTGCGCATCCGGGAGGACCATGGAGATTTGGACTGTCAGGTGGAGGATCAGCTGCGTGGGACGATGATCTCCCTGCCCTTCCCCAGTGTGGGTGCCACAGAAAACGTGATGATTGCCGCCTGCACCGCCCAGGGGGAAACGGTGATCAAAAATGCCGCGCGGGAACCGGAAATTGCGGACCTAGCAGCCTATCTGCGGGGTTGCGGCGCCCAAATTCAGGCGGCTCCCAATGGGGATATCCACATTCAAGGTGTCTCACGGCTGCATTCGGGGGAGCATCGGGTGATCTCCGACCGGATTGCCGCCGCCACCTACCTGAGCTGTACAGCGGCAGCGGGTGGGGATGTGACCATTACAGGGATTTGCAGCGAACATCTCTCGGCGGTGCTGCCCTATTTTGAGGAGATGGGATGCCGGCTCTGGGTGACGCCCGGTGCGGTGCGTCTGCAAACCCGGGGACGCCTGCGGCCGGTGCGCAGCGTACGCACCATGCCCTATCCGGGATTTCCCACCGATGCCCAATCCCCGTTGATGACAGCCGCCTGCCTGGCGGATGGCACCAGCATGTTTGTGGAGAACATCTTTGAGAGCCGCTACAAACAGGTGCCGGAGCTGCGCCGAATGGGGGCGGATGTGGAGGTGGAAGGCCGGGTGGCCCTGGTCCATGGAGTTCCCCGGCTGCATGGAGCGGCTGTGTGCTGCACCGATCTGAGAGGCGGGGCGGCCATCGCGGCAGCGGCGCTGGCCGCTGAAGGGGAAAGCCTCCTCAGCCAGATCGAACACATCGACCGGGGATACGAGGCATTTGAGGAAAACCTGCGGCGGATTGGGGCGGATATCCAAAGGGTGGAGGAACCTTAATTTGGAAACTTGCTGGCAGGGGATGCACATGTTATAATAGCGGAAGATACCAACCCCAGATGGGCGGAAAACGGAGGAGAGCCATGAACCAGAAACCACCAGCCAACTCCAGGGAACACGGAGGGGCCGCGGCTGTGGACCAGCGCCGCCGCCGTCGTCGGACTGGGCGGCAGGCCCTGCATTACCTGCTGATTCTGGTGGTGGCAATCGCCATCATGACGGCGCTCTCCTTGACGGTTTTCTTTCAGATTGAAACGATAGAGGTCACCGGTTTGACCAAATATGCCGCCGAACAGGTGATCCAGGCCTCCGGTGTGCAGGTGGGACAAAACCTGTTCCGGGTCAGCGAAAAGCAGGTCAACCAATTGCTCACCCAGCAGTTCCCCTATGTGCAGGAGGTACATCTGAAACGTTCCTACCCTGCCCGTTTGACTTTGGAGATCACCCAGGCCGAGCCATTGGGCGCGGCCCTCACCTCCGCCGGATATGTGCTCATTGGAAGCAATGGGCGGATTTTGGAGGCGGGGGTGAACGAGGTGGATCCAGAAGTCACCATTGTCACAGGGATGTATTTGAGTGACATCACCGAGGGGCGGATCTTAGGGACGGTGGTAGAGGATGGGGAGGTTATCTATCCGTCGGACATGGAGCCCCTGGAGGAGCGGGACGAAAATGGCCGTCTCAAGAGCCAAAGCCAGCTGGCCCAGGAGGAACAGGCACGCAGGGAACAGGCCGCCCAGGAGGAGGCCCATAGTTTTCAAATCCTCACCAACCTGGCGGCAGCCATTCAGGAAACTTCCTTTGGGAATATCACCCTAGTGGACTTTTCCGACCCGCTCAATATGATGGTGGTCTATGAAAATCGGGTCATTGTGGAGTTGGGAAGCCAGGTGGATCTGGCCTATAAGCTTCAATTTGTCCAACATGTGTTGGAGAACGATTTGGGGACGGGATTTGAGGGGATTTTGGACGCCTCCATTGCCTCCTCAGCGAAAGAGATCTGGAGCTCCCCCTGTGATGTACAGCAGGAATTGGAAAAACGGCAGCTGACAATGGAAGCCGCCCAGGCCGCCCAACAGCGCCCTGGGGAGAGCGACCCCAACGAGGGGGTTACCAACCCCAATCTGACGGTCATCCCGGGAAGCGGCTCCTCCAGCAGTTCCCAGCCGGAGACATTGGACTCCGGGGGAAGCTCTCCGCAGGAGTCCTCCTCCCAGCCGGTGGATCTCTATTCCGTAATCCCCAACAGCTCCTCGGAGGAATCCTCACAATCCACAGATACCTCTTCCAGCGTGTCATCAAACCCTTCGTCTAGCGCGGGATGACGGGGGTGAGGAAATTCTTCACAATTTTGGAGCACGGAGCGAATTTCTATTGATTTGCCTGGGTGAATCTGCTAGAATAATACTTAATAGCATATTTTGTGCTTTCCGTGGCAGTTTGAGCGATCTTTGATACGAATGATTGTTGAGATAGAATAAACAGGGGGAACAGCGATGTTGATGAATTTTGACATGGCGAACGATACCGAAAACGTGGTGTCCATCAAGGTTGTAGGTGTTGGCGGCGGCGGCGGTAACGCTATCAACCGGATGGTTCAGTCGGGCATGAAGAGCGTGGAATTTATCTCCATCAACACCGATAACCAGGCGTTGATGCGCTCCCAGGCAACCTATAAGCTACATATCGGGGACAAGCTCACCCGGGGCAAGGGCGCCGGCGGCAACCCCGAAAAGGGCCAGCGGGCCGCAGAGGAGAGCAGGGATGAAATTGCCTCCGCGCTCAAGGGCACCGATATGGTGTTTATCACCGCCGGCATGGGCGGCGGTACCGGTACCGGCGGCGCGCCGGTGGTGGCCGAGGTGGCCCATGAGATGGGCATCCTCACGGTGGGAATCGTCACCAAACCCTTCAATTTTGAGGGGAAACACCGGATGGAACAGGCCGAAATGGGGGTCACCGCCCTGCGGGAGCATGTGGACGCTTTGCTGGTGATCCCCAATGAACGCCTCAAATTGATCAGTGAGGAGAAGATCACCCTTCAAAACGCCTTCTCCGCTGCGGACAACGTTTTGAAGCAGGGTGTGCAGAGCATCTCCGACCTGGTGAACATCCCCGGCGTGGTCAACCTGGACTTTGCCGACGTCACCGCCATCATGAAGGATGCGGGCTACGCCCATATGGGTGTGGGGGCCGCCTCGGGCAAGGACAAAGCCCGCCTGGCTGCGGAAGCGGCGATCTCCTCCCCTCTGCTGGACAGCTCGATCAACGGCGCCAAGGGCGTGATTGTCAACATCACCGCCTCCCCGGACATCGACCTGGATGACATCGATATCGCTTCCTCCATGATCCATGATGCGGCCCATCCGGATGTAAACTTGATCTGGGGCGCCACCTTTGACGATACCCTTCAGGATGAGATGCGGATCACCGTCATCGCCACCGGCTTTGACAACGACAAGAATTTTGCTCTCCCTGACTACGGCAGCTTTGGCAAAAAGGCTGCCGCCCCCACGGCTAAACCGGCGGAGCAGCAAAACGATGACGACAGCGACAATTTCATCGACATCCTGTCCATTTTTAATAACAAGAACCGCTGAGACGCGCAGCAGGAGGTATTGCCGGTTCTGCAATACCTCCTTCTTTTTGTTTACGGAGGAGATCCTATGCGTGTTGGACAAGACCAACCTGTTCTCTACCAAAACCGGGAACTGAGCTGGCTGAAATTCAACCAGCGAGTGTTGGAGCAGGCCTGTGACCCCTCCATCCCGCTGATGGAACGGATGAAGTTCATCTCCATCTTTTCCAACAACCTGGACGAATTTTTTATGGTCCGGGTGGGAAGCCTTACCGACGCGGCGCTGTTGGAACCGGATCTGCTGGACAACAAGACCGGCATGAGCCCTGCCCAACAGCTGACAGCGATCTTTGCCCAGTGCCGTGGGCTGACCTCTCAGAAGGATACCGTCTACCGGCGGCTTTTGATGGATGCGGCCCAGGTGGGGATTGAACAGTTGGACATTGACCTGGCCGCGGAACAGGAACAGCGGTTTTTGGAGGAATATTTCCTCCGGGAAGTGATGCCCCTGCTCTCTCCCCAGATCATTGATAAACACCATCCCTTCCCATTTTTAAAGAATAAGGAGACCTATGTCTGTGTCCAGCTGCAGACCAAGGGTGAGTTTGTCAAATTGGGGATCATCCCGGCCCTGTCGGGTCTGGAGCGGATGGTGCCTCTCCCTTTCCGGAAGAATGCCTTTGTCCTGCTGGAGGAACTGGTGCTCCACTACTGCGAGCACATCTTTCAGGGTTATACAGTGGTGGGAAAAACCATCTTCCGGATCACCCGAAACGCGGACATCAATATGGATGAGGCGTTCTATGACCATGAGCTGGACTACCGCAGCGCCATGGAGCGGCTGCTGAAAAACCGCCGCCGGCTGATGCCCGTGCGGATCCAATTTCAAGGAGGGGCCAACGGCGCCATTGTGGAACAGCTCTGCCGAAAGCTGGAACTCAGCCAGGAGCGGGTATTCTTCTATCAGACCCCCCTGGATATGTCCTTTGGCTTTGCCCTCTGTGCCCAGCTGGAGCGCCAGGGCCGCAGGGAGCTGTTTTATCCGCCGCTCACGCCCCAGGAATCCCCCCTCCTGCGTACCGGTCAGCCGGTGATCCCCCAGGTGGAACGGAAGGATGTGCTGTTGGCCTATCCCTTCGAGAGTATGAAACCCTTCATCTCCCTGTTGGAGGAGGCCGCAGAGGACCCCAGTGTCCTCTCCATCAAGATGACCCTCTACCGGGTGGCGCGGGAGAGCCAGGTGGTGGCGGCTTTGATCAAAGCCGCGGAGCGGGGCAAAGAGGTCCATGTGGTGGTGGAGCTGCGGGCCCGATTTGACGAGGAGAACAACATCGAGTGGTCCAAGCGCCTGGAGGAAGCGGGGGCCAATGTGGTCTATGGCCTGGGAGCATACAAAGTCCACTCCAAGCTGTTGGTGATCACACGGAAGAAACCGGACGGTTCCCTGGGGTTTATCACCCAGGTGGGCACCGGCAACTACAACGAATCCACGGCCAAGCTCTATACCGATCTGTGCCTGATCACCGCCAATCGGGAATTTGGGGAGGATGGCACCCGGATTTTTAACGGCATTCTCACCGACCAGCCGGTGGAACAGGTCCGTCATCTGTTGGCCGCCCCCAAGGCGATGAAACAGGTGCTGCTTTCCTACATCGATGAGGAGATTCGCCAGGCCCGCCAGGGGAAACCGGCGCGGATTTGGATCAAAATCAACTCCCTCACCGACAAGGAGGTCATCGACCGGTTGATCCAGGCCTCCATGGCGGGTGTCCCCATCCGGATGGTGATTCGGGGGATCTGCTGTCTGCGGGCGGGGGTGCCGGGCTATACCGACCACATCCAGGTGGTCAGCATTGTGGGACGTTTTTTGGAGCACTCCCGAATCTATGTCTTTGGCGTGGGGGAGCGCTGCCGGGTCTATATCTCCTCCGCCGATCTGATGACCCGAAATATGGAGCGCCGGGTGGAGGTGGCGGCCCCCGTCTATGACGCCTCCCTCAAAGAGCGGTTAATCCACCTGTTAGAGGTGGAATTCTCTGACAACGTGAAGGGCAGACAGCTTTTGGAAAATGGAGAGTACCAGCCTGTGGAGAACGGGAAGCCGCCGATCGACAGCCAGATCGACCTCTACAAGCTGGCCTATAGCCGGGCAGAGCGGGCGGCAAAGGCCGCGCAGGAGTCTGCCGGACGCCCGATAGCCCGCGCGAAGGGACGCCGCAAAAGGGGCGGCCTGCTTGGAAGGCTATTTGGCTGGTGACGAACCTTGGAAACCAGTGGAAAGGATTCTACCATGAAGCAATTACTTGTGATGATATTGGCGGCGTCGGTCCTGTTGGCGGGGTGTGCCTCTCGGGAGAGCGTGCCCCAGCCCTCCAGCTCCCAGGCGTCCTCCATCCCCTCCAGCCAGGCGTCTGGGGAACCTTCGGAGGGGAGCTCCCAGGAGGAAGCGGAACCCTCCTCATCAGCGGAAGAGGCATTGGATGAAGGGTTGCCGGAGGATTTGGACGAGACCTCCAGCGCCTCCTCCCACGAAGAATTGGAGCCTTGGGAGGAGGATGACTCCCTGCGGGCGCCGTTGGAGGAGGACCCGGTCCCCGCGGATACCCAGAGCATCACCCTCACCGCTGAGGAGACCGCCTTCCCAGTGGGAGAGGTGGTGTTGGAGTACACGTTGGAAAACGGTTCTACCCAAGTACTGGCCTATACCTCCAACTACGTGGTGGAGTGGCAGGACAGTGAAGAGGAGTGGCAGCGGGTGAACTATCCCGAGGGACAGGAGCCCCAGGCGGATGATGGAATTACCGTACTGGAGCCGGGGGAGAGCAGCGACTGCACGGCGGAAATCCCCGCGGAAATGCTCACAGCGGGAGGAAACTACCGGATCCGCCGGGGGGTCTGGGCATACGAATATGAGGTGAATACCCCAAAGGGCGGCCTCCCGGATGAGGAGCTGGGACGGTTCGACGTGACGCTGGAATTTACCGTGGGGTGACGGGTTTCCCTTGACAAAACCCGGTAAAAACGGGTACACTAAGTTTAGAAGGTCGGTTTGAACAGGAGGTCTATTTCCTCGCAAACGGCCTAAAACAGCACAGATACGCCTGCTCTGCGGGCGTATCGCTTTGTTACAGAACTTTCACTAGGAGGCCATGGGATGCCGAAAAAGACAGGACAGAGCTATGGGAATGAGAGCATCTCTTCCCTAAAGGGGGCTGACCGGGTACGGAAACGCCCGGGGGTGATCTTTGGCTCGGATGGGCTGGAGGGCTGCGAGCATGCCGTCTTCGAGATCCTCTCCAACTCCATTGACGAGGCCCGGGAGGGCTATGGGGATCGGATCATGATCACCCGCTATGCGGATCAGAGTATCGAAGTGGAGGACTTTGGCCGGGGAATTCCGGTGGACTTCAACCCCCGGGAGGAGCGGTACAACTGGGAACTGGTGTTCTGTGAGTTGTATGCGGGCGGCAAATACCAGACAAATGAAGGGGAGAGCTACGAGTACTCCCTGGGCCTCAACGGGTTGGGCCTATGCGCCACCCAGTATGCCTCCGCCTATATGGATGTGGAGATCTTTCGGGACGGGATGCGCTATACCCTGCACTTTGCCCATGGGGAGAATGTGGGGGGGCTGCAAAAGGAACCCACCCGCCGCAAGGCATCCGGCACCCGTATCCGCTGGAAACCCGACCTGGAGGTGTTTACCGACATCGATATCCCCCTGGACTATTACCAGGATGCCATCAAGCGCCAGGCGGTGGTGAACGCGGGAGTAACCTTCCTGCTGCGCAACCAGACAGACGCTGGGTTCGAGGAGTTCACCTACCGGTATGAGGATGGGATTGTGGACTATGTGAAGGAGCTGGCGGGGGAACAGACATTGACCCCTGTCCAGTTCTGGAAAGCGGAGCGGCGGGGCCGGGACCGGGAGGACAAGCCGGAGTATAAAGTGAAGCTTTCGGTGGCCTTCTGTTTTTCCAACCGGGTAAAGTGTTGTGAGTATTACCACAACTCCAGCTGGCTGGAGCACGGCGGTTCTCCCGAACGGGCGGTGAAGCAGGCGTTTGTCCATATGATCGATAGCTATCTGAAAAGTGCGGGCAAATACCAGAAGAATGAGTCCAAAGTGACCTTCGCGGACGTGGAGGACTGCCTGGTGCTGGTCTCCTCCAACTTCTCCACCCAGACCTCCTATGAGAATCAGACCAAAAAGGCGATCACCAACCGGTTTGTCTATGAGGCCATGAACGAGTTTCTGCGCCACCAGTTGGAGGTCTACTTCCTGGAAAACCCCGACGACGCGGCCAGAATCGGGGAGCAGGTGTTGATCAACAAGCGCAGCCGGGAAAACGCTGAACGCACCCGTTTGAATTTGAAAAAGACCCTCTCCAGCAACCTGGACATGTCCAACCGGGTTCAGAAGTTTGTGGACTGCCGCACCAAGGATGTCTCCCGCCGGGAACTGTACATTGTGGAGGGGGACTCCGCCTTGGGGTCCTGCAAACTGGGCAGGGATTCTGAGTTTCAGGCGATTATCCCCGTGCGGGGCAAGATCCTCAACTGCCTGAAGGCGGAGTATGGGAAGATCTTCAAAAATGACATCATCGTGGACATCTTCAAGGTGTTGGGATGCGGCGTGGAGGTCTCCTCCAAGGCCAACCGGGAGTTCTCCTCCTTTGACCTGGGAGGTCTGCGGTGGAACAAGGTGGTCATCTGCACCGATGCGGATGTGGACGGCTTCCAGATCCGCACCCTGATCCTCACCATGCTCTACCGACTGGCCCCCACCCTCATTGAAAAGGGGTATGTCTACATTGCCGAGTCCCCCCTCTATGAGATCACCTCCGGAGGGAAGACCTGGTTTGCCTATACCGAAGCGGAGAAGGCAGCGGCCTTGGCGGAGATTGGCCAGGTGCGCCCCAAGCCCACCATCCAGCGGTCCAAGGGCCTGGGCGAGAACGAGCCGGACATGATGTGGTTGACCACCATGAACCCTGAGACTCGGCGTCTGATCAAAGTGACCCCCGCCCAGGCAGAGGACACAGGCCGGATGTTCGATCTGCTGTTGGGGGACAACCTGGCGGGCCGCAAGGAGTTTATCGCCCAATACGGCGCCCAATACTTGGATCTGGCGGACATCAGTTGATTCAAATATGCTGGAATTTTGGATAGGGAGTTTTGCCAATGGCTGCAAAAAGATCGAAGAAGGAACCGAAGCGGGCGGGGAACCCCTCCGCGGTGATTGAAAACGCCGGCGTCATGGTGGAGCAGCCGATCACTGAGACGCTGGAAAAAAACTATATGCCCTACGCCATGAGTGTCATCGTCTCCCGGGCGATCCCAGAGATCGACGGGTTCAAGCCCTCCCACCGGAAACTTTTATACACAATGTATAAAATGGGGCTTTTAAACGGTCCTCGCACCAAAAGTGCCAATGTGGTGGGGACCACCATGAAGCTCAACCCCCACGGGGATCAGACGATCTATGAGACGCTGGTGCGCCTTTCCAGAGGGTGTGAAGCGCTTTTGCACCCCTATGTGGACAGCAAAGGGAACTTTGGCAAAGCCTACAGCCGGGACATGGCCTATGCGGCCTCCCGGTATACCGAGGTAAAGCTGGACCCCATTGCCGCGGAGCTGTTCCGGGATATTGATCAGGACACGGTGGATATGGTGGACAACTACGACGGCACCCTCAAGGAGCCCACCCTACTGCCGGTGACCTTCCCCTCCATTTTAGTGAACTCCAACATCGGCATTGCGGTGGGGATGGCCTCCTCCATCTGCCCGTTCAATCTGGCGGAGGTGTGTGAAACCACCATTGCCCTGCTCCGGAACCCCCAGCACGACCTGTTGGAGACGTTAAAAGCCCCGGATTTCCCCGGCGGCGGCTATATTGTCTATGATGAGCAGGCGCTGCGCCGGATTTATGAAACAGGGCGTGGGACTGTCAAGGTGCGGGCCCGTTGGGCATACGACAAGGGGAACAACTGTATCGACGTCACCGAAATTCCTCCCACCACCACGGTGGAGGCGATTATGGATAAGGTGGCGGAGCTGGTGAAGGCGGGCAAGGTGCGGGAGATCTCTGATATGCGGGACGAGACCGACCTGTCCGGCCTCAAACTCACCTTTGACCTTAAACGGGGGATTGATCCAGAGGCGCTCATGCGCAAACTGTTCCGGATGACCCCTTTGGAGGATGGTTTTGCCTGCAACTTCAATGTGCTTGTGGCGGGGACGCCCAAGGTCTATGGAGTGCGGGAACTGATTGAGGAGTGGACGGCCTTCCGGGAGGAGTGCGTGCGTCGGAGGCTCCACTATGACCTGGGCAAGAAGCAGGAGAAGCTGCACCTGCTGCAGGGCCTGGAGCGGATCCTTTTGGACATCGACAAGGCCATCCGTATTGTCCGGGAGACCGAGGAGGAGCGGGAGGTGGTCCCCAACCTGATGATCGGGTTTGGGATCGATGAAATCCAGGCGGAGTATGTGGCGGAGATCCGGCTGCGCCATCTGAACCGGGAGTATATCCTGAAGCGCACCCAGGAGATCCAACAGCTGGAGGAGCAGATTTCCCAGATCCAAGAGACCCTCTCCGACCGGAAAAAGGTGCGTGGAGTGATCATCCAGGAGCTGAAGTCGGTGGCCAAAGCCTATCAGAAGCCCCGCCGGTCCCTGCTCTACTATCCCACCCCGGAGGACGGGCAGGAGCCGGAGCAGGAGACACCTGACTATCCGGTCCATCTGTTCTTTACCCGTGAAGGATACTTCAAAAAGATTACTCCTCAGAGCCTGCGGATGAATGGGGAACAAAAGCTGAAGGAGGGGGACCAGGTGGTCCAACAGCTGGAGGCCACCAACAATACCGACCTGCTCTTTTTCACCGACCGCTGCCAAGTCTACAAGGCCAAGGCCAGCGACTTCGAGGATGTAAAAGCCAGTGTGTTGGGGGACTATGTCTCCGCCAAACTGGGGATGGAGGAGGGGGAGAATGCCATCTACCTGGCGGCCACCCGGGATTACAGCGGGTATCTGCTCTTTTTCTTCCAGAACGGAAAAGCGGCCAAAGTGGAGCTCTCCGGTTATGCCACCAAGACAAACCGCAAGAAGCTGCTGGGGGCCTACAGCGGCCTGTCCCCGCTGACAGCGGCCTTCCAGCTGGAGGAGGACAGGGAGTTTTTGCTCACCGCCTCCGGTGGGCGGATGCTGTTGGTCCATTCAGGGGCCATTCCGGCCAAGGCCACCCGCAGCAGCCAGGGCGTGGCGGTGATGAGCCTCAAAAAGAACAACTTTTTGGCCCGCGTCCAGCCATTTACGGAGGAGCTGGTGGCCAATCCGCACCGCTACCGGACCAAGACACTGCCGGCTGCGGGGCAGCTGCCTCGCGCGGAGGACAAGGGGGAGCAGTTGACCTTTTAAAAAAGCTGGCCGGATGGAGAATTCCCCATCCGGCCTGGGTTTTCGCCCCGTGCAAACGCTTTTCGAGGTAAAAACCGGTTTTAGTATGGCAAATCCGACGGGGATTTATGCAAAAGAGAAAATTCTCCCGGAGATCTTGTCATCTTCCTTGAAATATGATATGATAGAACGAGCTGGTTAGACTGAGAAATGAAATCGGAGGTTCGTGAAAAATGAGCGCTATTGAAATTATCGGCGGCATTGTGATCCTCATCGCCGCTGTGATTATTGTAGTTTCTGTGATGATGCAGGAGGGGAAAAATAACGGCCTGAACGCCCTGTCCGGTGGCGGCGGCGAGTCCTCCTATCTGGGCCGCAATAAAAACCGCTCCATGCAGGCCACGCTGGGGCGCATTACCAAATACGCCTCCATTATCTTCGTGGTGGTGACATTGGCGGTCTATTTCATCACTTCTGCGATGTCCTAATTGGACCTAATCTCTAAAAAAATCCCCCTGCGGCTGCAGGGGGATTTTTTGTTCCCGATTTAGTTTAAGGAGAGATATTCGGTGTGCATCTCCTGGGAATCCCCTGGGTCGGCGTAACATTCCGCTGCCCTTCCCTCATAGGCCACCTGCACCACCAGCCGCCCTGACTGATTGCAGTTCAGCAGGATTGCTTTGCCCAAAAGTCCCCAGCTGTCCTCGCTGTAAAATTCTTCCCGGCTGCCGTCCGCCTGCTCCAAAAAGATGTTGACGGCTGAACCGGGGTGGATGGGCAGCACCAAGAGATCCCCGCCGCGTTCGGGACTGTTGTAATCCTGGCAGTTGGCCAGGGTCTGCTCATTCGGAAAATAGATCAGCGCCGCCAGGTCGTCCTCGGTGAAGTCCACCGCTCCCACCAGATCCAGTTTCTCATTGTATTGATCGGCAAAGACGCCGTTGTGTTTGGTATATCCCTCCGAAATGGTCTCCTGCAAAGTGGCCTGGTAATCTGCCCGGTCCAGCGCCTCCACCTGGATGGAGCCCCCATGGAAGTCATCCACCAGGTCCCAAGATCCGCCCGCATCGGCGCAAGCATAAGAGTGAGCGGTGGTGGCGTATTCGCTCAGGCCGATAAAATTGCCCACCATACTGGCGCTCACTTGGGTGCGCACGTTTACATCCGCAAAGCAGTAGCGAATGACGCTGCCCTGCTGGAAGCCCGCGAATCCCCCTGCAATCCGGGTGGTCAGGCCGCGTCCGGAGGTGTCCGCCACCACATTGACGCTGCCGCTGGCAGAACAACCCTCGTACCAGCCCTGCCGGGCAGCTCCAGCCAATCCGCCGGTCTGATCGGTGCCCGTGACCTGAATGTCCTCGACATGGCAGTCCACCATCTCGGCGGTATCGGTGTAACCTACCATTCCCCCAACACTGCTGGAGCCGCTGACCTGGCCAGAGACGGTGCAGTGATAGACTCCACCGGAGAGACTGCCCACCAGGCCGCCCACATCGCTGCTGCCCTGGATAGACACCCCTTCCAGACGCAGATTTTGGATCACCGCCTCCTGGGAGGTCTGGCCAAATAAACCGGTAGGGAGGTGGCGGCTGTCGGGATCGGCGCTGTCCAAGAGGGGGTTGTCCATAGACAGGTTGGAGATGGTGTGCCCCTGGCCGTCAAAGGTGGCGGAGAAGGGGTTGTCCCCGTTGTAGGAAAACCGGTCGGATACTCCGATGGGGATCATCTCCACCCCAGCCATATCGATGTCGCCGGTGAGGGTGAAGGTGCTGCCCAAATAGCTCTTGTCCCCGCAGTTGACCAGTTTGGCCAGCTGGACCAGCTGTTCGGGGGAATCCATCTGGGTGAATTCCGGCCCCAGCTCGGCCTCTACAGACACCAACTGGTAGGTCCCCTCCGGGAACTTGTCCGCAAGAATGGGAAGGTCTACCTGGGGAATCCGCTGAAAGGTGTAGATGACCTCTGGTAGAGCCATTCCATCCAGGGAACGGGCCACCCGCAGCCGCAGTCCGCTGTCAATCTCTTCCGCCTGTGCTAGAGTGAGCTGATAGGCAGGGGTTGGATCCTCGCTTAACGCGCTGGATCCATAGAGGGCTTGAGTCTCCTCACGCATTCCTGCCGGCAGGCCGGGATCCTCTATATTGAAATCACGGTCGTAGTAGGCCAGTTCGGATTGCTCGATCTCCGTAGGCGCCGGAATCCCCAAAATGGTCAGGGCATAGGCATCCACCAGATGGGAAGGTACCTGGATCACCTGCTCCCCATCCGTCCGCCAAAAGGTTCCTGGTTCCTCCTGGGCTTGGGCCACGGTCATACAGAAGGCCGCTGTGACATCCGCTGGCAGGTCCAGAGGGCTTTGTATGGGGCGTCCACCCGCCACCGCCTCATAGGGTACTACAAATTGTTCCAGCAACGCCTGAGCGGTCTGCTGCCCCTCATCGGAGGCGGGGCTCCCACCTTCGCTTTCCTGGCCAGCCTCAGAGGAGGAGCCGATGGCCTCCCCTTGCGCCATGGCGGATTGTACGTCAGATGATGGGACCGATGGGGCCTCCCCCCGGGCAGCGCAGCCTGTCAACAGCGCTGCGGCCAACAGCAATGAAAGCATCCGTTTCATGAGTTTTTCTCCGTCCACCTTTCGTTTACCAAGGCTTTTTGTATGCGCAAAGAAAAGGGCCGCCAGCAGGACATACTGGGGCCTTTTTCTTAAACCGTTTTATAGAGCATTTCATGCATGCAGAATTCGTCCAGATACTGCTCCCCGCTGGGGAGATACCCGGACTTTTGATAGAAGGGGATGGCATAGAGTTGAGCACCCAGGGCCAACCGTTTGGCCCCCTGGCGGATGGCCTCCTGTTCTAGGGCCTCCAAAGCCTGTTGCCCCAGGTGCAATCCCCGCAGTTCTTTCAACACGCACAGCCGGCCAATGTGGAACGTTTGCTTGTCCTGTTCGTCTCGGTAGATCCGGCCGGTGGCAGCGGGTTTGCCGTCCACATAGAGGACGACATGGGTGCTCACGGGGTCCAGAGCGTCGGTATCCGGGTCGGCAAACCCCTGTTCCTTGGTGAACACCGCCTCCCGCAGAGCAAAAGCGTCGGCTGGATTCTCTTGACCAGAAAAAATGCGGGCCTCCACCATGGGAGACCACCTCCTTTTCACGTCCGAATCGTTTTATTGCAACGCCAGCACCCGTAAAATCAAGAGGGTCAAAACCCCGGGAACGCCAAATAGGGTGGCGGTTCCCACAGTAAACAGGTTTGGCAGCAGGGCCACGCCGGTAAAAGCGCCCAGGTACCCCACCCCCAGCAGTGCCAAATTCCCGGTGACGGCGGAGAAGAGCAGCGCTTGAAAAAAACGGCCGGAACGCCGGAAGATCCAAACCGCTAACACCGCCGCCGGCAGCAGGTAGAGCCAACCATCCAGAGCCATGTCCATCCCTCCCTTTCCAACATATGTGGGGAGGGAAAGAAAAATGCCCCCAATAGATCAGGGCCCGACCGCTGTCAGGCCCCAGGAGCGCCCTCTTGGGCGGATATTTTGTGGTGTGGGAGGGGATCTATAAGCCGGGTTCTGTCGTGAACAACGATCTTTCTAGGACGCACGTCGCCGCACGCCTCAAGCCACCTTTCGGGACCCGGCGGGCCGCCGCATTGTCCCAGCTGGTGTTGCTCCGGATAGGGTTTACATGGCAGTACGGTCTCCCGCACTCCGGTGAGCTCTTACCTCGCCTTTCCATCCTTACCGCCGTCCGCCGGGAAACTTCCCGGTGATACAGCGGCGGTATCTTTCTGTTGCACTTTCCCTCGAGTCGCCTCGGCCTGCCGTTAGCAGGTATCCCGCCCTGTGGAGCCCGGACTTTCCTCACGGCGGTTTTAGCCGCCGCGCCGCTGTTCAATCCGCTCCCAACCTATTCAATATATCAGATTTTCTGGGAAAGGTCAATGGCGGGCGTCTTTCCGGCTCTTTTCAAGATAAGCAGTGACAGTTCAAACTCTGTCGGTTTTACCCAATAGCATGTCCCAACTTGGGAACAGCCGCAAGCAAAGGCTGGCTGCCTCCAGCTTTTCAGTGCTGCCAGCGGGGCGAGAGCCTGCTGGTATATCCCCCCGGAGAGCGCACGGCTGCCGTCAGGCAGTACCAACGCCCTCTTGCGGTGGTGAATAAGTGCGCCCTTCTCAGGATTAAATTTGGAAAGTTGAAAACCATATTCACGTATGCTACAATGTTGGTGAGACAAATTGGGAGTTGCAGGGGCGGTATGGAAAAGTGAAATTTATAAAGACCTATGTAGCGACCTTGATCGTATGTTATATATTCCTGTTTTTTGGCGGGTGGATGCTCTTTGACTTTAGCGAGCGAATTTATGTTGCGACAGCAGCTTGTGCATTTATAATCGCTGTGATTTTATCCGTTTTTTCTGAACAAGAAAAAAGAATTGAGCAACTGGAAAAGCGGATGGAAGAACTTGAGGAACAGAAAATCAAAGAACACAGAGAAAAGAGCTAAGTCTCGCCCCGCCAAATTCGAATTTGGCGAACCGAAAGAACAAAGAGCATGACAGCACATTGACATGTCATGCTCCTGTTTTTCTCCTGATATTCACCCCCTCACCTGTGATGTGCCACTTTACCACAAATAAGCCGCCGGCCTTTCTGTATTCGATGGTAGAAACCATCCTTCACAGAGTACCGCTCAATTTTATTTGTTGTTACGCCGGAGGGAGAAGAAGTTGTTGATGGTTTGGGAAAGGCCGCTGACAGGCTGAAATGATGTGGATTTGTCCATGATCCTGTGCTAGACCATTCCTAAAGGAATAGAGCGACAAATCGGAATCTGACAAGGGAGATGAACGGACATGAAAAAGAAAATACCCATATTATTATCAATGGTGCTAATTCCGCTTGTCGGTATTGCCGTGTGGTATAATACCCCAATTGACTTGATGAATTTAGACGCCAATGAAGTCATGGAAATTGTTGTTTTTAATGGTAATAGCGGAAATACGACACACATTGAAGATAAAGGGCAAATCCAGCATATCATTGATAATTTGAATGATGTTGAAGTAAAAAGGGCAAAGCTATCTGCTGGATATTCTGGGTATTGTTTCAAAGTAACGATTTATCTATCTGATGGGAACCAAGCAGACGATTGGAATAATTTTATTATCAATTCAGATGATACCATCAGAAAAGATCCCTTTTTCTATTCTGTGTCAAAAGGAAAAATTGATTACAACTATCTAGAGAATATCGTGGAATAGTGCAAATTTCCATTTATCGAGCAGTACACAGTAAAACCAGGGTATTCAGCGCAGGTTATAGGAGAAGTGTTCCCGGTCGGCCTCCAGGATGAGGTCCCGCTTGCTGTCCGCCTGGGTGATGGGGCGCACCGGACGGCAGGGCGTCCCGAAGGCCAGGTAGTTGTCCGGGATGTCCTTGGTCACCACGCTGCCCGCGCCGATCACCACATTGTTGCCGATGTGTACACCTCCCAGCACGACCACATTGCAGGCGAGCCAGACGTTGTTGCCAATGTGGATCTCGTCGGCAAATTCCGCCATAGTGGTGTGGCCCTGTTCATCCAGCCCCATCCGTTCCTGGGCGATGAGGGGGTGATTGGTGGCCATAAGGGAGACATTGGGCCCAAAACAGACATGGTCCCCAATGTAGATCCGGGCGTCATCCATCACCGTCAGGTTGAAGTTGGCGAAGAAGTTCTCCCCAATAAACGTGTGGCAGCCGTAGTTGAGCTGTACCGGACCTTGGAAATAGAAGGTGTTCCCCACCCTCCCCAGGATCTCCCGGAGCACCTGCTGCCGGTCGGGATCATATTCGTCCATCGCGTTATACCGCTGGCAGGCAATGTGCGCCCGGTGCTTTAAATCCCGCAACTCCTGGCTGCGGGGGTCGAACATTTTCCCAGCAAAAATTTTCTCCTCTTCCGTCATTTTTCGTACCTCCCATGGAATTTCCGGCCACTGGTCGGATCCTATTCTGATTGTAGCAGGCTTTGCACCCGGATACAAGGGTCAGAAATTCTCCTCTTGCATCCTGGAAAGAACTGTGCTATAGTAAAAACAAGCATCCCCCACACCTGAAGGGGGGAGGGCGCATAGACTGAACCATCCGGACCTTCCGGAGCTGGAAACTGAATAGTCAAATGCGACGATCGGGAGAAGTATCCACAGAGGATGCACCAGAGAGACCCCGTCACTGGCTGAAAGCGGGGTCGGCGGATGCTGTGGGGAAGATGCACCCGTGAGCTTGTCGTCCGAACTGGGCTTTCCAAAGTAGGGCGGCGCGTAGGCCCCGCGTTAAGGGGATAAGGGTTCGCGCATCTGCGCCGCCCGGAGAAAAAATCGAAGTGGAACCGCGGGTCACCGCCTTCGTTTGGCATTGTTGCCGGATGAAGGTGGTTTTTTTATTTTCCCATGGTTCCGGTCAGGAGGGACAGTTTTGTTTGAAGCGCTAAAACAAGAGATCCAGGCGGTGCAGGAGCGGGATCCTGCCGCCCGGGGTGCGCTGGAGACCCTGTTGGTCTCCAGCGGCCTGCACGCCATCCTGCTGCACCGCCCCGCCCACTGGCTCTATGAGCATCATTGGTATCTGCCGGCCCGTCTGCTCAGCCAATTTTCCCGGTTCCTCACCGGCATCGAGATCCATCCAGGCGCCAAAATTGGGCGCGGGGTGCTCATCGACCACGGCATGGGTGTAGTCATCGGGGAGACGGCCGAGGTGGGGGATGGCTGCACCATCTACCAGGGGGTGACTCTGGGAGGCACCGGGAAGGACAAGGGAAAGCGCCACCCCACCCTGGGGAAAAATGTCACCGTGGGGTGCGGCGCCAAGATCCTCGGCCCCTTCCAGGTGGGAGATGGGGCGAAGGTGGCCGCCAATGCGGTGCTGTTGGAATCCATCCCGGAGGACACCACTGCGGTGGGGGTCCCCGCCCGCGTGGCTAGGGTACGCGGGCAGCGTCCAGCGGCGTTGGATCATGTGAACATCCCGGACCCGGTGGCCCAGGAGCTGCGCCAGATACGCGCCTCGATGGAATTGCTGGAACGCCGGGTAAGGGAGCTGGAGGCG
Source organism: uncultured Anaerotruncus sp. (assembly GCA_904398655.1). GTDB lineage: Bacteria > Bacillota > Clostridia > Oscillospirales > Ruminococcaceae > Anaerotruncus. The sequence continues at coordinate 7,894 of CAJFPF010000119.1, read as the reverse complement.
GATCAACAGGGCGCCAAGGCCGCCGGCTGATCCCGCCGCATATCCCGGAGAAAAGGGCGTATATTAGGAAAGAAGGAGAAAGCTGCCATGAAAATTTACAACACGCTGACCAGAACCAAGGAGGAGTTTGTCACTATTGAACCGGGTAAGGTGAAGCTGTATGCCTGTGGACCCACCGTCTATAACTTTATCCACATTGGCAACGCCCGGCCGATCTGTGTCTTCGATACCCTGCGCCGCTACCTGGAGTACCGGGGGTATGAGGTGAAATTTGTCCAAAACTTCACCGATATCGACGACAAGCTGATCAACAAGGCCAATGAGGAAGGGATCACCGTCAAAGAGGTGGCGGAGCGGTATATCCAGGAATACTACACCGATACCGAGGGCCTGGGTGTCCGCCGCCCCACCGTCCAGCCCCGGGCCACCGAGAATATGGACACCATCCTGGAGATGGTCAAAACCCTAGTGGACAAGGGCTTTGCCTATGAACGGGAGGGGAGCGTTTATTTCCGCTCCCGCAAGTTCAAGGATTACGGCAAACTTTCCCATCAGCCGCTGGAGGAATTGGAGGCGGGCGCCCGCATCGACGTGAGCGAGCATAAGGAGGACCCTCTGGACTTTGTGCTTTGGAAAGCGGCCAAACCGGGGGAGCCCAGCTGGACCTCGCCCTGGGGCCAAGGGCGGCCGGGTTGGCATATCGAGTGCAGCGCCATGATCCTGCGCCATCTGGGAAAAACCATTGACATTCATGGAGGCGGCCAGGACTTGATTTTCCCCCACCATGAGAACGAGATCGCCCAGAGCGAGTGCTGCAATGGGGTGGAATATGTCCACTATTGGATGCACAACGGCTATATCAATGTGGATAACCGCAAGATGAGCAAGTCCCTGAACAACTTCTTCACCGTGCGGGAGGTGGCCAACAAATTTGGCTACGAACCCATCAAACTGATGATGCTCCAGGCCCACTATCGAAGCCCGATCAACTACTCCCTGGAGGTGATCCAGCAGTGCCAGGCATCTCTGGACAGGTTGCACAACTGCCGTGACCGGCTGGACTTTGCCCTGGCCAATGCTTGCCAGGAGCCGACCCAGGGCGAGGAGGAGTTCCGCACGCAGGTGGACGCCCGGGTGGCCCAGTTTGTGGAGGCCATGGACGACGACCTGAACACCGCGGATGGAATCGCGGCGCTATTCGAGCTGGTGCGGGATATCAACAACTTCCTCTCTGAAACCCGCTCCCAGCAGGCGGTCTCCTATGCCATCCAGAAGTTCGACGAACTTTGCGACGTGCTGGGCCTGCTCTATAACCGGAAAAAGGCCGACAGCCTGGACAGCGAGATTGAGGAGCTGATTGCCCAGCGCCAGGCCGCCAGAAAGGCGAAAGACTTTGCCAAGGCGGATGCCATTCGGGACCAGCTCAATCAGATGGGCATCCAGCTGAAGGACACCCCACAGGGGGTACAGTGGAGCCGTCGCTAAGTTTTTAAAAGCGATTTTTTTGAAAATAATTTTTGAAATTTTTGAAAATCCCACATCTTTTATGGATGTGGGATTTTTTTACGAAAAAATCTTGATTTTAAAAGAAGAAAGTGCTATGCTTTTCAAAAATTAGACGATTTTTCGAATTTGAGGAGGGAACAGAGGTGGAAGCAGTGGCGGAGCAGTCCTATTCGGCGGCAAGCTCCTCTGCCGCAGTACAGCTGAGGCAGGGGTTGCGGGATGGAGTTCCCATTGGGCTGGGCTATTTCCCGGTTTCCTTCACCTTTGGTCTGATGGCGGTGTCCATGGGGCTGCCAATTTGGGTGGCGGTGGCCATCTCCATCACCAATCTGACTTCGGCAGGGCAGTTTGCCGGCCTGGAACTGATTGCGGCCGGCGGCTCCATGGTGGAGATGGCCCTGACCCAGTTGGTGGTGAACCTCCGGTATGCCCTCATGTCCCTTTCCCTCTCCCAAAAGTTGAGCCGGGAGGTGACCCGGCCCCAACGCCTGCTGATCTCCCATGCCATCACCGATGAGATCTTTGGGGTGGCCAGCGCCCGCCCTGGGAAACTGACGGCTCCCTATCTGTTCGGGTTGATTGCGGTGCCGGTGTTGGGCTGGACAGGTGGTACACTCTTTGGCGCGGCGGCGGGCGGTATCCTGCCGGAATCTGTGAGTTCCGCCTTAGGCATCGCCATCTATGGGATGTTCATCGCCATCATTGTGCCCGCCTGCCGCAGCCATCGTCCGGTACTGTTGGTGACAGTGGCCGCGGTGGGATTGAGCTGCCTGTTGGCGCAAATCCCGGGGATTTCCAGTGGATTCTCCATCATCCTGTGTGCCCTGGCCGCGGCTGGGCTGGGGGCAAAACTGTTTCCCATCCAGGAGGCGGAAAAAGAGGAACAGGAGGAGGGACTCTAATGGAAATCATGCGGGTGTTGGCCTATGTGCTGGTGATGGCTGTGGTCACCTATCTGATTCGGATGCTGCCCATGGCCCTGTGTACCGGGCGGCTGAAGAGCCGGTTTATCCAGTCGTTCCTGTTTTATGTGCCCTATGCGGTGTTGGGGGCCATGACCTTTCCGGCCATCTTTTCCTCCACCGGCAGCGGGCTTTCGGCCGCGGCTGGCTGTGTGGTGGCATTGGCGCTGGCCTATTTTGGCAGGGGACTGTTGACGGTGGCCCTCTGCTCCTGCCTGACCGTCTATCTGGCAGAATGGGCCATGTCCATTGGACTTTTGCACTGATTCCTTTACAAATAAACGACGCCCCTGGAAAGGAACTTCCAGGGGCGTCGTCTTATATATTACCGCCGCCAAATGACCTGCCCATCCTTGATGGTCTCCGATACCCGGAGTTCCCGCAGCCGGTGGGGCGGCAATTCCAGGGGGTTTTGCTCTAGGATCACAAGATCCGCCCGTTTGCCCGGGGCGAGGGTGCCTTTGGCATCCTCTTCAAAGTATTGGTAGGCGGTGTTGCGGGTGACTGCCTGTAGGGCTTGAAGGGGGGAGATCCGTTCCATCTCCCCCAATAGGCGTCCCACCCTGGTGAGGCGGTTGACCGCGCACCAGAGTACCTCTGGCAGATCGGGCGGAAGGACAGGGGAGTCCTGGTGAAAGGTATAGGGAAGGCCGAGGGCCTCCGCGCTGGCAGCGGGACTGAGCCGGGAGGCCCGCTGGATCCCCAGGTTTTGCAGATGGAGCTCCCCCCAGTGGTAGATATGGGCGGGAAAGAAGGAAGGAATTACCCCTAAATTGGCCAGTCGGGGGAGCTGATCCAGTCCCACCAGCTGGGCATGGACCATCACCGGGCGGATCGAAGGAGCATGGGGATTCTGACAGCGCACCGCCTCCAAGGCGTCTAAAAACTGCTGCGCAGCAGCATCCCCATTGCAGTGGGCCAGCAGTTGGCGGCCCTCCCGGAGGGCTTGGGACAGGGCCTCCCGCACCTGGCTGTCCAAGAGGATGGGATAGCCGTTGGAACCGTCCAAATAGGGGGAGCGCAGCCAGGCGGTTTTACTTTGGGGAGAACCGTCTAAAAAGATCTTGTATCCCCCCAGTTTGAACCGGCCCAGGTATCGTCCCGTATGGGCGGCTAAGGTCCGATAGATCCCCTCTGCCTCCTCCCAAGAGGCATACCCCACCACATCCAGCTTGAGCCTCTGTCCTTGACAGAGAGCCTGATAGAGGGGGACCATCTCTTGCACCAGCATTCCCTCCTGGGCGGTGGTGATCCCATAGGAGGCATAGAGATTTTGGGCCCGGTCGCAGGCGGCCAATAGTTCTTCCAGGGAGGGGGAGGGCAGGCGGCGCAGCACCTCCAAAAAAGCGGTCTCCTCCAGGTAGCCGTTGGGTTCCCGCCCATCCTTCCCAATATGTCCGCCCGGCGGATCGGTGGTTTCTCCATGGATTCCCATTCGCTCCAAGGCCAGAGAGTTTAGTACGCCCACATGCCCGGACCGGTGCTGGAGCACCACCGGATGGTCCACTGTAGCCCGGTCCAAAGCCCAGCGGTCGGGCCCCCGACCACCGGGCAGCAGAGCCGGATCATAGTCCCGGACCAGAACCCACTGCCCTGCTGGAACGGGGTGCCCCTGAAGATAGGTACGAATTTTTTCCAATAGTTGTTCCACTGTGGCCGCATCCCCCACAGAGCATTGAAGCTGGGCATGGGCGCAGGCCAAAAAATGACTGTGGGCATCCAAGAAGCCGGGGACCAGCGTCCGACCTTCCAGGGGGATGGGACGGGCCTGAGGGCAGGCAGCAGACAATATTTCCCGGTCTCCCACCTTCTGGATGATCCCATCTTGAACGAGGAGCGCCTGCGCGGGGGTGGGGGAGGCCATCGTCCAAATAGGGCCTCCAAAGTAGAGTTGCGCTTCCATTCTTTGTTTCCTTTCTGTGAGGCGTTTAACCGAATAGATCTGCCAGCGGCCGGATGACGGCATGGAGCTCCTGAATCGCCTGGTTTAGGGCATCCAAATCCAGCTTTTGGATCTGTTCCGTGGCGGAGACCAAGCTCTGCTCGCTGGTCTGGGTCAGGTTGCTGATCTCCTGGGTGAGCTGTAGCCAATCCACCGATGCCAATTGGCGGGAGATGCCACCCAAATCTGTCAAAACCTCCCTGGCCTGGGGAAGAAGGGCACCTGCTATTCCCAGGAACACCACCAACATGCCTGCCAGCAGCAGGGCAGCCAGCCGGGTGAAGAGCAGCTGCTTTTTTAAAGCGCTGGTTTGGAGTTGCTGTTGCTGCACTATTTGCAAAAGTAGCCGCCGAGTCTCTTTTTCCTCTGTTGTCTCTCTAGGTTCCATTTCGGGACCTCCTTCCGTCATGGGGGATCACAGAATTCCTATTCTTATTATGCCATATAGAATGGTAAAAATCGAATGGAAAAATTGGAAGAATGCAAAAAATATGTTCTTGGTGCTGGAACCATCTGAAAAAGAAGCCTAACTGCCGAAATCCACCAAAAAAAGGGACCTGAAGGGGCTCTTTTGCAGGAAACAGGGAGAAAACCCGGAAGCGGGGTGAAAGCTTGTTGTAAAAATGAGGAAAAAACACTATAATAGGGGATGTGTGAATAGATGGCGGAAGCCGAAGAGGTTTTGGAGGTAGAGAACATGGAAGTGGGGTTTGACAACGACAAATATTTGCGAATGCAGTCGGAACATATCCGGGAGCGGATCAACCAGTTTGGCGGGAAACTCTATTTGGAGTTTGGTGGGAAGCTGTTTGACGACTTCCACGCTTCTCGGGTACTGCCCGGCTTCAAACCGGATAGCAAGGTGAAGATGCTCCTTCAGTTGAAGGACCAGGCGGAGATCATCATTGTCATCAATTCCTCTGACATTGAGAAAAACAAGGTGCGCGGGGATCTGGGCATCACCTATGATTTGGATGTCCTACGTCTGATCGACGCTTTCCGTGGGATCGGGCTCTATGTAGGCAGCGTGGTGCTGGCTCAATATAATGCCCAACCGGCTGCCCTGGCCTTCCAAAATCGTCTGGAGAGCCTGGGGGTCAAGGTCTACCGGCACTATCCCATTGCCGGTTATCCCTCCAACATTCCACTGATCGTCAGCGACGAGGGCTATGGACGCAACGAATACATTGAGACCACTCGCTCCCTGGTGGTGGTCACCGCTCCTGGCCCGGGAAGCGGTAAGATGGCCACCTGCCTCAGCCAGCTCTATCACGAGTACCGCCGGGGGGTCAAAGCAGGATATGCCAAGTTTGAGACCTTCCCCATCTGGAATCTGCCGCTGACCCATCCGGTGAATCTGGCCTATGAAGCTGCCACGGCGGATCTAAACGACGTGAATATGATCGACCCCTTCCATCTGGAAGCCTACGGGATCACTACGGTCAACTATAACCGGGATGTGGAGATTTTCCCCGTCCTCAACGCCATGTTGGAGAAGATCGCTGGAAAATCCCCCTATAAGTCCCCCACCGACATGGGGGTCAATATGGCGGGCAATTGCATCATTGATGACCAGGTGGTACGCCGGGCCTCCCAACAGGAGATCATCCGCCGCTATTACCAGGCCCTCTGTGATCAACGCCAGGGCCTGGTAGGGGAGGACGTGGTCTATAAGGTGGAGCTCCTTATGAATAAGGCGGAAGTATCCCCTGATGACCGTCCGGTGATTAAGGCGGCCTTGGCCCGCGGGGAGGAAACAGGGATGCCTGCGGCGGCCATTCAGCTCTCTGACGGCCGGGTGGTCACCGGAAAGACCTCCTCTCTGTTGGGAGCCTCTGCGGCAGCCCTGCTCAACGCGCTGAAGGCCTTGGGAGGCATTCAAAAGGATATTCACCTGATCTCTCCCATTATTATTGAACCTATCCAGAACCTGAAGACAGTCCATCTGGGTAACCACAACCCACGTTTGCACACAGATGAGATCCTGGTGGCCCTGTCCATCTGTGCTGCCACAAATCCTACCGCGGAGTTGGCCATGCGCCAGCTGCCGAAGTTGCGGGGATGTGAGGCCCACTCTACCGTCATCCTCTCCCATGTGGACGATTCCACCTTCCGGAAACTGGGTGTCAACCTCACCTGTGAGCCACGATACCAGACAAAGAAACTTTACCATAAATAAAAAATACGCAGAAACGCCCCCTCGAAAGATGGAACTGCCCGGCAAAAGCAGATCATAGAGAATCCCCCTGCTGCAGAAAAATAGCTGCATCAGGGGGATTCTCTGTTCAGAAGGGTACAACTGGCGTTATCCAACACAAAAAGAGGAAGCGGTGCTTTGACACCGCTTCCTCTCCTGTGAAAACTGAATATCCGGATACCAGAGTCCTTTGGGCATTGCCTATGCAATCTGAGGTATTTCCACTTTTATCAAAACTTTTTAGAGGGATTGTTCTACCTTGCGCCGGACTACCTCCAGCGGCAGGCCGTGGGCTTCGGCAGCTGCCCGCAGATCCTCATATTCTGCTTTCACCCGTTCCACGCCATAGCCCTGGCTGCGTTTTACCTGGATGGGGCCGTAGGTGGTTTCCACCCTCTCCGACGCTTGATCTAATACTGCTCGGCTGCACCGCTTCACACGGACCCCCCGGGTGGTGGTGTGCTGGAGAATCAGACGGACAAACTGCCCCTGTTCCTCCGGCATGCAAATACAGGTGAGCAGCACTCCAGGGCGTCCCTTTTTCATTTGGATGGGGGTGAAAAAGACATCCCGGGCCCCTTGGGCCAACAGTTTCTCCTGGGCATAGCCCAGATCCTCTGCGGTCATGTCGTCCAGGTTGCAGGAGAGTTCCACCACCTCTTCCAGCGGGGAGCCATCCGCCTCTCCCAGGAAGGCCCGCAGACAGTTGGCAGCCTCGAAGGATTTGGAGCCCATGCCATAGCCGATCTTTTCCACAGACATCAGCGGCATGGGGCCGAACCGGCTGACAAAGTGTTTGAGGAGTGCCGCGCCAGTTGGTGTACAAAGCTCGCCCTCCACTTGGCCGCCATAGATGGGAACCCCCTGCAATAGGAAAGCAGTAGCGGGAGCAGGCACAGGCAGGATTCCGTGGGCGCACCGGACAGAGCCGGAGCCCACATGAACGGGAGAGGCTTGAATATCCTCCACCTGGAGCATATGGATCAGCAGGCAGCAGCCCACCACATCAGCAACCGCGTCCAGGGAACCCACCTCGTGGAAATGCACCTGGTCCACCGGCATGTTGTGGGCATGGGACTCCGCTTGGGCGATGAGCAGGTAAACCGCCAGGGCGTCTTTCTTCACCTGTTCTGGCAGGTCCAGCCCTTCGATCAACCTTTGGACATCCCCCAGACTGAAATGGCTGTGGCCATGATGGTGATGGCCATGGTCGTGGGGATGCTCATGGTCGTGGGGATGCTCATGGTCGTGGGGATGCTCATGGTCGTGGGGATGCTCATGGTCGTG
>CAJFPF010000118.1 GCA_904398655.1 uncultured Anaerotruncus sp. | reverse complement strand
GTTTACGGGTAGCAAGAGAAAGTAGGCAAAAGAAAACAGCCGCTTTCAGCGGCTGCCTGTAGCAGTGATGCGATGACAAACTCTCAGCACCCCTTCCAGGGGCCAGCAAGTACTGATCCCTCTGGGGTCTGAACAAACCACTAGTTTACTAGTGGTTTTGATTATGCTACAAAGCCGCATTATAAGCCGCCTTAACGAGCGTTTTGCGCGTTCTGGATGTGAGGAAATTTGGGCATAAATTAGGACGATTGGGGAGCATACTGTACGCAGTAAATTCACCGTTTAAGTGTCACCGTTTAGCATTGTATCCAGTGCGCCAATCTGTTAAAATGGTAAAGAAAGGAATTTGACAACCAGGTACTATTTCTGTTATAGAAAGGAGAGGATGCCAATGTATAACCCCCAATTGGAGACCTTTCTCTGCGTTGCGGAGTGCGGCAGCTTTAATAAAGCAGCAGAAAAGCTGTACATCTCCCCGCCGGCGGTGATCAAACAGATCAACTTATTGGAGGAAAGTCTGGATTTACAGCTGTTCATCCGTACTCACCGGGGCTTGCAGCTCACTGAGGCCGGGAAGTCGTTGATGCAGGATGCCAAATACATCATTCAATACTGCAAGGATTCTGTTACAAGGGCGAAGAATGCCATGCAAAAAGATGAAGAGATGATCCGCATTGGAACCTCTCCAATGACACCGGCTCAAGTGTTAGTGGATCTATGGCCAAAACTGCAGGAGGACAGCCCGGATATCAAATTCCAGCTGATACCCTTTGATAACACACCAGAAAATGCGCGGGAAATCCTTGCCAATTTGGGACAAAATATCGATGTGGTAGCCGGGATTTTTGACGAAACCATGCTGAATCTCCGACAGTGCTCCGGGTTAGAGATTTCCAGGGAGCCTATCTGCTGTGCCGTGTCCATCCATCACAGACTAGCGCAAAAGGATCGGTTAGCGGTGCAGGATTTATATGGAGAAAAATTGATGCTTATACGTCGGGGTTGGAGCCATTATGTGGATCTTTTGCGGGACGACCTTTGGAAAAATCACCCTCAGATCCAGATTGTAGATTTCAATTTTTACGATGTAGGCGCTTTTAATCAGTGTGAAAATAATAATTGTGCCCTGATGGCGATGCAAAAGTGGCAGTATGTCCATCCACTCTTAAAAATACTTCCAGTGGACTGGCGTTATACCATCCCCTATGGACTGCTCCATGCACCGGATCCGTCTCCTGTGGTCAAAAAGTTTTTACGGGCTGTGGAAAAGATAGTGAAAGCATAACTCCCGCATTTCTAGCAACCGTTCAATCAGGCTTCACAACGGATGGAGACTTCTATAGAGGTCTCCATTTTCTCATGCCGAAGCATCACAGAGGAGAAAGGACCACAAGGATGAAATTTAGCCCCCCAGACAGCAGACCAAAAGGCAACAACCAGCTGTGGCGATGGCGGGGAAAAGACAGGTGCAGATAAAAATAGGGAGGTACCCTTTGGTATATGGACAGGACCACATCTGCAGGAGGGAATTGATGGTTCCATTGGAGGGGAGGGCATCGAATACGCCTGCTGTCATCGAATTCAATCGGTGGATCACCCCCATATCCACCCCCAGAGACTGGTAGGAGAGAAAATAGGTGGAGGTTTCCGCCAACCCGATGACCATAGCATTTGTTCCGGAACCCAGCATGGCCGCAATTACAGCAGGAATTAAAACCGCCATCAGATAGGGGCTTTGGTCGGTTGCTTCCAATAGAGAAATCGTCTGTTGATAGGCAGGGGTGGAGACAACAACGGCGGCATATCCGGCAAAGGCCGCCATATTGAAGCTGGGGGCTACGCCCCGGACAGCTCCATCGCAGAACGTCTGGATCCATTTTTGAAGAGAAAATTTGCTCGGATGGGTCAGCACAATGGACACTGATCCTAAAAATGTGGAAATTGCGATGGGGAACCTCAGAATATTGTAGGTGAAAAAAACGACTAGGATGGGGAGCAGTGCAAAACAGCAGGAGGAGAGGCGAAGGGAGGGGGCGTTTTCTATCCCTGGCTGCTCCTTCTCTGCCCATCTCTCTCCTTTTTGTGCTTTTCGAGGAATATAGCGTGTGAGAAAAAAGAGTCCGCAAACCAAGATAGCGGCACTGCAAAGGAGTCCAGGGAATAGCCCCGCACTGGTGGGGGTCCCATAGTACTGCGTGGGTAGATAATTGAGCGTGTCTACTGCAAAAGGCCCCATGATGGAATAGGTCAAAGCGCCCAATGTAATGCAAGAAGGGATGAAAAAGCGAGAAAAGCCGGCTTTTTGAAATAATTGCAGGGCGATTCGATAAATGATTAAGATCCCACCAAACCCCAATCCGCCAAAGGAAAACAGGGAAGCTCCTAAAATGGTAGCTGCCACAGCGTTTTTTGCGCCGAAGTATTTTTCTACTAGGCGGCTTAAAAGGTCAATGCTGCCGGATTTTTCATAGAGGTCGGAGAGAATGCAGGCGCCACAAATCACCAAGAGAATGGTGCGGATCATGTCGGCGACACCTCCAGCATAGACCTCTGTGTAGGCCGTGCCAATTGGAATATGGGAGGTAACTGCTACCACAAGCGTCAATAGCAGGGTCACTGCTATGGGCGTATAGCCCTGATAAGTTCCCACGATTAATAGGATGGCCCCTAGGATGATACCCGCTAGGGAAAGAAGGACTGCTCCATCCATGTTTTATCACGCTCCTTGCTCCAGACACTCTTCTCCAATTGGGAAGAAAAGGGCCTCGATATTGACAAACATTCCAAAAGAGAATAAGATAGGGAAAAAGGGTATTTCTAAATTTTATACATGTATAAATACGGAGGAAGACGATACCATGCGATTTAAAAATTACCTCCAGCCGGAAAATGTGAATGCCACAGAGGACAACATCACTGCGCTCCAGATTTTAGATGCCGCCTATGATCTTTTTGTAGAACGGGGGTACCGGGCGGTGACACTGCGGGATGTTGCTTCCCGCGCCAATGTCAATCTGGGGCTCATCCCCTACTATTTTCAATCGAAAGAGAACCTGGCCAAGCGCGTTTGCCAGGATATTTTTGAGGAACTATTTCAAAAGGTCCAAAAAATGGACCTGTCCGGCCTGACCAATGCGGAAAAGCTATATGTAATTGGTGTGCTCCAGTGGCGCCTGGTCAAGCAGAATGAAGGCTTCAACCGCTTTTATAACGAGCTGATCGACAGTACTGGGGCAACCAATTCCCCCAGTGATTCTTTTGTGGCGACCACCTGGCATATCATCCGAGATTATGGCCTGGAGGTCACAAAAGTGGAGAATGAGATTTATTTTACCGCCTTGAAGGGGGCGGAACGGATGTTGGTATTCCGGTATAACCGCGGAGAACTGGGCCTGACATTGGAGGACATCATTGATCTGCTCATCTCCAACTACTTCTATAACATCGGCCTGCCGGACCAGGAGATTGCAAAGATCATCTCCAGCGGTCGCCGGTTTTGCGAGAATTTCCAATAAAAGGCCCCATCCTCAGCCGCTCCTTGAGCCAGAGGATGAGGCTTTTCCACGGAATTTATTCCTTCGTAACGGTTATAATGCCATGATCCGCGTCTACGTCGACCCAATCTCCAGTTTCGATAACTGTCAGAGGATCCACGTCGAAATCAGTTGCTGTGGTGGTGTGGGAGGTCACCGCACCCAACGCTGAACGCGGGTCAATCTTCCCCACCAACATGGCCTTCGGCGCTACTTTATTGTAACCGATATTCTGAAACGTTTTGCCCCAGGCGGACGATCCTTTGGCTGAGGGGAACACCAGGATGGTGTCTTTGATGCACTGACCGTGGAGAGGGTGGTCCCGCTCGGTGACAACTCCGGTGGTGGGGTTGATGGCGCCCCATGCCCCCAGGCTGTCGTGGGATACCAGGGCCTTGCCGGCCACATGTCCAGGATAGGCCATCCGGCAGTGAATGGTAATTTCTTTCATATTAGTTCCTCCCCTTCCATTTCCCGGTCAAAATTGCCTCTACGCACTGCTCTAGACTGCCCATATGTACCTCAAACTCCGGATGGTTGCCCGGAACATAGTGGGCCATTTTTGCAGAGTCGGTGGCGAACACCTTCATCCCTGCCGGCCAAAATTCGTTCATAGCGGGACAACATTCAGATAGGATATATCCCCCCGCGGCTTCAATCTTCTGGGCGTCGCCGTTCACCCGAGCTTGGTCGCGGATATTCCATGGGGTCTCCACAATAAATTTGATCTTAGCCTGCTTTCCATCCAGCATGTTGGCCAGATCCCGCACCTGATAGAGGCTGTAGTGCGGGCAGCCCAGGATGACGAAGTCCACCTGCTCCGACTGGGACCAGTCCAGATGGGCCAGTGCCTCTGCCTCCTCCTTTTCGCCATAGTGGATGACCTCCTTGGGGGTGTTCCCGCCGAAGGCCTCCTCGTAGGTGCTGGCCTCGGGCGTCAGGCCCAGAACGTGGTACATGTCCACCAGGCCGGAGCTGGTCATGGCAGCCCCCCCATACTCTTGTGCTGATCCAGGGTGATAAATGGAACGTCCATCTCCAACACCGGTACGCCGATCCCCACTCGTTTTCCAATCCAGTAACCCAACAGATCCCACTGGTAAGGCTTTGAGGGGATCCGATCCACCTTGATGAGATGGGTACCCCGGCGATTTTCATCCAGATGTAACCCCGAATTAGGGATTTTTCCCACCAAGGCCGCCGATCCGCCTAAAACTGCGGTTTCGCAGTTGACCCTGGCGCCGAATACAGAGTTGAGCATGATGACCTGGGAGGACTCCCCGCAGACCAGGTGCTCCCCTTTAATCGCTAGATGCCCCACCAGATGAGGGGTACAGGTACGGACGTTGTTGATCCCATGATCCTTGATAAATTGGTCGGTCATCTGGATACCTTCCCGGACCTTGGGCTCATCAATCCCCAGGTAATCCAGATATCCCGCCTCCGGTTTTCCTCCCAAGTTGATGCAGCGGGAGGCTTTCACTTTAGGGATCTCAAGCCGCTCATAGCTGCCTAGGCTGGAATAGGAGAACAGCTCCTCATAGTCCTTGAACTGGCGGCCTCCATGGTAGAAGGGAGGATAGGGGCAGTAGAAGCCAAATTGGACATCATCCACATCCAACAGCCGGTCCACGCCCAAGGCGGTGCCGTATTCCACCAGCATCTTCATCGCCTGTTGACGGGCCTCGCCTTCCTTCCCCTCCAGGATCGCTTTTTCTTGATCGGTTAGAATCATCAAAATACCTTCTTTCGTATGGAATATGGTTGAACTTTGCCGTGTGCAGATGCTGCCCAACATCCAAGAGTCAATGGAATCCCATCATGACCAGGATATAGGCCACCAAAGTGCCGATTGCGGGAACTATACAGGAACAGACAAAGATGGGGAAATAGGCCTTTTGATAGGGCTGCTTCCACATCCGCAGCAGGGAGTTGATGGTGCCGTTGGTGGGCAAAGAGTCCAGGATACCGCTGGACATGGAGATGAGGCGATGATGTTCCCCAGGTCGTAGCCCATGCTTCCATAACGCATGAACAGATTGCCCACGCTTGCTAGGCTGATGACCACTGCGTTTGTGCCGGAGGCCAATAGACCAGCCAGAATGGTGGCAACGAGGATCGCCAGTAGGTAGGGATTCATGTCAACCGTACCCAGATAGTCGATGAACCAGCTGTAGAAGGGAGTGGCAGTCACCACGGCGGCATATCCAGCAATAGCGGCCATATCCAGGGTGGGGGCCACACCTTTGGTGGCACCGTCGCAGAAGATGCCTAGCCATTTCTTAATGGGGAACTTGTTGAAGTTCAATAGGATCATTACCAGAGAACCGGACAGGGTAGACATGGCAATGGGGAAAGATAGGAAGTTATAGGTTCCGAAGACAACGGCGATGGGGATGAGAGCGCGGATCAATCCCCAGGCGGTCACGGGTTCGTCCTCGCCCATCTCGTCGTCCCCTTCAACATCTTCCCATCCGATGCCCTGTTGTGTCTGCCGCTTGGCATAGGTCGTCAGGAAGACCAGCCCCACCACCAACATGACCAGGCCGCCCACCAACCCCGGAACCAGACCGGCCGCCGGTGTTGTGCCAAACGTCTGCGTGGGCAGATAGTTGACAACGTTGACCGAAAACGGAGTGGTCATAGAGAAGGTCCATGCACCCAGGAAGATACACCCGGGAACCAAATATCTGGAGAGGTTCGCCTTTTTAAACAGCCGCAGGCCGATGGTGTACATGATCAGGTGGCCACCAATCCCCAGTCCACCGTAGGAACAGAGAGCCATACCAATGACCACCGCCAGGATGGGTGCTTTCGGCCCGAACACTCTTCCGATGGCATTTCCCAAAACAGCGGTGGACCCGGTCACTTCACAGACCTCCGAGATGACACAGGCACACACAAAGATCAGATACATAGTCCCGGTCATATCCGCAACGCCGCCGATAAAAGTCTCGGTATAGGTGGTGATGATAGAGAATCCGGAAGTTACCGCTAGCACAAGCACTGACAGCAGTGTTACTGCGATAGGTGTGTACCCGCGATAGATACCGACGATGAGGATTACAAGACTGATTAAGATCCCAAGCAGGGAAAGTAAGATCGCCGTACTCAATAAAAACCCTCCTCTTTGTTAGAATCAGAACATGTGGAATGCTTTTTTGAAGGAAACTTAAGGTGGCAACCTCCTTCTCGATAAATTATACATGTATAATTTAAAATTAGAATACTACAGCACAAACTAAATTTCAAGAGCAATTTTATAGAAATAAAGATTATAAATAGAGAAAAATAGGGTTAAAAATCATAAAAAATAACTAAAAAATTAAAAATATAAAAATTGTACATATATAATATTTGCGAGAACTAAAAGAAAAAAATTACCTTTTAAAGCTGAGATCATGAACCGGATGGTTTACACTGCATAACGAATCGAGACTTCTGTACCGCTTCTAAAACCATTACAATGGTTTTAGAAATTAGGGAAAGGAAGACCTCTATGATGGAATATGTAACACTGAATAATGGTGTCAAAATGCCCAAGCTGGGCTATGGTGTCTACCAGGTGAGCAACGAGGCGTGCGAGCGATGTGTCCTGGACGCTATCTCTGTGGGTTACCGGGCGATTGATACCGCCCAATCCTACGGAAATGAAGAGGCCGTGGGGAGTGCCATCCAAAAGTGCGGCGTGCCCAGAGAACAGTTGTTTTTGACCACCAAGGTCTGGATCTCCAACGCCGGATATGAAAGGGCCAAAGCCTCCATCGACCGGTCCTTGCAAAAGTTGAAAACCGATTATATTGACTTGTTGCTGATCCATCAACCGTTTGGCGACTACTATGGAACCTACCGGGCGATGGAGGAGGCCTACCGGGCCGGAAAATTGAGGGCGATCGGTGTCTCCAACTTCTATCCGGACCGCCTCATTGACCTGTGCCAATTTGTAGAGATCTCTCCCGCAGTCAACCAAGTGGAAACCCATGTGTTCCAGCAACAGCGGGCCGCCCATCAATATATGGAAAAGTACGGTGTGCAGCATGAATCCTGGGGGCCGTTTGCTGAGGGACGTAAGGACTTCTTTTCCAACCCTGTGCTCACAGAAATTGGGGAAAAATATGGAAAATCTTCCGCTCAGGTCGCTTTGCGGTTCCTTTTGCAGAGTGATGTTGTGGCGATCCCCAAGTCCACCCACAGGGAGCGGATGGAGGAAAATCTGGATGTCTTTGATTTTTCCTTGTGCGAAACGGACATGGAGGCTATCCGGGCCTTGGATGAAGGGGAAAGCCTATTTTTCTCCCACTATGATCCCGCCACTGTGGAGATGCTTACCAACATGGGTAAAAGCCGTATAGTTTGAGGCGAGAAGAAACGATGAAAGAGAAAATCGTGTTCCTAGGGCTGGGGATCCTGCTGTTTTCTTGTTTTCTGGCCGCTTGCGCCCAGAAAAATGACTCGGAAGGGCATCCCTCAATCCTCTCGTCAGAAGCGACGACCCAAATGGAACAGCCAATCATAGAGAGCAGCATGTCCTTCGAAGCGGAGAAATCGGTAGAGGAAACACCGCCGCCACAAGCCCAGCTGGTTTCAGAGCAGGTGCTGGAGGGCGAGACAGGCACAATCCATTACAGCTATTACCTCCCGGAAGGTTATGGGGAGAACCGGAGATATCCCTTGGTGGTAACCATGCCTGGCTACGATATGATGTGGTTTGGGGAGGATTCCTCCGGCGCCAATTTGGATTGGGGCGGTTTTCTTTGTTGGACCACCTTGCCGGAGGATATGATTGTTGTTTCCGCCCAGCTTACCGATTGGCAAGAGACTTCCGCCCGGCAGGCTATCGAGCTGACCGAATATTTTATCCACCACTTTTCTGTGGATCAAAACCGCGTGTACGCAGTGGGCTATTCAGCTGGGGGAGAGACAATGTCCCAAGCCGTCTCCATACGTCCGGATCTGTATGCTGCCTATCTCCACGGCGCATCCCAATGGGATGGAGAATTTACCCCCATTGCGGAACATGGGGTGGCTGTATACATTTTCATGGCGGAAAACGACGAATATTACGGCTCCCAACGGGCATGGGACGCCTATAACGGCCTTTATGCTGCCTATGAGAGCGCAGGTTGGGCAGAAGAGGAAATTGACACGGTTTTGCAAATCCAAACTCCGGACAACCTCTGGTTTGCGCAGCGCGGCATTACAGAAAATTACCATGGCGGTGGAAATGCTGTATTTGATGAACCCTCTATTTTGGACTGGATTGTCCGTCATTGTAAAAAGGGAGAACCAACAAGATGAAAGTTCTATTGATCAATGGTAGCCCTCACAGGGAAGGATGTACCTATACGGCACTGTGCGTAGTATCGAATACACTCAATCAAAATGGGATTGATACAGATATTTTTTGGATTGGAAATCGCCCCCTCCCTGGCTGTACCGCCTGCCACCGATGTGCGAATTTGAATCGCTGTACATTCCAGGATACAGTCAACGATTTTTTGGATCTAGCGGGGGACTATGACGGTTTTGTCTTTGGTACGCCAGTGCACTGGGCTGGAGCCACCGGTATGATTACCTCCTTTTTGGATCGAGCCTTTTATGCGGATTTGAACGGCGGCGGAAGACGTTTTTACTTAAAACCTGCCGCTGCGGTGATGTCCGCTCGCCGCGCCGGTGCTACTGCCACCTGGGATCAGATCAACAAATATTTCGGCCTTATGCAGATGCCCATCATCACTTCCCGATATTGGAATATGGTCTATGGAACCACGCCGGAAGAGGTAAAAAGAGACCTGGAAGGGATGCAAACCATGGAAGTTTTGGGACACAACCTGTCCTATTTTCTCAAATGCAGGGATTTGGGCAGTAAATTGGTGCCCCTCCCCCCCAGGGAGCCTGTCCTCTATCAGAGCTGCTCCTGACGGGAACCCTCTTTTGTACGAGCCGCCATCCAGATCAAGCCGGAATTCATCAAATGAGGACGGTTCGATGGGATATCCAAGGAGGAATACCTTCTGCTGACGATTTGATTGCAGAGTAAAATTTCAACAATGTTAGAACGGCTCAGAGATTTTTTATAAGATACATATTTGCCTTTGTATCAAAAGCGGCGGTACTCCTTATTAGGGAATACCGCCGCTTTTTGTATCGATTGCGGTCTTTTTTGTCGTTCAACTCTCCTAAAATATCTCAACAGAGTTTGATTCCATCTCCGCTCATAATTCAAGGTACACGTTTTGACGGTTCTCCTTTTTATCTGCAGAATAGAAGGGCGTTAGTCTATTTTCTTGCCCATATTTTTGATAAAACAGAAATAGATCCATAAACTTGCTGAGGCTCTCGAGGGTTCGGATTCCCATGCCCATCCCTCAATCTGGAGGTATCTTTGAAGAAAGTTGGAAAAGTGCCTTGGATTTTAACAAAACACAAACAATCCTGTGTTATGGTAAGGTTGTTATATTGGGTGGATAGCGTGGGAGGACACGATGAACAAAAATTTTGTGGGACGCTATGTGGACCTTTTGCGAACAAGCAGGGAGAGGCTCTCAAAAAGTTATAGCGTGTCCATCAATCGGACGCTTCATCTGGCCGGAGTATCCGGTGCGGGGGACATCCTTTTGGGGTTGGGGAAGATACTTTCAGGTGCGGTATCCCTATCTATATTCGTATGTGTCAATGGCGGGTATACCCTTGGAATGGTGGTTGCGCGATATTGTGCCTTAGTTGGTTTTTTACGCGCGAAAAATGTTAAAGAGCAATGCCGCTATTACCGGTGGTCTGGAACAATCCTGGTCATTGCGAGCCTGTTATATGTGTCCTACTCCGGTTGGGCATATTTTTATCCCAAGTATACGGCCTATCCCAAGTCCATTGCCCTTGCGATTGCAACGGTTACGTTTGTAGAGATCGGTTTGAATATACATGGGGTACTGATCAATCGGAAAAATAAGACGCCGCTGCTCCATGCCATAAAGACGATCAATTTGGCGGCTTCGCTAATCTCTTTGGTGCTAACGCAATCTGCCCTTTTATCGATCGCCCAGGGCGAATACCATAATCCATCTGTCAATGCCTTATTAGGAGTTTTAATGGGAATTTGTGCGGCTCTGCTGGGTGTATTTATGCTATGGAGGGTCGGACGGATCGAGGCAACCCTTTGGGAGGAAAAATAGAATGATTAAGATTTTAGTTGTAGATGATGATGCGAGATTGACACAAAGCGTATGTACCTATTTGAACGACAGTGGCTACGACGCCAAAGGCTGCCTCAGTGCGCAATCGGCTTATGACGCGATGTACAGCCATATTTATGACCTTATCATATCGGATATTATGATGCCTGGAATTGACGGATTTGAGTTCGCCGAGACAGTGCGAGGGCTCAACAAATCCATTCCCATTTTGTTTATATCTGCGCGGGATGATCTGCCTGCCAAACAAAAGGGGTTCGATTTGGGGATCGACGACTATATGGTAAAACCCATTGATTTTAGTGAATTGCTGATGCGGGTGCGGGCGCTTTTACGCAGGGCCAATATCGAAGCCAGCCGCAAGTTGACGGTGGGCAGTTTGGTTCTTGATGCGGACGCGTTTTCTGCGATCGTGGGCGAAGAAGAAATTCCTGTTACCACTCGTGAATTCAACATCATGTTTAAACTCCTCTCCTACCCCAACCATGCGTTTTCACGCTCCCAGCTTATGGATGAATTTTGGGGGATAGAGAGTGATACTAGCCTACGGGCAGTGGATGTATATATCACCAAGTTGCGTGACAAATTCTCCATCTGCCCGGACTTTGAAATTAAGACCGTACGAGGTTTGGGTTATAAGGCGGTGTTGAAATGAGGGCAAGGCACCGAACGGAGTCCCGGTTTCCGGGCTCTTTATTCGCGCTCTACTTTGTAGTTCTACTTTTGATGTCAGGGATTCATATGGGCCTGGTCACTCTCATCAACGAGAACGACTGGCCCGATGTAATTCAAGTTTTGATCCCATCTGTTTATTGGTGCCTGGTGGCTGGCGCACTCACCTTATTTACCCGTTATAAGATTGTAAAGACCTATGACCAACCCATGAAAGAATTGGCGAAAGCGGCCAATCGTGTTGCGCGGGGGGATTTTTCTGTCTATATTCCGCCTTTCCATACATCCAACCGACATGATTACCTGGATTTGATGTTTTTAGACTTTAACAAAATGGTGGCGGAGCTGGGCAGCATTGAAACGATGCGGACCGACTTCATCGCAAATGTGTCCCATGAGATTAAAACGCCACTGGCCACCATTCAAAACTATGCGCAGCTCCTCAAAAAAACCAACTTGACAAAAGAGGAGCAGGAGAATTACATTTCCGCGATTTTAAGTAGTACACACAGGCTATCCTCTCTGATCACCAATATTTTGAAGCTTAATAAATTGGAGAGTCAGCAGATTGTTCCCTGTTCTGAATCCTACGATTTGTGCCGGCAGTTGAGTGACTGCGCAATGAGGTTTGAGCCCATTTGGGAGGAGAAGGGGATCGATTTTGAAGCGGACCTAGAGGATCGTGCGACCATTTACGGAGATTCCAGCCTGATGGAGCTGGTCTGGAACAATCTGCTTTCCAATGCTTTCAAGTTTACTGAACCAGGTGGAACAGTAACCCTGCGCCAGACCTCGGATAAAACATCTGTCACCGTTTCCGTATCCGATACCGGTTGCGGAATATCTCCAGAGGCGCAAAAACATATTTTTGATAAATTCTACCAAGAAGATACCTCCCATGCTACGGAGGGTAACGGGCTCGGGTTGTCCTTGGCGATGAGGGTTCTACAGCTGATGAATGCTACGATTCAGGTCAATAGTGCGGAAGGTCAAGGTACAACCTTTATTGTGAAGATACCGGTCTTTGGAAAAACGGGGGAAAACAACTGATATGGAAAAAGAATTTGAAAATGTCAATATGGAACATATTGGCTATGACTACCGGGAAATTACAGTCCCCCGGGAATTATCCTCCCTATGTCTGGATAGTTATCCGTGCTTCGGTTGGGAGCAGGACCCGAACCAGGAGATGGCAGGAGCCCGGCATTATAAATGGTTTTCACAGACGCATATCTTGCGGAAAAGGGAAACTGTAGTTTTGTGCTTTCGTAGAAAGCGTAGCATCAGCAACAAGGCCGAATTAACCCGTCTCCAGCGCAACTTTGACAGCTGCATTGCTGAACTTCAGGCGTTGGAGCGCTCCAAAACCACCACCGGCACCATCTCGGCATGGGGAATTGGCCTGGTTGGTGCAGCTTTTATGGCGGGTTCCGTCTTTGCTGTTACTGCGGAACCACCGATCATATGGCTGACCATCCTGTTGGCCATCCCTGGGTTCATCGGTTGGATTATACCATGCTTTGTTTATCGTGGTATGGTACGCAAAAAGACGGCAGAAATCGATCCGCTGAAAGAGCAAAAATATGACGAGATCGATGCGGTCTGCGAAAAGGGAAGCCATCTTTTACATTGACCAAGAGGCCGGACACCCAATCGGGTGTCCGGCCTCTTTTTATATTTCCGAAACAGAACAGAAACAGGAAGCAGGTAAGAAGAAGGTATCATTTCCGCAGACCAGAGAAAGAGAGGTAAACAATATGGATACCCTACCCATCTTGCGCTCCACCCGTTTCAGGCAGCTTTGCATGACCCCCTACTTGCTGTTTTTCTATACTGCAAGTATTTGCGGCTGGCTGTTTGAAGTCATTGTGTATTGGACGCAACACTATGAAAAATTCCCTTTGGGGGAACTTTTCCTCTCTTACCGTGGCGTTTTACATGGCCCATGGGCTCCTATTTATGGGGTGGGTGCTGTTCTAATGGTGATCCTCTACCGAAAAACTGGTAAAAGCCCAGGACGCTATTTTCTGTCCTGTATCGGAATATGCGCAATCGTGGAATATTTTACTGGATGGATCCTGGAAACGGCATTCCATGCAAAATGGTGGGACTATACCGGATATTTCCTCAATTTACATGGGAGAATTTGCGCCATGAGCTTACTTGTTTTTGCGGTAGCCGACATGTCCGTGGTCTATTTTATAGCTCCCTGGTTTTGGAGTTTCCTCAGAAAGATTCCAGTCCATGGGAAACGTGTGCTGTGTATTGGTATGACTGTTGCTTTTTTGTTGGATTTTGCGTTCTCTTTGGCTGTCCCCAATATGGGGTTGGGGGTACAGATCTGTGGAGGGTAATCTGTGCTTTTAATATTCCGTAAACAAAACTTGCGTACAGGACAAACAATTTCTGATTAGGATCATGTTAATCAATAACTTAGAAAGGAGCCATTGGACAATGGACGAAAAAGAAAAGGACTTTGTAGGGTTTGAGTATCTGGAGGTCTCTACAAAACAACGCATGGAGTCATTATATGTGGATAGTTATGCCAATTTTGGCTGGGAATTCGAAGGCAGCTCCACACCAAGCGACGGGAGTGATTGTGTCACCGTGCGGTTTAAACGGGATCGGAAGCTGCGCAATAAAGCGGAGCTGTCCCGGCTTCAGCGGCAATTTGAGGCATGTGCCCGTGAAATTGAAACATTGGAGCGATCCAGAACAACGATCGCTTCCATAGCTGCCTTCTCAATCGGATTGGTAGGAACCGCATTTCTGGGCGGAGCAGTATTTGCCTATCTGGGAGGCGTTCTGCCTCTGATGGTGATTCTGGCCATTCCAGGGTTTATAGGATGGATCACTCCTTATTTCTGCTATCAAAAGCTTCGAACCAGCCGGGAACGGCAGATTGCCCCTTTGATTGAGCAGAAAAATGATGAGATCTATCAAGTATGTGAGCAGGGTTGCCGCTTGATGCATGCTTAATGAAAGGGGGCTTCCAAATGAACAAATTAATCGTCCGTTCTTTAGTTGTATCAGGATTTGTTGCAATCACAGCAGCTGTTCTGCTTTGCCGAAGATGTCAGAATTTTTAATTTGATTTAATGCTTTGGGTTATCCATAAAAAACAATATATGGCAGTTTGCCTTGCCCAAGTCTGAGCGGCGAACTGCCATATTTTTTGACGGTATCTACGTTATGAGAAGCTTTTAAATTTTGAAGGTATTTGGATAGAAAATCGCCTCTCCTCCCTGGAAATTCGATATATAGGGACAAAAATTTTTATAAAAGGACTTTTAACATAGGGCAAACACAATGGAATATCTGTCTCAATAAAAGGGCGATATTATTTTGCTAAATAGAGGGGAGTGGAGATATCTTCAGACATTGTCGTTTTCCTTTATAGAGCAAATGAGGCTGAAGATATCTGCTCTTAAATCAGAAAAATTTTTCCATATGTCGGACTTTGTATTTAGGGGGAAGGAACATGCGCGCGATATCAATTTTACTAACCAAATACTCGGATTGGATTTCCACACTGATCTATCATATTGGAGGGCGGGGTTTTACCCATAGTTCGATTGCTTTAGAGGAGGATCAAAATACTTATTACAGCTTCAATTACCGGGGATTTGCAGTTGAAACTGTAGAAAAACATCGAAACAGAGGCGTAAAGAACAGTCGCTGCATCCAATTGCAAATTTCCGATGAAGCCTACCAAAAGATCAAATGGAGAATTCAAAACATGCTAAAAAACCGTACGGCCTTCCGCTATACACGTCTAGGGGTATTTTGCTGCATTTTTCATCTTCCTGTCCGGCAAAAGAACCGCTATTTTTGTTCCCAATTTGTTGCCGAACTGCTGCAGGAGAGCGGGGAAGTTCCTCTACGGCAAGTACCCTCTCTTTACTTACCCAATCATTTTGCGCAGGAGCTGCCTGCCTTGCCGATTTGTCGGAATGTGCTGTGGAATGTCATTTAGAATCGGAAGCAATGTTTTTAACATTGCCCAAACAAAATTTAAATATTGGATACATAGAAAAACCGTAATTTATGTTCTGTCGATGGGCAAAAGCTCACAATAAAAAAGGTTTGGGAGGAATTGATGATGAAAAAGAGTAACTTTGTCGCGTTGATTTTGGGAACCATGGGGGTGGTGTTCTTTGCGCTGGGAATGTGTATGGCGATGCTACCTGAGTGGGGAATGTTCAACCAAGGCATTGTTTGTGGCGTCATTGGGCTGATCATTCTTTTGGTCACTTTAATTATCTGGCGGAAAATGGAGGGTAAGGCCCCCATCAAACTCAATGCAAAGATCATTGGCACAGTGATGGTTGGGGTTTTAGGCGCTCTACTATTAGGTGTTGGTATGTGCCTGTCCATGGCATTTGGCAAAATGATTCTGGGCATTGTAATTGGCCTTGTGGGGATTGTTGTTTTACTGATGCTGATTCCGCTGACAAAAGGCGTTCACTAATTCATATAGTTCCGATAGAAGGGGTTCACAGAAACACTGTGAACCCCGAATTCGTTTCACCGCCCTTCAAAAAATGCGATGTGCGATGCTTAGTTCTATATCTGATAGATGTAGGGCCAAGCATAGAGAATGCTAGTTTGCGGGTCTTCTCTTTGGTCCGAGTGTAATTATAGGACTTGGGAAAGTTCAGGAATATCCATGGTTTTCAGGCTGTCGGCAAGAGGGTATATCCAGATTAGCTCCCATAAATATAATAGGCTTCGTTCATTTATTTCGCATAGCATTCATTGATCGTTATATTATATCGACTTTTAATCATCTTTTTTACGCTATCTCGTTTTCCCCACAAATCATTAATTAAGTACTTAAATGTAGCTGTGGATATCCAACAATAATCCCCAACACGTTCGTTGATATTGACTGGAGATGCAATAACACATAACGCCAATCCCCAAATAAAACTTGGAGAAATATTCAATTTTTGGTCTTTGTCAATAGCAAGTGGAACGTTACTATTCCAAATAATTTTACTTTCTTCACCAGTTCCGTGTATTAACCCACAACGCATAACATGGTAAATAATCTGCTCCAATGTGCAATACCCTTCACTATCGGATTTAATATCTTTATGCGTAAAGGGAAGCTTAAGCGTTTCTGTAATCAGCGACCCCATTCCCGTTACAACAATCATCCACATATTTTCTTTAAGAAAACGCTTATAGCAAGTAGCAGAAGATGTAGATTCATTGTAATATTTTTGAGATGTTATATCTATTGCAATACAAATATCAGACAGAGCTAATTCTATTTCTCCTTTTGACATATGATCAATCATCGATTGAACCCGCTGACCAACAGAAACTGACATAGTTGCTCTCCTTCATGATTAATAAGGACATTATACAGTAAAGCATGAATTTTGTCATCTAGATTATATTTTGATGTTGGTTCTAAAATCCGCCTAAATACAGAAGAAAGACCGCCGATCCTTACGAATCAACGGTCTTAGCTGGTCCAAGTGTCATTAAAGGATCTGTGGAAATCCAGTAATATCAATGGTTTACAAGCAGCAAGCAAGGTTTTTATCCTATTAACTACGCAAGGTCAACTCTTAGAAGTTCTGGATAAGACCATCACATTTTTCGCATGCCTTCGTTATATCTTGTTCTAAAAGGCTAACTTGATGGTCCAAAGAAGGTCTCATTTTATCATCAATGCTGATTTCACCTTTATGATCAGAAATAAATTGTAATATTTGCTTCAAAATAACGCACAAATTTTTGATTCTAAATAAATCTATTGCATCTGTTTTATCTTTTGAGTTAATACAATTATTTGAATTATTTAAAATTTTGAGTGCTTTTTTTGCAGCAGTTTTAGCGTAATATATAATTTCAAAATAATAAAAGGTCGAGAGTTCCAAGTCACTTTGGGAATCAAAGTGCTGCATAAATTCTTTCGCAACAAGAACATTATCACAAGCAATGTGATCAAAACTGTCAATTATTTCTTTGATTTCAATGGCTGATGTTTTACGCTTGTATTTTTTTAAGCTTTTTTTCACTCGTAGTATTTTTCGATAGGCACATATATAAATATTGTAGCTTATAATAAAGCCAACAACAAATACAAGCAAGATTATTGCTACATTCAAAGGAACAGAAAGAATTTGTATATATTTTGTAGAAAGAAAAGATGCTATGAGTGACAAAGCAGTGGAGAAAACAGTACTCGCTAGTTGCTCGTTTTTCTCTTCATTTTGTTTTGCAAACGCTCTGAAGTTTTTTTCAAAGTTGATTCCTACATAATATCGTAGGAGCTCTATATTTTTGAAAGAGCGTAGCACATTGATTACCCCCTAACTTTAAAAAATAACCATAAACGGTGATGATATGGCTGTGAAATCATTCTGCAATTCAGCCCGACATCTTAAGGTCGGGTTTAGAGGATCTTCATTAAAGTCATTTTTTATTTCATCGAGGTGTTCTGAATACTCATCGATATATTTACTATAGAAAGCAACTCCATATGAAAGTCCTGCTATGGAAAGCAAATTTTGTGGTATGGGCTTTTCTCGACTAATATCATTTACAAGAGAAATGATAGCTTCAAAAATATATGTTACTTTAAATGGAATCTTCATTAAATATTTTCCCTTTCTAAAGCCTATTTTTTTAAAGCACTGACGGATACTCTTTATCTCATTTTTAGATGTGCGTAATTTACTTGTTTTCCAGTTTTGCACACCCAAAATTTCATTTGTTCTCTTTTTTATGGCAACATAGGCGTTTCCAGCATAATAATCTCTTCCAAAGTCCATGTTTTCGCCTATATACTCTAACAAGTGCTCAAAATTATCTAGGCCTTTCAGGGCAACATCTTCGTCAACTTCAAATCTAATGTATTTTGTTAAGGACTTTTCAATATAACTTTTTTTCATTATTATTCCCCCTCATTCAAAATTATACAGTTTTTTCCTTGAAAAGCAATATAGAAATTCCACCCAACAGGACTACGGGTGACGTTTTCATATATCCCAACAAGAAAGGAGGGGTACTCCCAACAGGCCAGCCATCGGGCTGGCTTTTTCTATTTCACAACGAAGGAGGTTTTTAGGTGGCTGATGATAAAAAGAATATTCCCGATACTGGGAAGAT
>CAJFPF010000117.1 GCA_904398655.1 uncultured Anaerotruncus sp. | reverse complement strand
GTCATACATAATGTAGCAACCAATCCGAGGGCCGCCAGTTGTCTGTGAAAACTCTTCATAGAAATCCTCCTTCGTTTGAAATCATCCAGCTTCCATTGCTAAGACGCCGATTTCTGTATCTGAAGATCCAGCTTTGTCCCCTCGATCCGGCGCAGGACTTTGGCCGGGATCCCGCCCACCACCGTATTGGCGGGGACATCCTTGGATACCACCGCCCCTGCCGCAATCACTGCCCCATCCCCGATGGTGACCCCAGGCAGAATGGTGGAATTGGAACCGATCCACACATTTTTCCCAATGCGGATGGGCGCCGGGATCAAATCCCCCTGGCGGGCGGGATCCGGATGGTGGTTGAGGGTGGCCAGCACCACATTGTGGCCGATGAGTGTCCCATCCCCAATGGTGATGCCCCCTGGCGCAGAAAGAACAGGTGGTGTGGGCCGATCTTCTGGAGCAGTCGCTGATCGTTTCCCATCAGGAGGAGCGGGACAACTGGCCCACTCTCTCCCGCATCACCCAGGATGTTGCGAAGCTCAACATTGTGGCCGCCGATACCCTACTGTTCAATGAGTCCCTATTGGTGGAGGAGGGCCTTGGCTATGCGGTCTGCTTTGATCGACTGATCAACACCGGAGGAAACAGCAATCTGTGTTTTCGGCCCCTCTATCCCGTTTTAGAGACTTCTCCCAGTATCGTTTGGAAATGCTACCAGAGCCTTTCTAAGCCCGCTCAAGCATTTTTGGATACATTGGAGCCCCTCTGCAAAAAGGAGAATGCGGCCCCCACCGATCTGGCAGCACCGGTATAAAGGTGGCTCGAGACCCCCGCCGTTTTGGTCATGGATCCAAAGAAGCGCAAAGAAAAAGCCTGGAGGAAAACCTCCAGGCTTTTTCCATACCGGATTTTTTTATTATTATCATCTTTCAGATTTGGGATAAAATGCTGTTGAATTATTTTAGAGGGGGAAGTGGTGCGGCCAAATTGACACGGCAGTCCAACAGGCGGTGGATCCGTTCAGGCATCTCTGCCTGTTGGATGCGTCCAATCAACAGTTCAGAGGCCAAGGTTCCCATCCGCTGCAAAGGTTGATCGATGGTAGAAATTTTATCTCCCAAAAAATTTCCAAAATTCCATGCATCGTAGCCGGCAAGGGTGAAGGAGGAGGAGATTTGCATTCCCAATTGAAAAAATCCACAGATCAATCTGCCCAACAGAACTCCATTAGTGGCAAAAACAGCTGTAGGACGATTTCTCCCCTCCTCATAATACTGTTTTAAGCACTCCAAAATTTGGAAGTCGCTGTTGCTCGTTCCCCAAATGGCTTCCTGATCGATCAGAAGTTTTTCACAGTGACTATGATCCCCAAACCGGAAAAAACAAGTATCCTCCACACTCTGTTCGCGGATTTGAATGGTACTATTAGCCACATTCTGTTGATCAGAAAGTCGGACCAAAACAATTCGCTCATATCCTTGATCGATCAAATGATCTATGACGGTGGAGGTGGCCTCATAATGGTTGATCGCTACCCAGTCCAAAATAGAATTCGGTGGGACACGGTCCACTAACACAATCGGATAGCCATCTTCATGCAGTTGACAATAAAAGTCGTAATTATTTCCTGTCGCAACAATGATCCCATCCACTTGTCGGTCTAGCAGGCTACGCACCTGTTGCTGTTCCAAATTGAGGTCTCCATGGGTTGTAACAACAATGAGCTTCTGCCCATGGAAAGCGCAATAATCACAGATACTTCCCACAATAAAAGGAGTGAGGTTTGTTGCAGGATTGGAAAGCACTAAGCTGATGAGGTCGGTTTTGGCGGTCTTTAGACTGCTAGCTACTTTATTGGGGCGATAGTTGGTTTCTGAAATGATTTTTTCAATTCTCTGGCGAGTATCCTGGGACATATACTCATATTTCCCATTTAAGAAACGTGAGACGGTTGCTTTTGAAATTCCAGCCTTCTCCGCAATATCTTGAATGGTAATCCGCTTTTTTTCTGTCATGGATATTCTCCTTTTGTGTGAGGAAGATACAGTTTTTAAAGAGGAGGTTTTGCTTGAAAGTAAAAGCTATAAGAAAAAAATTCCCGCTGAGAGAAAGATCCAAATGGAGAAGTGGATATGATATCCGATTTCTTTAATAGAGAAAACGCGCTCATATCATAAAAGAAGGCGTGTGATAATGGATTGGGCATCCGGTCGTGTTTTAACCAATCTAATTTTAATACTACATTTGTAAAATTAGAAAGTCAAGATTTATGTGCGCAATAAACAGACAAAAATGACTTGTTATTTTTGTCTGTTTATTGCATTGAATAAGAATAATATTTGTGATAAATTTAAATAAACCGATTACGTTATTCGGTTTCGTAAACCGTTTAATAAAAAGATGAAATTCAGAGAAATTAGAGAAAAAGAAGGTGCAGAACCAGTGTTTGACATTATCATGCAGTTTGAAAGAACTTCCCCTGAGATTGTGAAAGAATATGCGAAACTCCAGGAAAGTGCGTCCATCAATGAATCATTGCCACAAAAAAACGGGGCATTGCACTCTTCCATTCGGGCAGTCTGGCCCGGCATGCGCCTATGTGGGACTGCTTTCACTGTTCAATGCGGTGTGGGAGACAATATTATGTTGCACAAGGCGATCACTCTGGTTCGTCCTGGAGAAGTTTTAATGGTGACCAACCGAGATTATGATGAAGCCGGCGGAATGTTTGGGGGTATGATGGCTGCGTCTGCAAAAGCACGTGGTGCGGCAGGTCTGGTGATAGAGGGGGCCTGTAGAGACACCATGTTGATCAAGGAGCTCAATTTCCCCACATTCGCCCGTAATATCTGCATCAAGGCGACGACCAAAGCAATCCCGGGCTTGATCAACCACCCCATCATCATTGGCGGAGTGCTGGTGCATCCCGGAGATCTGGTGTTCGGAGATAACGACAGTGTGGTGGTTGTCCCGCGGGAGCAGGCGGCCGAAGTATTGAAAATCGCAAAAGAGCGGGAGGAGCGGGAGGACCGGCAACTACAACAGATTTTGGATGGCGGACTTTGTACCTTCGATTTCTTTTCCACATCCTATCAAAAATTAAATTTAAAAGAGGAACCTTCGTTTTTGTAGAAAGGAGAGAATGCCCATGAAAATTGTCAATGTGACGCCCTATCTCTTTTTTCCCGGTGTGGCCAAAAATTTGTTGCTTTGTCGTGTGGATACCGATGAAGGGATCTATGGATGGGGAGAAGCTTATGTAGTCCAGGGAAAAGAGAAGGCCACAGAAACCTATATTCTGGGGATGGCACCCTATATGATTGGGCGCAGCCCCTTTGATGTAAAGCACAGCGGGCGAGCGATGTTCGACGACTTCGCAATCCGACGCTCCAGTTGCGATTTTTATTCCGCCTGGAGCGCCATCGAGATTGCCTGCTGGGATATCATTGGAAAAGCATGCGGCCAACCTGTTTACAATTTGATTGGGGGACGGTGCCGGGAAAGGGTCCGTGTCTATGCCAACGGATGGTGGGGCGGAGCGGCCTCTGTGGAAGAGATGGCCCAGAGGGCAATCCAGGTTTCAGAGATGGGATTTACGGCGATGAAATTTGATCCCTTCCGAGGTTATTGGAGGGATACCCTGACCGCAGAACAGGAGGACTATGCTGTCAACTGTGTGAAAGCGATTCGTGAGGCTGTGGGCAGCAAGGTAGACCTTTTGATTGAGGTACATCGCAGGCTATCGCCCTGGTATGCCGCCCATTTCAGCCAACGAATTGAAAAGTACAATCCGTTTTGGATTGAAGAACCCTGCTTGTCGGATAATATCGACCTAGTAGTGCAGGCCAAGCGGGGAATCAAAGCACCGCTGGTCACGGGGGAGACTCTCTATAATAAAGAGGCCTTTAAGGAGGTGTTTGAAAAACAGGCAGCCGAAATTATCAACCCCGACACCTGTGTGTGCAATGGAATTTTGGGGATGATGGAAATTGCCGCCATGGCAGACCCCTACCGTGTTTTGATGAGTCCACACAATTTTAACTCCACAGTTGTGGGGATGGCGGCTACTGTACATATTTCTGCTGCGATACCCAATTTCCTGATTGCGGAGATGTTTATCAATATTAAAGATGGATGCGATGCTGTGGCTGTAAAACCTTTGGAGGTGGACCAGGGATTTGTCGAGCTTCCCAAAGAACCAGGTTTGGGAGTGGATATTAACCTGGAAGAATTGGAAAAACGGCCCTACAAGGTATTTGAGCGGAAATTCCCCTTTAAAGGGGCGGCGCAATATTATGATGAATATCCAAGAAAGGAGGATTTTTGTGTAGTATGAGCTGGGAGCGGCCCTTTGCAGTTGAAATATATGATGGATAGAATGGAGGAAGCGACATGATTTTAAAAAAAGGATTGTCCGTCCTGTTGGTGCTGGGATTATTGCTTTCCACGTCCGCCTGCGATTCTGGCAGCGGATCTTCCTCGTCTGCAGCAGCTCCTGAATCTCAGGGCTCTGGGGTATCTGCGGACGGAACGCCCGCCTTCGATAATGTAAAAATTTCCGCTGGATCCGGTACAGCGGGAGGGGGTCAGTATGTCTATGTAGGTGGTATTACAAATATTATTAATAGCAATTTACCTGGGGTAGAAATTATTTTGGAGGCAACAAAAGGCTCTGGAGAAAACTTGGCGCTTCTACAGAGCGGGGATATGGACATTGCCTCCATTGAATCCTCTATCGCCTATAATGCCATGATCGGCGAGGATTTGGCGGACGGAGAACAGCCGTTTCCGGAAATCCGCTGTATGTTCTCTTCATTGCCCACCCATTTTATTGCAACTACTTTGGATCAAGAAGTGACCAATGTAGAGCAATTTTCCGGTGAAATTGTCGCGTTTGGGCCCTATACAGGTTCCACAGATATTTCCAGCCGGGCGGTATTTGAAGCGTTGGGGCTAATTGACTCTTTTGAAGTTTTAAATGCGGGCTGGGGCGACTGCTTTACAGCGATGGGAGAGGGGCAGGTATATGCTGTGACTGGCAGTTCGATCCATCCCTCCAGCGCCATCACAGAGCTGGAGGCGACACAGGATGTCAATTTTGTCCCTCTGACTCAGGAGCAGATGGATCTTCTGATGGAGGTCTACCCCTACTATAAATCTGTGACATTGGAGCAGGATACCTATCAGGGATTGACAGAGGACTACCAGACCATCGGTGCCTGGCAAGCCATGTATACCCGGGCAGATTTGGACGAAGACCTTGTCTATATGTTGACCAAGACGGTGTTTGAACATCTTGACCTTTTGGAGTCAACACACCCCGGTGGATTTACCACCCGTCTGGAAAATATTGGGGAACAGCCGGTTCCTCTCCATATGGGTGCGTACCGTTACTATCAGGAGATGGGGATCGAGGTTCCGGAGGAACTGCTCCCGCCAGAACTGCAGCAATGATCTAACGGATCTTATTTTATCTGAAGAGACGAAGGAAGGGGCGTCTCTATCAGAAAATTTTTCAAATAGTTGGACAGGACACGGGAGTTTATGTGAGTGGGAGGTGTAATTCCGTTTTGGATTACCAAGAAAAAGAAAAAACGATGGCAGAAGATTCGTCGTCCTCCAATCCCCCCTCCATTGATAAGAATGATTTGGCGGATATGTTGAACGCCTATGAAGAGAACGCCAAAGTCATCGAAGAGGACAAGGATGAAGAGGGAACCAACCTGCGCGTTTTTAAAAACAAGTACGTAAAGATGGCGCTTTTGATCTTCTCCGTTGGACTAGCGCTCTACCATGTGTATGCGCTCCTCATCAAGCTGGCGAATCCTCTCGTATTTTATTCCATCCATTGGGGAATGGGCCTCTTCTTGGTCTTTTTGTACTATCCGATCAAAAAAGACATGAAGAGCAAAAAGCTTCCATTTTACGATGCCGCGTTGATCCTGCTGGTTTTGGTTGTGGTGGCCTATGTTCTGCTACAGCCCGATGACTTGATGTACCGGGCGGCGAGAAACAGTTCCACCACAGTCGATCTCGTGATCGGGACGATTGCGATGATCCTATCTCTGGAAGCTGCGCGCAGAACAATTGGACTTGGGCTTCCAATTGTGGCGCTGGTATTTGTGGCCTACGCCTTCTGGGGAAATCACCTGCCCTCTCTGATCGCCTGTAAAGGATATTCTTTTAAGCGTGTCATTGGATTCATTTTTAGCGTAGAGGGAATTTTTGGATCGCCAATCAAGATGTCTGCGCAATATGTGTTCCTGTTAATCATCTTTGGTGCATTTTTGGGTGTCAGCGGCGCAGGGGAATTCTTCATGAAGTTTGCAATGAAGCTGGCTGGAAGCAGCCGCGGAGGTCCTGCAAAAGTTGCTGTAATTTCCAGTGGACTGTTTGGCAGTATTTCCGGCAGCGCGGTTGCCAATGTGGTGGGAACCGGGGTATTCACCATCCCCCTGATGAAAAAAACTGGCTATAAGCCACATTTTGCCGGTGCAGTGGAGGCCGTCGCATCTACAGGCGGACAGATTATGCCTCCGGTGATGGGAAGTGGCGCGTTCATCATGGCGGAGCTGTTGGGAATGAACTATACCAACATCGCTCTGGGCGCTTTAATTCCAGCTCTGCTTTATTATTTGAGCCTGATTGTGATGGTGGATTTGGAAGCTGCTCGCACAGGATTGAACGGTGTGGATACCAGTGAAATTCCCAAAGCGCGGGTGCTTTTGAAAGAGGGATGGAACCTCCTGCTGCCTTTGGTTGTTTTGATCTATTTCCTGGTAGTAGCGCGTGCCACCGTGAGCCGGGCTGCAGTTTGGGCGATTGTGGCGGCAATTGCGGGTTGTGCCCTGAAAAAATCCTCCCGGATGAGCTTTATGCAGATTTTGCAGGCAATTGAATTGGGAGTCACACGATCGGTCTCTGTGATCGCAGCGGTGGCATGCGCGGGTGTGGCGATCGGCGCAATTATGCTTTCCGGCGTGGGCGCAAAATTTACTTATGTGGTGGTACAGCTGGCCCAAGGGAACTTGTTCCTGACACTGCTGCTCTCGGCTCTCGCGGCTACCGTTTTGGGCATGGGCCTTCCTACGGTGGCAGCCTATATTATCGCTGCTTCACTGTTGGCTCCCAGTATCATCCAATTGGGCATAGCCCCGTTTGCCGCCCATATGTTCCTGCTCTACTACTCGATCCTCTCCCAGATTACGCCGCCCGTCGCTCTGGCCGCCTATGCCGCTGGGAATTTGGCAAAAGCCAATCCCAATAAAGTGGGCTTTACAGCGATGAGATTGGGAGCGATTGCCTTTATTCTTCCCTTTATCTTTGTCTATGGAAATGCGCTGCTCCTGATGGGGACCGTGCCAGAGATTATCCTGGCGACAATCACCGCGGTGATTGGGACATTCTGCCTGGGGATTGGGCTACAGGGTTGGTTTGCCGGCTATCGAGTCAATATCTTAGGAAGGATATTGACGCTGGCTGCGGCGCTTCTGTGCATCATTCCCGGCTGGAGTACGGATCTCATAGGCTTGGGATGTCTGGTTGCATTCATCATTTTGCACAAAGGGACTCGGGAATTTTTGACTTCGAAATTTCTAAAACCCACTACTTAAAACGGCTTATAATCCTACCGTGAGAAAGGAGCATGGTTGTGGTAATTGCATTTATTGGCCTTGGGGAGGTTGGCTCCACCTATTCTAGCGGGCTGGCAAGAAACGGCGCGACCGTCAAAGGGTATGACATCAAGTTCCACACAGAGGGAATGACACAATTTGAACCCTGCAGGGAAGCCGGCGTGGAACTGGTTCATTCCCCCAAAGAGCTAATTGAGGGATCCGATATCATTATCGCTGTCACCGCTTGTTCCTTGGCGATGGAAACAGCGGCGATGTATAAGCCCTATCTAACCTCTCAACAACGGTATGTGGAACTCAACTCCACCGTACCGGAATTGGTCAATCAGGTAGAAACCTTTTTGGGTGATTGCTGTACTTTTGTGGATGGAACGACCCTCTGTTCTCCCAGTCAGTTTGGTGTGGCCACTCCAATCACCATGTCGGGACCCCACGGAGAGCGAACGGCACAGGACCTCAATGCCTATGGGATGAATATCCGGTATTTGGGGGATCAGAACGGCCAGGCATCAGCCTTTAAAGTGTTACGGAGCATCTTTACCAAAGGCTTGGAATCCATCCTGATCGAGAGCATTGCCTCTGCCCGGTACTATGGCATTGCGGAAGAGATTTTTCAGTCGATTGTTTCCTTCCTGTCAGATGAGCCGACCGCACAGACGTTGGCGCTGATGATCGAGACGGACGTTGTCCATGCCAAACGCCGCGGAGACGAAATTTCTGAAATTAATGAGATGCTGAAAAATGCCGGCTTGGATCACACAATGTCCGAAGCGTCCACAAAGAAGCTCTATTGGTTGGCCAGTTTGGGCCTGCGGGAGCAGTTTGGCGGGAAAAAGGCGGCCACCATGTATGATGCGGTGGATGCCATTCTGAAAAAACAAGGGAAATGAGGAAGGGATCGCGATGCCAGGAATTGGCTTTCGAATTTATACCAAGGTCCACCGGTCAAGTCCAGATCTTCTGGAAGCGTTTCGGGATCTTCCAGTGAGCAATATCGTAGACACCATGCAAAAAATTGCAGCGGCGCATTCCGCTATCAAGCCTTTCAACCATGTGCCCCTTTTAGGGACAGCCATTACCGTTAAAGCGCCGATGGGGGACAATTTGATGTTTCACCAGGCGATTAGCATGGCGCAGGCGGGAGACGTAATCGTTGTAGATGGCGGAGGTTGTACAGAACGGGCGATTTGCGGAGAGAATATGATGCAGATCGCCCGCCAAAATGGGATCCGCGGATTTTTAATCGATGATTCCATCCGGGATGTGGCCGCCGTCGAAACGTTTGAAGATTTTGCTGTATTTGCCAGAGCGGTTATGCCCAATGCCTCTTATAAGGGGTTGGGGCCTGGGGAGATCAATGTCCCGGTCTCTGTGGGGGGCATGGTGGTCTACCCTGGCGATATCATTGTAGGAGACCAGGATGGAGTTGTAGCAATCCAGCCAAAGGATGCCGCTGAAATTGCTGCCGCTGCAAAAAAGCTCTATGAGAAGGAGCAGAGCAACCTACAGTTGATTCAAAAGGGAGAATCGGACCGATCCTGGGTGATGGAGGCGCTGCTGGCTCGGGGATGCACCTTTATTGAAGGAAGCTGGAACGACAATTGACACAAAAGGAGGCCTTCTTCCATGATAAAACATATTGTCCTTTGGAAACTGCACGATTTTGCAGAGGGAAAAAGCAAGGAAGAAAATATGGACTATGTGATCCAGGAGTTGGGGGAAATCCAAAAGGAATTCCCACTGCTGAGAAAACTGGAGATGCATAAATCCATCCGTACTGGCGGACATTTTTGGGATCTTGTTTTGGAGATGGAATTTAACTCCCTAGAGGATCTGGAAAAATACCAGGTATATCCCCGCCACGCCAAGCTCCACGCGTATGCGGTAAAAGTCCGACAGGACCGAGCGGTTGTAGATTACAACATTTGACCTCTTTTCTTTCCTGCGGCCCCCGCACAGGGTAATTCTTGTGTGGGGGCCGCACAGTCCAACTTTAAAAAGAGGAGGGTCGCATGGGAAGTCTGCTATTTAGCATCAATGCCACCCTGCCGGTGACGTTGATGATCTTTTTAGGGGCCCTTTTGAAACGTGTGCGGCTTTTAGATGGAAAGATCATCCCTCAATTGAACCGTTTTACCCTGAATGTTACATTGCCCTTTTTGATTTTGGATAACCTGGGAGGCGTCCATTTCGATGACCTGTGGGATGCTTCCTATTTGTTGCTCTGTGCCGGAGGAACGTTGATTTGCTTTTTGCTCGCCATCGCATGTTCTTCCATTTTTATACGGAAGGATCGAGCTTTGCAAGGGGAGTTGATCCAGGGTTCCTTCCGCGGAAGCGCTGTGTTGTTGGCCTATGCCTATGTGCAAAATATCTATGGAGTGGCAACGACCACTTCTTTGATGGTATTAGCCACCGTTCCACTCTATAATCTATTGTCAGCAGCACTACTTTCCCTGACGGACGCTTCCCATCAACACTTAGATCGCTCGGTATGGGAACAGACGTTGCGGGGACTTTTCAAAAATCCAGTGGTCATTGGAATCCTGATGGGGATGATCAGTTCTTTTCTGCAAGTTTCCTATCCAGAGCCGGTTCAGAAGGTGATCTCCCAGTTATCCAGCCTCACTTCGCCTTTGGCGCTGATCTGTTTAGGTGCGTCCTTTGAGTGGCGTGGGGCTTTTCAACAGAGGCGCTTGACCGGATGGGGGACGTTGTTCAAACTGATTTTGCAGCCTGCGCTGATGCTCCCGTTGGCGATTTGGCTGGACCTTTCAGGAGAAAAAATGGTGGCTTTCTTAATTATGGTAGGGACTCCCACGTCGGTGACCAGCTATGTGATGGCAAAAGACACGAACCATGAGGGCGTTTTGACGGCGAGTCTAATTGTAACCACCACCATCCTCAGCACATTTACCATGACCTTTTGGATTTTCGTATTGAGGGGACTGGGGCGAATATAACCTCCCAAAGGCCCTATCAAAAACCTCAAACTGAAAGGTTATTTCTATTGAAGCCGCAAACTTTTCCCTTTCCATGTGTTGACCGTCCTATTCGTAGAGCGTTTCCGCTGGCGTTTTGGCCCCGCCACGACAGGGATTTTCCCCGCAAAAAATTCCTCTGGTAAAGCCAGAGGAATTTTTTGCTGTCATTCCCAGCAACAGGAGCTTACTTTCCGCGCGATTCTCATTTCATCTCGCCGCAGAATCCCGGAGAAGTACACAGAGGACAGCCCCCACAATGGCCAATGGAAGGCCGGCAATCCAATAGATTCGGATCAGACCATTGGTGGTACCATAGATTTCCAGAACGCCCTGTAGGATGCTGCCAATCGTCAGAGTGGCAAGTCCGCAGTGATACAGTGCCTTGGCGGAGGGGTTGATCGAGCGGCTGTTTTTTTGCAGGCCGACAACTAGGAAGGGAAGCGCCCCGCCCCCCAATAAAAACAGGAAGGCATAGATCATATAGAAGGAGTAGACTCCGTGGCTGAACCCCTCATAGACCATGCCGAATAGTGCCAGGAGAATGGAGAAGCAGAGGTCGGCAAAAGCCGTTCGCAGGGCCGGATTTACGGATCGTTCAGGTTCCAATGTAGACAATATCGCTCACGCTCCTTTCCCGGATGGTTCTGCCGTTGGTGGTGGGATTGTTGATTACCTGTCCTTCAAATACCATGGTGGAGGAACCACCGCCGTCCAGATTGTAGGCGGTTTTGGCTCCCAGAGATTGGAGAAATTCCGCCAGCTGGTAGAGGGAGAGGCCCGCGCTCTCCGCTGTCCGGCCATCGGATACCACAAAGAGATAGTGCAGATCCTCCACAATCCCAATAGCGGTGCGGGGATTACTGGCCTTAGCCCTGCCCACCTCTTCCTCCCCGGTGACGGCGATCTCCCCGTCCTCTATCAGTGCGGGACCAAAGGAGAGAATCTGTTGGGCGCCGTTGGCGAGCAGGTCCTGGGCTGAAATTTCCATCTCCTGAATGATTTCAAAGGAACCGTCCTCATAGATCACCAAATCCTCCTGATCCTGGGCGGCGGTCTCCCGGTAGAGGACTCCGTTTTTCAGAACATAGCCCTGCTCCTGTGCCCCATAGTAGTCGCCATTGACCGCTAAAATGGCGTTATGCTGTTCCGCAATTTCAGAGGTCGTTTCCGTGACGTTTCTGCCATAGGCGTTTTGAGCCAGAGCCGTTTGGAGGTATTTTGCTGAGGAGAGCTTTACATCCGCTACATAAATGGTGGTATCCAGTTGACGGTATTCAGCGATGGAGATGGAGATATTCCCGTCATCATAAGTGAGTCCCTCTTGTGCATTGTTGGGAACCGCTTCTTCAGAAGGGGAGGAGTCTTCCTGTTCCATCTGGGAAGGGGCCTGGGCGGGGGAATCCGCCTGTTGGAAGGCATCGGCCCCTTGGGGAAGTTCCTCTGGCAGGACCGAATAGACCCGGGTGATAACAAATGTATCCAGCAGTACATAGAGGGTAAAGAGGATTAATAGAAGACCATAGACCCCGACCCATAGCCGTTTTTTATGGAACATGGAGAAACTCCTTTCCTAAATTTCAAGTGGGGATCTCCTTCTCAGGACTTTTGGCCTGCGCTGCATCCATAGCCCGGGCGACGAAAAAGCCAACCACAAAGCAGCCCACTGCAGCTGCAAGGTCACCTGCTGTTTCAAAAGAGGTGGGCAGAATCAGGAGAGTGGAAGAGATCAGGATTCCCGTCACCAGGCGGGAGACCAGGGCGTAGTTCTGCTGGAACAGCCGGTTCACCAGCCTGGCAGTGAGCAGGATTGTCACAAACATCCCGCACAGCAGCGGCAGAATGACCGAAAAGTCCAATGCGGCGATCCCCCCGGTCATCGGTTGGTAGAGCCCAAGATAGATCAAGAGGGACGAGGAGCTCAGACCGGGTATTACGATGCTCAACCCCCACACCAGGCCGCAGAAAAAGTACCATCCACTGTTGGGCTCCAATGTGATTCCCTCACCGCCCGCCAAAATGGAGAACAACAGATAGAACAGCACCATAGACGCTATAAAGGGCGTCCAACTCTGGCGGCCATCGCTCCTTTCAGACTTTTTTAGCAGTTCCGGAACGGTTCCAAAGATCAACCCAGCGAAAAGCATCAGTGCCACCGAGGCGGCGGTTTCAAACAGCTTTTCCACCAATCCTGCCAGCAGGACAAACCCCGCAGCCCAGCCTAAAAGGATGGGAATGAACATCCGGTAGTATTCCCGAAAAGATCTGATGGGATGGGAGAGCAATGCCATCATCGGTTCATAGATTCCAAATGCGACGCATAGGACCCCTCCGCTGACCCCCGGCAGGATCGCGCCAGTCCCCACAATGGCCCCTTGCAAACAGCGGATCAACCAAGAGAGGATCCCTCCGGCCTCTTTTTTCACACCATCTACCCCTTTTTTTGAAAGATCAAACACCGTTGGACAATCCAACTCAGAGTAAAGAATACCATCTCTGTGAGTAGTTTGGCAAGCATCTGATGAATTTGACAGATCGTTACCAGGAGATCCAATACAAGAGTGTTGCCCAACAGGATCACGGCGGCCAGCAGAAAATACTGCAGGGCGGATTTGACCATGGGGTTGTGGCTTTGAAAGACAAATTTCCGGTTGATGGTGTAGTTGACAGAGGCACTGACCAGCCGCGCGCCAATATTGGAGAACAGCAGGTTGGAGGTGGCGAACAGCAGTAGCCCATACAGGAAGTAGTCCACCAGGAACCCCACCAAGGAGGAGGCGGAAAATTTGAGGATGTCCTTATAGATCCGGAAGGAGTCCCGAAGAGTATCAAAGTGGGAGGCCGCATTTTGGTTGATATAGATGGTGGCGATGGTCACCTCCCGGATGGGGATTTTCTGGCGTGCAAACTCCAGTAGGACGTTCATCTCGTATTCATAGCGGGTCCCGGGAATCTCCAGCAGGCGGGGCAGTAGCCGTCCGTGGAAAGCCCGAAGCCCCGTCTGGGTATCATGGACCCGCAGCCCGGTGGAGAGTTGATAGACCCCTCAGGTGACGGTGTTGCCCAGCCGGCTGCGCAGAGGGACCCGCTCCTGGAGCTCCCGGCTTCCCAGAATCAGCGCCTCAGGGTGGCACTGAGCCTCCCGGCAGAGCCGGAGGGCATCCTCCACACGGTGCTGCCCATCGGCGTCCACCGTGACGGTAATCCGATCCAGCCCCCAGACTGACTGGATATGGGCCATTCCTGTCTTAAGCGCAGCGCCCTTTCCGGCATTGGCCGCATGGGTCAGGACGGTGGCATATGCGGTCGCTTGCTGAAAAAGTGTGGAAAAAGCTGGACCGCTGCCGTCATCCACCAGGATGACCTCAAAACCGGCCGCTCGAAGCTGTGCCAGCAGTGTGAGAAGCACCGGCTCCGGCTCGTAAGCGGGGACCAAGACGATAAACGGTTCGGACACGAAAAGCCCTCCTCCAATGGTTGAACCGAAGGATCCCTGAGGATTCTCCTTTCAGGCGTTATCTCTTTCCAGTTCAGTTTAAATAGCAAACCTTAACGCAACTTCAAAAGGGGAAAAAGTTCAAACTTTGTGCATCTTTTGGCAAAGAATTTGGAGGACGGAGAGCCATAAACTTTCAGAAAAAAACACCGCCCAAATTCTGCTGGGCGGCGTTTTTTGATAGGCGGCAGGTTCAAAGAGGGGCACAGGTTGGGCGGTTCTCCTTTGGGGTTTATTCAGGCTGGGCGGACGATGCGGAACGCCCTTGGAGCAGCCTCTGAAGGACGGCGCCGATATCCCTGTCCAGGCAGATTGCCTGGGATTTCAGATCCTGTGGGCAGGCGCTCTCCCCCAGATTGACACAGGCGTACACCGCCCGAGGGTTTTGAGCTGTCATCTTCCAGAAGGGATATTTGATAATGACCGGTGTGTTACTCCCCACCCCCAACTCCCAAAATAGGATATGCCCCTTCCGATAGCGGCGGAGGAATTCCTGATATCTGTCGGAGGCCCGATGCCAGCCCTGGTCCTGGACAAAGGACAGGTCTATCCGAAGGTTCATGGTCATGGGTGCGCCGCAGACAGGGCATCTGGGAATCAATTCTGTGGGGATTTTCATCCCCTGTTGTTCCTCCACCATCCGCCGGACAGCGGCCTCATTGTCATAGGTTGTTTGGTGGCAGGGCTTGGAGCACTGCCACAGTCCATAATCCCCCTGGGTATAGAATAGGCGCTGTTTGTCGAAACCTGCGCGCTGGAACTGGTGGTCCACATTGGTGGTGATGACAAAGTATTCCTTTCCCCGGATCAACTCCAAGAGATCCCGATAGGGTTTTCCCACCTCAGCTGCATAGCGGTTCACAAAAATCTGCCTGCTCCACCAGGCCCAGTATTCCTCCAAGGTGGGGTAGGGGTAAAAACCGCCAGAATACATATCCCGGATGCCATATTTTTCTCGAAAGTCCGAGAAGTACCTCTCAAACCGCTCCCCGTCGTAGGCCAGGCCGGCGGAGGTGGACATCCCCGCGCCCGCGCCAATGACGATTGCCTCCGCAGTTTCCAGCTCCTGGGCCAGGCGCTCAGTTTGCTCCCAGCAATTCCCGGTAGATGTGCAGATCGACGTCTTGAAAAACATTGAATATCACCTCCAAAGGCCTGTGGGACCGACTGTTGTATTCCTCCACCGTGGAAACGGCAATTTCCGCCGCCCGCCTATTGGGAAAGTGAAACTCCCCCGTGGAGATACAGCAGAAGGCGATACTTTTGATGCCGTTTTGCATAGTCAGGTCCAAACAGGCGCGGTAGCAGCTTGCCAACTGGTCACAATCCGAACGGGTGACCGTCCCATGGATGATCGGCCCCACCGTGTGGAGTACATAGCGGCAGGGAAGGTTGTAGGCCTTTGTCAGCTTGGCGCTGCCGGTGGGCTCCTCATGGCCTTGTGCCCCCATCAATTGGCTACACTCCGCTCGCAGCTGCATGCCGGCGGCGGAGTGAATGGCATTGTCAATGCACTTGTGGCAGGGCACAAAACAACCCAACAGCTGGCTGTTGGCCGCGTTGACAATTGCATCCACAGCCAGTGTGGTGATATCCCCCTGCCAGAGATAGATGCCCGGACGCACCGGCGTCAAATCCTCCAGCCGGGTGATCCCTTTGGCAACGCGCTCCGCCTGGAGATAGGCGTCCTGTATCTGTAAAAATTCCGTGCTGACCGGGGCGGGGGGCCGGATATTTTGCAGGGCGCGGAACAGCTGTCGTTTTTCCGCAAGCTGCTTTGGGAGGGGCACTCCCTGATAGGGCCCTCTCTCCCGTGCTAGATAGGAGATCAGCCAGTCAAGACGCTCTTCCTGAGTCATTTTTTACCGCCTCTCTATAGCCCTCGCGGGGCAGATTCCCATGCAGTTTCCGCAGTGCAGGCAGTGTTCCTGCTGGATGATGACTGGTTTTTGAGTGATATCGATACACTGCTGCGGGCATTTGGAATAGCACAGCTTACAGCCGATACACCGGCCGGTGACAAAGTAGCCGCTCTCAAGTTCCTGGATACCGCCAAAGGAGAAGGTGGCGCGTACAATGGGGATCTGCGAAAGGTCAAACCATTCCCCATTCCCCTGGTAGATTTGAAAGACCGTCAGCGCGCTGCGGGACTGCTCATTGGGGTAAATCTTTTCCATATAGGGGTTCTTGGAAAACAGCTGGGGCAGCCGTTCCGGCCCGATTTCCCTCGCTTTCCCCTGTATCGAAACCGCTACACAGGAGAGAGTATCCTTTCCCTTCATGGCGGTGAGCGCTATGTTTTCATTGGCTTTTAACCGGTCATAAAAGTTTTTGCCCTTTGCGGTCAGAAAATAGAGCCCGCCCGCGTCACAATCCATCAGGTCGATGGCGCAGGTGACCGGGCGCCCTGCCTGGTCCACGGTGGCAAAAACGGTCGAGTGGATTTCCTCCACAAGATATCTGAAATACTCCGTTGTTTCCATGGGAAACCCTCCAATCCCTCATCTGCTTCGCAGGATAGGTTCCAATCGCTGATAGATCGATCGCGTGACAAAGCTGATGCCCAACCCCTTCAGCAGGTTGAAGGGAAGCGCGTTGAACAACACAATGTCCAATTTTGTTTGAATAAATGGGATATATTGCCTGAAGGAAGCGATCAATTGTTCCAACGGCATGAATTCCTCAAAGATCGGCAACAGGAGAAAGTAATTAACTGCCGCGGCCACAATCCCCATGCCGACGCTGGCGGCCAGGCAGGAGAGACAGGCGGCTTTTCTGGTCCTGTGATGCCGGTACAGGAGGCCGGCGATTCCAACAAAGCTGCTCCCCACCAGGAAGTTGGCAAGTTCCCCCACCGCCCCGGTGGAAGTGGTTGGGAGCTGCAACAGATTTTTGATGAGCTCGATCAAAACCCCCATCAGGGGCCCGTAGGCAAAGGCGCCGACCAGCGCGGGCAGGTCGGATAGATCCATCCGCGCGAACGTTGGGGAGAATGGGATCGGAAACTCAAAAAATGCCAGGATAAAGGAGCCGGCGGCAAGTACCGCTGCCACTACGAGAGTG
Organism: uncultured Anaerotruncus sp.; assembly: GCA_904398655.1. Taxonomy (GTDB): domain Bacteria; phylum Bacillota; class Clostridia; order Oscillospirales; family Ruminococcaceae; genus Anaerotruncus. The sequence goes on along the minus strand of CAJFPF010000117.1, from coordinate 9,108 downwards.
TGGGTACAGCGGATTGTTGAATGATTCTGCATAATCATTGCTTTTTCCATAGTCCTCTCGCCCGGATGTGTTTTCCATTCGGGACGGCCCCATCAGAAGTATTTTACCACTGTGGGGCCGCCCATGCCATATCCTCTTTTCTCTGGACTTTCACCGCCGGTAGGGGGACGATGCCGTTTTGGCTGGTTTGCGGCCTGCAAACAGCCCCTATCGATGGGGGTTCCGCCTTGTCCAGAAATATGGGATGTCTTACAGGGAGTACTCCTTGGGGGGATTGCCGGAGAAGTCCGCAATCACCGCGTGGGCATTTTTGAGGTAGAATACTTCAAAAATTGGATTGGTGGCCTCCCCATACTGCCCTTTGACAATGGGGTTCTGGATGCACATCTTCTTCGCCTCCATGTTGTTTTCAAATACCGCCTCCCCATGCAGTCGGATCCAGGCATAGGAGGGGCTGGAGACGGAGATCTCCACGTAGGGATTCTGCTGCATGTCCTTGTAGACGTCCTTGGTGTTGTTGGTACAAAACCAGAGCTTTTCTCCCAATTCCCCAGCAAACATAAAGGGGCGGCATTTGGCTTTGCCATCGCGGCCGACCGTTGCCAGATACTGTACGGGATTTTCCTGCAAAAACTTTACGACTTCATTCATGGTATCTTACCTCCTAAATTTTTTATAACCGGTGCCGGGTCACTCGGACACGACACTGATTCTCTGTTGGATGTGGTTGCCGCTGACGGCTTCGTCGATCATGGCAATGGCATAATCGGCGTAACTGATGACGCTTTCTCCCTTGGAATTCAAAAGAAGTTCCTCTCCGCCCAAGAGATATTTTCCCGTCCGTTTGCCCTCCGCCTGGAAATCTCCGGCGGGGCTTACATAGGTCCATTGCACATCCCTGCGCTGGCGCAGTTCCGAAAGCGCCTTGGCCATGGCCGCGGCTAAAGGCTTAAAGGCATTGGGAAAGTCGGGGCCATCGGCGACACAAGCGGTATGCTCCGGATGGACATAGAGGCTGCCCGCTCCCCCAACAACCAATAATCTGGTAGTTGTTCCGCTGAGGATATCACACAGATGTTTCAGTGTGCTGCTGTGGAGGGGATAGGTCTCATCCGACCAAGTACCGAAGGCGTCAACCACTACCTCATAGCTGGATAAATCCTCAGCGGTCAGATCGAACAGATCTTTCTGAAGGACATCCGTTGCCTTGGACTGGTTTTCCCCTCGCACAATGGCGGTCACCTCTATACCGCGATCCATTGCCTCTTCTACAATCAGCTTCCCGGCTCTCCCATTGGCACAGACAACAGCAATTTTCATTTGAAAGACCTCCTATTTCGGTTGTTGTTTCTGTTTGGCGGCTTCCGCCTTTGTCAATTTTATTGTAACAAGGCTTTTCTTATTTGTGAAGTACGCACAATATTGTGGCATAGGCACCTCCATGTAACAATTGGACGGTTACCAGAAAGAAACAATTGCCAATATTGGGGGATTGCGCCCTTTTTCTAAGGAGAAAGAAATTTTTGAAAAATTCGGAGGGCCGTAAAGAAGAGAGAACCCGCTTGCCCGGGCAGGGCAAGCGGGTTCCTTGCATTGCATTTTTTTCTGGCAAATAGTATAATGGCGTTGTAGAGCGTTCAAACAGATAAGTCCCAAATGGTAGGGGAGAGGATGTCTATGCAAGGGGCAAAAGAGCTGCCAGCCTGTCCGGTGGAGACCACACTGATGTTGATTGGCGATAAATGGAAGGTCCTCATCCTGCGGGACTTGATGCCAGGAACGAAAAGGTTTGGAGAATTAAAAAGATCCATCGGCGGAGTTTCCCAAAAGGTGTTGACCGCGCAGCTGCGGGATATGGAGGAAAACGGGCTGGTCAGCCGCAAGGTCTATGCGGAGGTTCCTCCCCGAGTAGAATATAGCCTAACCGAACTGGGCCGCAGTTTAAAACCTATTTTAGATGCAATGTGGAATTGGGGAGAGGGGTATCAAAACGCCCAGGGGGAATCCCGTTGAAAACCTACCGGGAGGCATGCCAGGCTTTCCATTGCAAAATAGGCTCTGCAAGTTAACTTGCAGAGCCTATTTTTATGCCGGTATCTGAAAAGAGCCCATATGCCGGTGTACCTTTAAAAACCGTCTATTCCGGAAGTTGATATGTATCCTGGAAATGCTTGCAGCAGACATTCAAAACGCATCGGTCGCACTGGGGCCGGCGGGCAACACAGACCGCCCGCCCATGGAGCACCAACCGATGACAAAAATCATTGGACTCCTCAGGGGGCAGCAGCGGCCGCAGCTGATTTTCCACCTTTACCGGATCCTTAGAGTTCACCAGCCCCAACAGATTGGTGATCCGGATGCAGTGGGTGTCACAGACAATCGCAGGTTTGTGATAGATATCCCCCACCACCAGATTGGCAGTCTTCCGGCCGATGCCGGGGAGCTTGACCAGCTCCTCCACCGTGTCCGGAATCACCCCATGGTACTGCTCCATGAGCATCTGGCACATATGGACAATGTCTTTGGCTTTGGTGTGGAAAAAGCCACAGGGCCGGACGATCTGCTCGACATCCGCAATATCCGCCTGGGCAAACGCCTCCACTGTGGGGTATTTCTGGAACAGGTCCACACAGACAATATTCACCCGGGCGTCGGTACATTGGGCGGCCAGACGGGTGGCAATCATCAGCTCGTGGGGTTTGCGGTATTCCAGAGAACAGATGGCGTCAGGATATTCTTTCTTCAACAATTCCACAGCTTGCAGGGCAATTTCTTGTTTCTCCAAAACGAAAACCTCCTTTTTCTATCAAGGGAGCGTGGGGAACAGGATATGGGAGAGAATTCCCAGTGCGCCGCCAATCAGGATCAACCAGATGGGATGCAATTTTTTCCAAACCCGGGAAGCGATGGTGATTAATATCACGATGGCCAGAGAACGATAGCTGATGAACGGCATGCCATGGAGGTAGAACAACATGCGGGGGCTGATCCCTCCCAACACATTGGTGAAAAAGACTGACAATGCCGCCGTGGCGATGAGCCCCACCACCGCAGGCTGCAACCCATAGAGGGCGGCTTTGACATAGCGGTTTTCCTGAAAATGAATGAACTTTTTCGCAATAAATAGAATGATCAGAAAGGAGGGGAGCACCACCCCAAGAGTGGCAAGCGCAGCGCCCAACAACCCGGCCTGGTGCATCCCCACGAAGGTAGCCACGTTGATGGCAAACGGACCGGGAGTGGATTCACTGATCGCCACAAAGTCGATGAGTTCACTTTGTGTGGCCCAGGCGTGGGCTAAGATCTCCTGCTGGATCAACGGGATCATGGCGTAACCGCCACCAATGGTGAACAGGCCAATCTTAAAAAAAGTGTAAAGCAGTTGGAGGTAGATCATTGGGTTTCCACACCTCCCTTGGTGCCTTCCCTACGGGCAATCACCAGTTGCCGGATGATTCCCGCGCAGGCGGCTAGGATGAGTGTGAGAATGGCGCTCATTCCAAAGAAGGAGGTGCCCAGAAAAGCTACTAGAATCACAATGGCATTGAAGTTGTTCCGGGGGCATTTCTTCCCAAATTTTAAGACCGCATTGGCGATGAGCACAAACACGCAGGCCCGAATTCCTTCAAACATCCAATTGAGCCATTGGATCCTCTTGTATTGCATAATAAATAGAGAGAGGATGCTAATGACGATGAAAGAAGGGAGCACTGTCCCCAAAGTGGCCGCCGCCGATCCCCAAACCCCAGCAACCCGATACCCGATAAACGTGGCGGAGTTGATAGAGATTGGCCCCGGTGTGGATTCCGAAATGGCCAGGATGTTGAGCATCTCCTGATCGGTGATCCAGTGATGATTTTCTACTGTTTCCCGCTCAATCAGGGGAACCATCGCATAGCCGCCCCCAAAGGTGAACAGACCAATTTTAAAAAATGTGAAAAAAAGCGTCTTACATGAACTCCATTTGTCCATAGGCTTCCCGTCCCTTTTACAGAATCTGGCAGGGCGCATCTGCCCCAATCTCCGCTATTATACCCCTATTTGCTGGAGCTCGTCAAATAGTTTCTGCCTGATTTTAGAGAAAAACTGAGAAAACAGAGGGGGCAGGCTTTCCCTGAAATATTTTCTTGTCGGGAGGCTGTTTTTTTGATCGAAATATGTTATGATAAACGCGGCTGCTCCATCCGGGCAGACCGACGATAGAAATGAGGGGACACGGCTTGCAGGTCAAAAAATATAAGGTCATTCTCTTTTCGCTTTTGCTGGTTCTGGTTGGAGCCTATGTGTTTGTTTATGCCCCCAATTTGAATCCATTTTTTTATTTGGAGGGGGCCATCTTTTGGGCAGTTGTTATCACGCTGTTTGCGGGAGTTGCCGCTCTATTACATTTTGGGGAGTTGACCATCCAGTTTTTGGATAAAGAGCACGACCCCTTTCAATATGTTCCCCGGAAAAAGGTCCCTCGCTGGTTTAAAGCGCTCTTAGTGGTGCCCTGGGCGTTTGTTCTGGTGGTATTTGTAGGGTCCTCTTTTATCTTCCATTCCAATGCCTACCGCGACCAGCTGGGGGAGTCGGAGCCGGTGCCCTTTTCCAGCGATATGCAGCTGGCGGATTTAAGCCAGTTGCCGATTGTGGATGAGTCTTTGGCTGTCACATTGGCAGATAAAAAACTGGGAGAACGGGCTGGCTTGGGAAGCCAGGTACGCCTAGGCACCGATGCGGTTACGATTCAGCAGATCAACGGGGAACTGATGTGGGCAATTCCCCTCTACCATCGGGGCGTTTTCAAATGGGTCACCAATCTGTCGGGCACACAGGGATATATCCTGGTCTCCGCCACCGACGTAAACGATGTACGCTATATGGAGAATTTCAAAGTCAAATATTACCCTGGCAACTATCTGCTTCAGGATTTGACCCGTCATGTGCGGTTCGGGGGGGCCTGGTTGGATGGCATCACCGATCCCACCTTTGAGATCGCGGATGATGGCCAGCCCTATTGGATCTACACCACCTATCGAAACCTGAGAGGATTTAATCTGCCGGAGGCCACCGGCGCTTGGGTGGTGAACGCCACCACCGGCCAGATGGACCGTTACACCATTGACACATTGCCGGACTGGGTGGATCGAATCCAGCCGGAAAGCTTCATCATTGACCAGATCAATAACAAGGGCGAGTTTGTCCACGGTTGGTTGAACTTTGCGGATAGGGATAAGTTCAAGGCATCCCCCGGCCATATGATCCTCTATAACAACGGCCACTGCTATCTGTTTACCGGCATGACCAGTATTGGCGCGGATGACAGCGCCATTGGATTTATTATGGTGGACATGGTGGACAAGGATCTACGGGTCTATATGATGGCAGGCGCCACCGAGACGGCGGCCATGGGTTCCGCCCAAGGAAAGGTGCAGCATCTGGGGTACCAGGCAACCTTCCCCCTGATCCTAAATATCGACGGTCAGCCCACCTATTTTATGGCCCTGAAGGACGCCACCGGGCTGATTAAGCAGTATGCCTTTGTGTCGGTGGTCAACTATTCCATTGTGGGAACTGGTGAAACGGTGGGGGAGGCCCAAAGCGACTATTTGGAGGGGTTACGGAACTCGGGGATCACGGTGGATACTACGGAATCCCAGGACCTGGAGGAGCTTACCGGTACGGTATGGCGGATCGGTGCGGAATTTAATGGGGAGCAGACCGTCTACAAATTGATCCTTTCTGAGCGGATGGATACGATTTTCCTTCTGCCGGGGGTGCTGTCGGATGAATTGGCACTGACAGAAGAGGGGGATTCGGTCCGGATTGGGTATCCATCCCAGCAGGCAGGTTCTATAACCGGCAGTTCATTTGATAACCTTGCTTTTATGCAGAGTAGGTAAAAAAACTGCAAAAATCGGGAGATTTTGCCTATAAAAGGCGAAATTTCCCGATTTTTATTGGTGGTTTTGCAATAAAAATAGTTGACGCGCCTTTGGATATGACGGTATAATAAAATAAAGGGATAAAACTGCATGGAAAAGCGGGGGTAGGTTTGTCTAGGGATTTCTAAGGGGGTGTTGGAAAATGGTAAAACTAAATGGAATCGCTGCCTCCAAAGGGGTAGCGATTGGAAAACTGCACTTTTTTAACAATGTGCAGCGCAAGGTGAAGTTAGAACTATCGGAATCCCCAGAACAAGAGTTAGAGCGTTTTGAAAGTGCCCGTCTACGGGCGCTCAAAACGCTGGATGACCTACATAGCCAAGCGATGGAGCAGGTGGGGCCGGAAGATTCCATGATCTTTGGGGCCCAGCAGGCGCTGCTCAACGATAGGGACTATATCAATAGTGTGGAGGACTTGATCAGCCGGGAACATTATGTGGCGGAGTATGCAGTGCAGCGTACCGGCGAGCGGTTGGCAGAGATGATTTCTCGGCTGGACAACGCTTATTTAAAAGAGCGTTCCTCGGATATGGTGGATGTCTCCAACCGGATGGTACGCCAGCTGAATGGGGAGCTGGCCAAGGACCTTTCGGACATTCAAGGGCCGATCATCCTGGCTGCGGAGGACCTATTGCCCAGCGAGACCATCCAAATGGACCCCAAAAAGGTGCAGGCGTTCGTCACCAGCGCCGGCTCCCGGACTTCCCACGCCTCTATTCTCTCCCGAACCATGGGGATCCCAGCGGTGGTTGGCCTGCAAGAGCAGCTGTCAGCGCTCCAGGAGGGGGCGCTGGTGGTGGTGGATGGGTTCCAAGGGGTGGTCATCCAGGACCCTGATGAGGCCACTCTCCGGGAATATGAGCGCAAGCAGCAGGCCTTCTTGGATTATCGGCGTCAGTTAAATCGTTTGAAGGGAGCTGAGAGCCGGACGCTGGACGGGAAGAAAGTGGTCCTCTGCTGCAACATCAACTATCCTTCGGAAGTGCGCCTGGTGTTGGAGAATGATGGAGAGGGGATCGGCCTATTCCGCAGCGAGATGTTGTGTTTGGAGCGAGATGGATTCCCATCCGAGGAGGAGCAGTTCCAAGCCTACCGGGAGGTGTTGGAACGGATGTCCGGCCGCCGGGTGGTGATTCGGACCATGGATTTGGGGGCGGATAAAAAGGTCTCCTATCTGCGGCTGCCTCCGGAGCAGAATCCAGCCATGGGCTGCCGTGGGATTCGGCTGAGTTTGCAGTATCCGGAGTACTTTAAACAACAACTCCGGGCCTTGATGCGGGCTTCGGTCTATGGCAAACTGGCGGTGATCTTTCCCATGGTCTCCACACTGGAGGAGGTGCGGGAGGCCAAAAAGCTTTGGCGGGAGGTGGAACGGGAGCTTTACACAGAGGGGCTTCGGGTGGAACGCCCCATTGAATTGGGGGCGATGATCGAAACACCTGCCGCAGCGCTCATCAGCGACATGCTGGCCCGTGAGGTGGATTTCTTCTCCATTGGCACCAATGACCTGACCCAGTATGTGATGGCTGCCGACCGGAACAACAGCCGCATCGACAGTGCGCTGAACGATCCCTGCCATCCGGCAGTGTTGCGTCTGGTGCGGATTACAGCAGAAAATGCCCGTGCCCGGGGGATTTGGTGCGGTGTCTGCGGGGAGAGCGCCTCGGACGACCGGCTTACAGAGACGTTTTTGCGGATGGGGATTTCCGAGCTTTCCGTGGCCCCGGCGTCTATCCTGGAGCTGCGCAAGCGGATCCGCTCGATTGACCTTTCGGTTCCAGAGGCGCAAAGAACTGCTGAGTGCCTTTAAATAGACAAAAAGGACGGCTATTTTAAGCCGTCCTTTTTGCGTTATTCATGTTTAATGGCTTCCAGCGCCGAAATGCGCATAGCCCGGTTGGCGGGCAGCACACCGGACAACAGGCCGATGATGGTGGCGAATAGGATTGCGGAGCCGGACAGCCACAGTGGAATCACTGAAATCGGAAGTCCGCTTCCAGAGGAGGCCATACCCATTCCCATGGACATTCCTCCCATGATGCCGCCGCCTCCGCCGCTGCCCATAGACAACTGGAAGGTGTTGATCAAAAAGGAGACGCCATAGCTGGTGGCCACACCGATGCATCCACCTACAAAACCGATGACTCCGGCTTCCATAAGGAATACCGAGCGGATGTTGCCCACCCGGCAGCCAAGCACCTTCATAACGCCAATCTCCCGGGTGCGTTCATAGATGGACATAAACATGGTGTTGGCGATACCAATGGCAGCCACCACCAAGGTGACAAAGCCAATCAATCCCAGGAAAAACTGTTGCTGCCGAACCTGTTCCTGCATGGGTTTGCGGATCGACTCCATGGAGCTGGTCTCATACCCCATGGCCTTGATCTGGGTCTCCACCTGGTCCACATCCTCCATGGATTCCACTTTGACCTTCACCTGTGTGTAGCCTTTCCGGGAGTTTTGGTCGGTTGCGATCTTATTTTCCTTGATATACTCCTCCTCCAAGGCCTTTAAGTCGTTGATATCCATGAGGATTCCCTGGGAGGTCTCATATCCCTTGTTCCAGTCCTCCTTGAGGCGCCCGATAATTTGAAGTTCCCGCCGGATTTCCACTTGGTCGTCGTCATTGCCCGAGTTATAGCTCTCTGGGAGCTTGGAGGAGACATAAATTTCATCCGTACTGATATCCACAAAGGGGTCCCGGATCAAATTGCCGTTCTCATCCGTCTCCGGCCACGTATAGTTGTTGTATTTACTTTTGGAATCCTCAAAGCTATAGGCCATGAACTCGCCCACCACCACTTGGATGGGCTTTTTTTTGTTTGTCTGGGGACCGGTGGGGAATTCACCCTCCACCAACTGATAGCCCAATAGGGGCATTGCTTCAGCGTAGACCCCGGTGATGTTGGCCCAGGCTGCCCGGTACCGGTCGTTTTTTCCGGAGTACAGGGTGGGTGTAAAATAGTTGGAGGTATAGATGGGCGTGGCCACCACCACCCCCTCCATATCCTGCATCTGCGCCACAGCCGCGTCATCCAGAACGAGGGTTTCTCCCGTTTCCGTGCGGCCGTTGTAGTTCATCACCTGAATAATGGTCAGATCGCCCATCTGGGCCAGCATGGCCTCCTGGGAGAGGTTCATCCCTTCTCCGATGGAGACCATGATGACAATCATGGCG
>CAJFPF010000116.1 GCA_904398655.1 uncultured Anaerotruncus sp. | reverse complement strand
GTCATACATAATGTAGCAACCAATCCGAGGGCCGCCAGTTGTCTGTGAAAACTCTTCATAGAAATCCTCCTTCGTTTGAAATCATCCGGCTTCCATTGCTAAGACGCCGATTTCTGTATCTGAAGATCCAGCTTTGTCCCCTCGATCTGGCGCAGAATTTTCGCCGGGACCCCGCCTGCAATCGTATTGGCGGGGACATCTTTCGCCACCGCCGCCCCGGCCGCGATCACGGCGTTGTCCCCGATGGTAACACCGGGCAGGATGGTGGAGTTGGAGCCGATCCACACATTTTTCCCAATGCGGATGGGCGCCGGGATCAAATCCCCCCGGCAGGCGGGATCCGGATGGTGGTTGAGGGTTGCCAGCACCACATTGTGGCCGATCAGCGTCCCATCCCCGATGGTGATGCCTCCCTGGTCCTGGACCTTGCATCCGCTGTTGAAAAAGACATTCTTACCGAGGATTAAGTTTTTTCCGCAGTCGGTATAGAATGGGGGAAACAGGCTGAAACTCTCATCCACCGGTCTGCCGGTCAGCCTCGTGAAGATCTCCCGGATCTCCTCCGGGGTGCGGTAGGTGTTGTTCAGCTCTGCCGTCAGCCGCAGCGCCTCCTGGGAAAGGGCGCACATGGCCTTGTGTACCGGCGAACCAGCCACCACCGGCGCGCCGCTGTTCATATGATTCAAAAACTCCTGTACGGTCATTGTGGTTCCTTTCTCTCAAGCAAGATTTTTCCCAAACTGATAGAGCTCCTCCAGCTTTTCCGGGGAACGGTTCTGCTCATCGTGAGCCGTGAAGATCCCCATATCCTCCAGATGCAGATACTGCAGAAACGAGTTCTGATACTCGTAGATGGCGCCACAGTAGACATGGTCCGACCCGGAACTTAAAATCAGCGCCGCCTTCTTCAGGTTTTTGGGCTTATCCAGGGCATAGATCCGGTTGATGGCGCACTGGAGCTGCCCGGTAAAACTGTGGTAATAGATGGGTGAGGCCAGCACGATCATCTCCGCCTCATCCAGCAGAGGATAGACCTCCTGCATATCGTCCCGCTGAACACACTGCCGCTCATGGCCGGAATCTTTTTTGTGGCAGTATTCGCAGGCAAGACACCCGGCAATCTTCTTCTGGCAGATATTTACCACATCCACCTGATGGCCGCTCTCCCGTGCGCCTTCTGCGAAAGCCGTCACCATCGCTGCGGTGTTCCCCTGGGGACGGGGGCTGCCGCTCAAAACAAGGATGCTCATATCGTTATCCCCCCAAAGAGAATGTCACTGTCACATCCCCGGTACCTAGGGCCTCTTCCCAGCCGGAGAGGTCGTCGATATGGCCCAGCCGGGTGTAGCTCCAGGAGTTGGAACCATAGAAGATGACGATCTGATTCCCCTGGTACAGTACAATGTCCCCAGCCTGGGTGGTGGTCTGCTGGTTGCTGGTGGGAAGGCTCGTTCCCAGAGGTCCCACCTTTTCAAAACCGGAATAGTCGCTCATCTGAATGGTGACGGGACCCTGCTCCATCATGTCCACCAGCGCATCCGCCGCCGCGTTTTCTTCCAAAGTTGCAGTAAAATTCTGTCCGTTTACATGGACGATGATCTTCATTTCGCTGTTTTCCTCCCCGCTGGATTCCCTTTCCATATCGTCCGCTTCCTGAGAAGATGCCGGTGCAGAGGGCTCCTCAGGAACCGGAGGGTTGCTTTCTGCCTCCGGCATTTCCGATAGCTCTGATTCCTCCGCCTCTGCGGAAGGCGCTGTATCCGGCAAAGAGGAGAGGGCCGTTTCGGGCTGGGAAGACGAGGACACCTCCGGCTCAGAAACCGAAACGGCCTCCGATCCAGCGTTATCCACTCCATCGTGTTGATCCGTCTCCCGGTTCCCGCAGCCGGCCAGCAACATGGATAGCCCCAGCAAGGCAGTCATTATAAGCAAAATACTCTTTTTCATATGGATCCCCCACCTTCTGAAAATCTGTGTTTACAGGAATAATTGTACAAACACGATGATGCCAAATAAGCAAAGCGTGCCGCCAAAGATGCGGTTCATGGTGCGAAGCTGGAAGCGGGACGTCCTCCTTTTGATAAGCCGTGTGAGGGCGGAGAGGGTTCCCCACCAAAAGTAGGTCCCCAGAAACACCCCAGCCACCAGCAAAACCCCATCGCCCCATCCGCGCACCTGTGAAACTCCAAAGTAGGAGAATGCAAAGAGAAAGGTCAGAATCGCCGCCGGGTTGGTGATTCCAATGGCAAAGGAGGTGAAAAACAGTTTGGCTCTGTCCAGGCCGGCCTGGTCCGGCAGCGGCTCCTCCTGAGGCCGGAAGAGCGACTTGCATCCTATGAAGAGGATGAGCGCCCCACCCACTGCCGTGACGACGGTTTGCCACCGGAGCAGGAAATCCGAGATAAGGGTAAGGCCGAAGGCTCCCATACAGGCGTAGAGGCAATCCGCTGCCGACGAGCCCAGCCCTGTGAGCAGACCCGCTTTTACGCCGAGGCTCCACGCCCGCTGCACGGTGAGCGCTCCGACAGCTCCCACAGGCAAACCAAACAGCAGACCAATCAGCAGACCTTTTAACAGGAAACTCTCCACTTGCCCTCCCCCTTTGTAGCACCCCTGCACTCCGGTGTCCTTTTCTCGCGGTGGTCCGGTTCAAATATCGTTGTTTTTCTGAATTTGATAGACCAGATAATCCAAACAGTCGATCCGCTTCCCGCTCCTATGCAGATCCTCCAGCAGTTTCCTCCGCTGGAGGGTGAGCTGCCGGAGCAGCTCCTGCGTCTTTCCGTCCCTGGTCAACTGTAACAGATGCTTCACGGTGTCCTCATCACAGCCGATATCCTCTAGATTACGGACAAAAGACGCCTCAGAAGCGTAACCGGCATACTGCCTGATTTCCATTGCAATCGTTCACTCCTTACGCCCGGTCCTCTTCTTTGGAATCATTCCAAGGCTCGTTATTCATTGTTTGTGATGTCCGTGCCGAAGTATTTTTCGGACAACTCCGTCAGAGCGCCAGATTCCCGCATTTCGGCCAGCGCCTGGTTCACTGCCTCCCGCAGAGAGGCGGTTTCCTCCCCCTTGCGGAAAGGGATGGCTACCTGGGTAGCCTGGGGATCCAGGCAGGCGATCTTGAGGTTGGCGTCGGGGTGGGCCTCCATGTAGTCGTAGTAGGTCACCTCGGCGTTGAGGGTGGCGTCGATACGACCGGAGAGGCGCAGCTCAAAGGTCTGGTTCAGGTCATCCACGCCGGTGACCTCCGCCCCATATCCCTCGGCCACCTCGGCGTAGGTGCTGGAGATGGTGTTGGCGGTTTGCTTGCCCTCCAGATCCTCCATGGAGGTGATGTCGGTGTTGTCCCCGCTGACGATGACCGCCGTGCGGTTGTAGGCGTAGGGCTCGGAGAAATCGTAGGCCTGTGCCCGCTCCTCGGTGATGTCCACGCCGTTGATCATGATATCATAGCGCCCGGCGTCCAGTCCGGCCAACAGGCCATCCCACTCGCCCTCCACAAAGGTGGCCTCCACGCCCAGGGCCTCTGCGATCTGCTGGCCGACCTCCACATCGAAGCCGACCAGCTCGTCGTTTTCATCGTGGTAGGTCCAGGGCGCCCAGGTCCCCTCCATGGCGATGACGATCTCGCCCCGCTCCTGGATCTGGAAGAGCAGGTCGCCCACAGATTCTGCGGCGCTTTCCCCGGAGGAGGGACTGGCATTTTCAGAGCTGGATGCCTCGTTTTGAGTGGAACACCCGGTAAAGGCCATCAGGCCCATCGCAACGGCCATGAGGATAGCGATCAGCTTTTTCATCTTCATCATAAAACACTCCCTTTTCTGTTTTAGAATCGTTCAGCTGGCCAGACTGATCTGGCCGCTGAGGGTTTGCAGGAAGGAACGGGTCCGTTCCTCCCGGGGGCTGTGGAAGAAGGAATAGGAATCGCCGGACTCTACCACCAAGCCGTGTTCCATAAAGACCACCTTGCTCGATACCTGCCGGGCAAACCCCATCTCATGGGTCACCACCAGCATGGTCATCCCTTCCTCCGCCAGCGTCCGCATAACTGCCAGTACCTCGCCGGTGAGCTCCGGGTCCAAAGCCGAAGTGGGCTCGTCAAAGTAGATAATCTCCGGCTCAGTGGCAATAGCCCGGGCAATAGCCACCCGCTGCTGCTGACCGCCGGAGAGCTGGCTGGGGTAGTAGTCCTCCCGGTCGGAGAGTCCCACCTTCTCCAGCGCCTGCCTGCCGATCTGAATGGCCTCCGCCTTAGACATCTTCCGCCCCGATGATGAGCCCCTCAGTCACATTCTCCAGGGCGGTCCGGTTGCGGAACAGGTTATAGTTTTGAAAGACGAAGGCCGTCTTTTTCCGCAGGCGGGTTACATCCTTTTTGGACACATGGCCCAGCGGGAACCGCTCCCCGTCAAAGATCATTTCGCCCCCGTCGGCATTCTCCAGAAAGTTCAGGCACCGGAGAAGGGTGGTTTTGCCGGAGCCGCTGGGACCCAGGATGGCAACCACATCGCCTTTGTTCACCTGTAGGTCGACCTGCTTCAATACTTCCAGGCTTCCAAAAGACTTATGGATCTGTTTGACTTCCAGCATCATATCAGCACCTTCTCATTCATAGACACTTAATTTCTTTTCGCCGATGCTCTGCAGCTTAGTGAGCACCGTGCAGAACATGAGATAAATCACGCCCACCTCCAGATAGAGGGGCAGGTACTGCCAGGTCCGGGCGGCGATCCGGGTAGTTGCCATAAACATCTCGGTCACCGTGATGTTGGAGGCCAGGGAGGTATCTTTCACCATGGCAATCAGGGAATTGGAGAGGGACGGGAATGCAATGCGCATGGCCTGGGGCAGCACGATCCGC
>CAJFPF010000115.1 GCA_904398655.1 uncultured Anaerotruncus sp. | reverse complement strand
GTACCCCAGCGTGCCGTGGAGGAGGTTTTCCATCACCGACAGCCGCTCCACCAGGTTGTAGTGCTGGAAGATCATCCCGATCCGCCGGCGGGCCTGGCGCAGCGCCCGCCCCTTCAGGGATTGGATGTCCACGCCTCCCAGCAAAATCTGGCCGGAGGTGATATCCACCAGTCGGTTGATCGAACGGATCAGGGTGGATTTCCCCGATCCGGAGGGGCCCAGCACCCCCACAAACTCCCCCCGCTTCACCTCAAAGGAGACCCCTTTCAGGGCACAGACCCCGTTGGGATAGGTCTTTCCTACCTGGTTGACAGCTAAAATTGTCTGGTCCATTTTTCCATCCCCTGGCTCACTCACTCGGTGGGATTCAGTTTCTTGTTCAGCTCAATGATCCCCTCATAGTCCTCCACTGTGCAGGGGACAAACCGTTTGTTTTCGCCATCCATGACGCTCTTGAAGTAGACGGGATCGTCATAGGAGATCAAAAACTCCTGGATCTGGTCCTGCATCTCCTGGGGGAAGTCGGCGCGGATGGCCATGCAGGCGGAAGGGATGGGGGCGGAGGTATGGATCACCTTCAGATCCTCCGCGTTCACCTCACCGCTGTCGATCGTCCGCTGCAGGGACATGTCCGCCACCGCGGCCAGGTCCACATCCCCCATCTCCACCGCCAAAAGGCCGGCCAGGTCGGAGCCCGAGTAGATGGAGGTCTCAAAGAAGCTGCCGTTGGTGTGCAGGTCCTCCATGGTCAGGTTCTCCGACTCAAACGCCTTCATAATCTCCGCCGAAGGGATCAGGTTGGCGGAGGTGGAGTTGGGGTCGGCAAAGGCGATGGATTTGCCCTTCACATCCTGGATGGAATTGATCTCGTCGTTGTCGCTGCGGGCCACCAGCACCGAGTTATAGGTGGCCTGGGACTTGTCGCCGTTGTCCGCCAGCATGGCCAGGGGCACCGCGTTGGCCCGCTCATAGGCGATGCAGAAGCTCAACGCCCCCATGAAGGCCATATCCGCCTGGCCGGTGCGCATGGCCTCGATGGCCGCGTTGTAATCGTTTACCGACAGCTCCACCACATCGATGCCCAACTTCTCGGAGAGCTGGCTGGCAAAGCCGTTTTTGGCATCCACAATCTCGGTGGTCTCCTCATTGGGCATATAGGCCACAATCAGTTTATCCGGGGTCCCATCATCGGCCTGGGCGGACTGGCAGCCGGTGAGCGCTGTGCAGCTCAAGGTGGCGGTGGCCAACAGCAGGGCAAGCAAACGTTTCATACAATCTTTTTCCTTTCCATGTATAGAGTCATGTTTTGCACGGTCCTATTATAGCGGTGCCCCCCGTGCAGAAACTACCAAGTTCCCATCAACTTCCAACGAAATTTCCGTAAACCGCCCGGTGGAAGAAAATTTTTCTTTTCTCCCGCCTTGAAACGCCCTTCTGAGGAGGATTTTGCGCGTTCCTTGAAACCCCAATGGCTGCAAGTTGGGTAAAGATTCAGGAAAATTTGTAAAAAACAGGAAACCGCTGCGGGGCGCCCACCGCCTCCCATCCAGAGGAAGGAGCTCCCCATGGGGCAACCAAAAAAACAGCCTACGAGGGCGGATTTGACGTCCCCGTAGGCTGTTTCATCTTTCTAAAAATAGGCTCTCGCAGGTTCCAAGAGAGGGCTTCTTCCAATTTTTACACAGGCGGCACTCTCTTTAAGCAGATTTTTCAGACAACCCCAGCTGCTCCAATGGCAGATTCTGGGCGGTGTACAGATCCTTGTTCTGGGTCACCCAGTTGGAGTAGACCTCGTCCAAAGTCTTGGCCTGGCCGGATACCCAACGCGCCGCCAGATTCACCTGGACGGAGCCATCCTGCCCCACCACCAGATCCGAATAGGCCACCGGAAAGTAGACCTCCCCTTGATATTGCTCCCAGGCGTTGAGCATCCAACCGTCGTTCACCAGGTCCAGGTCAACCCGATAGACCCACACCAGCATGTTCCCATAGTCGGTCCGATAGTTCTCCCCCTTGGCGTTGAGCAGGTAGACAGCGGCCAGCGTGGGCTCCCCCACCGTGCCGGTGGGGTCGTGGGTATAGCCCAGCGCCCCGTTGAGCAGCTGTTCATTCAGACCCGCCAACTGGGCCTCCAGGTAGTCCCGGGCCTCCCGATCCATGGCGGAGGCAGCCTCCGGGGTCAACTCCTCTGGTTGGGAGAGGTAGCTGTCCAATCCCTCCACTGTATAGGTCTTGGTCTCCGCCTCCACTCGATAGAAGTTCTCCTCCGCGTCCCGCTTGCTGTAGAAGGGGACGACGGTGACGGTATCCCCGTTTTGGAGCCCCTGATTGGGCTGGACATTGTACTGCACTTCCCGCAGGAACGGGTCGGTGGTGTTATTATTGAACACCAGGGCCTTCCCAAAGGGGGAGATGCCGGTGAACTGGACCTGCACATCCTGGAACAGATCCACCACAGTGGCCTCCCGTAGACCGGAGACGGTGAACTCCCGGGAGGTCTCCTCCAACTGGAACCCCAACTCCTTGGCCGCTTGGGCATCATAGTCGATGGTGACGGTCACCTGGTCTCCATTGGACAGATCCTCCGAAGGCGCCACCGATATCTCCCGGATGGTGCCGAACAGGTTGACTGCCTGGCTGATGTAGTCCAGCTTTTGGGAGGAGCCGGAGGGGATCTCCCCCAAAACCTGGGTGGCAAACTCCTCCAAATCCTGGGGGATGGAGACCTGGGCGGTGCCCTCCCCATCCAGACCGGAAAATGTCAGATCGGCCATCCCCATCACGTCCACCTTTTGAACCCCACAGCCGGTGAGGCCCGCCAATGCCAATACACTGACTCCCACCAGCAGCCACCGCCGGCATCCTCTCTTCTGATTCCGCTTCATCTCTGTTACTCCTTCCCTTCTTCCGCCCTCCGGGCGGCGCCTTTTTCCGGAAGGGTCCCCCCTTCCGCCTTCATCCCATAAGACACATAAGGAAGCCAAACGGTTTTTTATTTTTTAAAAAACAAAAAACTTTTTTCCACCCGGCAAAAGGTTCTCTGATGGGCGCATTCCCCCTTCAGGGCAGTTTAAAGGCCGGATGCTCTGTGCCAAAAAGGCCCATGGCCACATAGACTGCGGATGGGGCCTCACCCCAGAAGGGAGCTATACAATGGGTATCACGAACTCCAACAAAGTCCTCAATGCGGCACGGGTTGACTGTGACGGCTCACTCAAAGTGACGCTGGCGCTCACTGCCGCTCCGGATATCATTTCCAACCCCACGGATATCGCGCTGGTACTGGACCGCTCCGGGAGCATGACCGGCACGCCGCTGGCCAATATGAAGACCGGGGCGAAAACATTTATCGACATCATTTCCCAGTCCACAGGCGGCCAGCCCACTGGCGAAATCGGTTCCGGAAGCCGGATTGGGATTGTCAGCTTTTCGGACACCGCCACACAGAGCACCCAAATGATCACCTCGGTGGCCACATTGAAAAACGCGGTGGATTCATTGACAGCTGCGGGGAGCACCAATCACGCGGATGCCTTCACCAAGGCAATCGCTCTGTTTAACCCCAGCTCCAGCAACGCCAAAGTGATTGTAATGTTCACCGATGGAAAGACAACCGCCGGCGCTCCGCCCGCCCCGGTGGCGGCCGCCGCCAGGGCCCAGGGTATCATCATCTATTGCATTGGCCTACTGGGCTCCGATGGAGTGGATGTGGATGCTCTCGACAACTGGGCCACCGACCCCTCCGCAACCCATGTCGCGGTGACGCCGGACTCCTCTGAACTGGAGGAGCTCTTTGCGGAGCTCGCCGCCAACATTTCCAAAACGGGCGCCACCAATATTGTGATCGACGAGGTTGTGACCTCTGATTTTGCCATCACCAGCATTCAAAACCCCTCTGTGGGCAGCGCCTCCATGCTCAATTCCACCCCCCTGCGCTGGACCATCCCCCAGCTGGGGGTTGCCGCTTCGGAAAGCGCCATCTTGGAGTTTTTCGTCCGGCATGTGGGGCAAAACCCCGGCACAAAAACAGTGAACCAATCCATCACCTACACCGACACGGAGGGCAACCAGGTCACCTTTCCCAACCCCACCGTGGCGGTGGAGTGCGATGTGGTGGTCAATCCGGAGCCCTGCCCTACCCCAGTGGATCTGGACATCCGTGGATGCTCCGATTCGGTTGTGGTGGATATGGGAGATGTCTATCTGGAGTCCCTGGGCAGGATTGTCCAGATGGATGTGACCATCAAAAACGTCTGCCCCGGCAAACGGGTAGCGCTGGCTGCGATGCTCTCCGAGGTGGACGAAAACGGCATGGAGTACCAGCGGGGGATGAAGGTGATGACCATTCCCGCCCACAATGCCGCCTCCTGCCGCGATGTATTGGTCAAATGCATCAAATTTGTAATTCCGGAGGACCTGGACGTCTCCACCGGCGCCAACCAGATCCTCTGCAATCCACGGAAGTTCAAAGCGCGTTTCATCGCCCACAACATTGACAGCGATTTTCGCTGCTGCGAATCGGTCGTCACCCTATAAAATGAGGCCCGGAGCCGATTGGCTCCGGGCCTCTAACAGGTATGGCGCGCTTGGAGGGACTCGAACCCGCGACCTTCTGATTCGTAGTCAGACACTCTATCCAGCTGAGCTACAAGCGCACACCAGTTCCAAAAAGGGGAAATCCCACAATTGGAATCAGCCTAACTATAATACACCGGTTTTGAAAAATAGTCAAGCCTTTTGCCCAGAGAATTTGCAAAAAACTGCCCCATCCACGAAAAAAGGGATGTATTTTGGGTTTTTCCCTCCAAAAGTTGGAGCTGCGCGGACCGTAAAAGGCCGCCAGATCCTCTTGCTCGCTGGTAAAAAACGTGGTATGGTAGTGGTAATGGCCAGAAGCCCCAAGGGCTTTGAGGCTGTCAAACTACCATCACAGGAGGATGCCTCTATGGATCATACCGGCCTCACCATCCGCCGGGAAACCCCTGCCGATTACGCGGCGGTGGAAACCCTCATCCGGGAGGCGTTTTGGAACGTCTACCGCCCGGGCTGTCTGGAGCACTATGTGGTGCACACCTTCCGGGGCAAGCCCGACTTCGTGCCTCAACTGGATCTGGTTTTGGAACGGGAGGGCCAACTCATCGGCCACATCCTGTATGTGCGCTCCCACATCCAGGCGGACGACGGCAGAGCAATCCCCACCATGACCTTTGGCCCCATCAGCATCCATCCCGCATTCCAGCGCCAGGGCTATGGCAAATTCCTGCTGGACCAGTCCATGGAACAGGCCAGGGAATTGGGGGCGGGGGCTCTGTGCATCGAAGGGAACATCGCCTTCTATGGAAAATCCGGCTTTGTGGAGGGAAGCTCCCGGGGCATCCGTTACTTTGCAAAGGAGGAGGCCCCCTACTTCCTGCTCAAGGAGCTGAAGGAGGGCTTCCTGACGGGCATCACCGGCGTCTACCGGCCTCCGGAGGGGTATTTTGTGGATGAGCAGGAGGCGGAGGCGTTTGATGCCACCTTTCCGCCGAAAGTGAAACGGAGACTTCCGGGGCAGCTGGGATGATCCCAAGCGCGCCGCTGGATCAAGGGGAGGGGTTCTGATGAAAATTACCAAAGTGGATATCTATCTGCTGGACGCCACCGCCCAGCGGGCCAGCCGCAGGCCCATCTGCTGCCGGGTGTGGACCGATGAGGGGATCTATGGGGATGGGGAGGCGGGGATCGCCTTCGATTACGCCGCTCCCGCCGGGATCGGGATGCTCCAGGACATCTCCCGCCTGGTCATTGGCATGGACCCCATGCGGGTGGACGAGCTGTGGCAGCGGATGTATAAGGTCAGTTTTTGGGGACAGGGAGGCGGCCCGGTGGTCTTTTCCGCCATCAGCGCCATCGATATCGCCCTGATGGATATTAAGGGGAAGGCTCTGCAGGTGCCCATCTACGAGCTTTTGGGGGGCAAGGTCCACGACAGCGTCCGTTGCTATGCCTCCCAGCTTCAGTTCGGCTGGAATGAGGACGTGGGGCCTCGGGGGTCCGCCCAGGAGTATGCCGACATCTGCAAATTGGCCATGGAGGACGGCTATGACGCAGTGAAGGTGGACTTCACCATGTATGACCGGGACAAGCGGGAGATCTCCTACCAGGACTGCGAGGGGTTCCTCTCCAACGACTTCTATGCCATGGTGGAGGAGCGGATCGCCGCCATCCGGGAGGCATGCGGGCCGGTGGATCTTTTGATGGAGAACCACGGGCGCACCGACGTCACCTCCGCCATCCGCCTGGGGGAACTGTGCGACAAATACCACTTTTACGCTCTGGAGGAGCCCACCACCCCTCTGCGGCCGGAATTCCAGCGCCTGGTACGGGAGAAGGTGCGCACCCCCCTGGCTGCGGGGGAACGGCTCTATACCCGTTGGCAGTTCCTCAACTATTTTAAAGAAAATTCCATCCAGCTGGCCCAGCCGGACGCCTGCAACTGCGGCGGCATCTCCGAGTGCCACAAGATCCGTACCATGGCGGAGGCCTTTGACGTAAAAGCACAGATCCACTGCGCCGGCGGCCCCATCGCCACCGCCGCGGCCCTCCAGGTCTCGGCAGCCACCACCAATTTCGCCATCTATGAGCATCATTTCCGCTCCACCCAACCTGCCATCATCCGGCTGGGCAAATACAACGACCAGCCCAAAAATGGCCGGTTTTGGATCCCCGACCGCCCCGGCCTGGGTCAGGAACTCTCGGAGGCAGCCATCGCGGAGGCTCTGGTCCATGTAACGGTGGACCAGCCTTGACACAAAAGGGAGGTTCCCGCAAAGAAACGGCATAAAAACAGAATGGAAAAACCCATCCATGTGTAAAATAAGATACACACCACAGCTGTGGTGTGTATCTTATTTTTTTGGATTGGAGGGGTCCATGTGGGGACTTATCGATTGACAGGCGAACTGATCCAACAGTTTCAAAGGAACCTGTGGGAGGAGGAGCGCAGCCCCGGCACAGTGGAAAAATACCTGCGGGATTTGGAAAACTTCCGAACCTGGCTGGATAAACGTCCAATCAATCGGGAAGCGGGCACGGCGTGGAAATCTTCCCTGCTGGCGCGGGGACTTTCCCCCGCCACGGTGAATACCATGATAACAGCACTCAATACCTTTTTCCGCTTTGCCGGCTGGGAGGAGCTGCGGGTGAAAAGTTTACGTCTGCAGCGCCAACCCTTCCGCAAGGAGGAGCGGGAGTTGAGCCGCCAGGAGTACCGCCGCCTGTTGGAAGCCGCCCAAAAAAGCGGACGCACCCGCCTTTTGCTGCTGATGGAGGCCATCTGCTCCACCGGCATCCGGGTGTCGGAGGTACAATATCTGACGGTGGAGGCAGCCAGCCAAGGGCGGGCGGAGATCTTTTTGAAGGGGAAGGTCCGTACCATTCTGCTCCCCACAAAGCTCTGCCGCAAACTGCTGCGGTATGCCCGGGCCCAGCGAATTTTTTCCGGGCAGATCTTCCGCACCCGGCGGGGAAACGCCATCGGCCGCAAACAGATTTGGGCGGAGATGAAAGCCCTCTGCCAACAGGCCCGAGTGGCGCCCACCAAAGTTTTTCCCCACAACCTGCGCCATCTGTTTGCCCGCTGTTTTTACCAAGAATGCCGGGATCTGGCCGGCCTTGCGGATGTGCTGGGCCATTCCAGTGTGGAGACCACCCGGATCTACCTGGCCACCACCGCCCATGCCCATGCGCGCCTGTTGGAACAGCTACAGCTTATCCCATAGGACAAAATCCGTAAATTGTCCCGCCTCGTGCTGTCAGTGTCTATGAGAACTAGCTCATCTAGACAAAATCCGTAAATTGTCCGTTTTTAGAGGCATAGATGATTTCTGTTGACTATAGTTTACTACAACCCCTCTGGCATTGCAATTGAATACGCCCGCAAATTTGATGCATTTTTTACATAAATATACGCCAAAAAGACTGTTTTGAAACCAAATTTCAAAGCAGCCCATTTTCATGTTTCATTTGTGCCCCTTTTCTCACAAGGAGGCCTGCGTTTTTTCCAATTTTTGCCCGCACATCTCTGTATGATGGGAGGTATAGGACAATTTACGGATTTTGTC
>CAJFPF010000114.1 GCA_904398655.1 uncultured Anaerotruncus sp. | reverse complement strand
TTGCATCATTTTCCGGGGGGCGAAGATCGGCCGCAACGCGGTGTTGAAAAACTGCATCATCATGCAGGACACCTATGTGGGGGACAATGCCCATCTGGAGTATGTGATCACAGATAAGGATGTTTTAATCAAGGACTCCCGGGTACTCATTGGGATTGATACCTACCCCACCTATATTTCCAAAGGAAGCACCATCTGACCACGTGGCCGCCTCCCCGGTTGAAGGATCAACTGGGGAGGACGGCTTGGCCTGGACCCGATTGAAGAAAGGGAGGTTACTATGAAGATTCTATATGCTGCTACAGAGGCCACCCCGTTCATTGCGACGGGAGGCCTGGCGGATGTGGCGGGGTCGCTGCCCAGGGCGATCCGCAATAAGCAGCAGTCCTGTCGGGTGGTGTTGCCCCTCTATAGCGCGATCAAGCCCGAGTGGCGCCAGAAGATGAATTTCCTATGCAATTTCTATGTGCCCCTGGGGTGGCGCAACCAGTACTGCGGCGTGTTCGAACTGATCCGGGACGGAGTGAAGTACTACTTCTTGGACAATGAGTACTACTTCAAGCGGGATGGGGGGATCTACGGCTTCTATGACGATGCCGAACGGTTTGCTTTCTTCTCCAAGGCTCTGGTGGAAATGATCCAGTACATCGACTTCGATCCGGATGTTCTCCACTGCAACGACTGGCAGACCGCCATGGCCCCGGTCTATCTGGACCTGTTCTACCGGAATATGGAGAAATACCAGAAGATCAAAACCGTATTCACCATCCACAATATCCAATACCAGGGCAAATATGGCATGGAGATTGCCTCCGATGTGTTGGGGCTGCCCTATTACGCAGCACCTACCATGCTCTATGACGGCTGCCTGAACATGATGAAGGGCGCCATTGAGGTCTGCGACTATATCACCACCGTCAGCCCCACCTACGCGAAGGAGATTACCGACCCCTGGTTCTCCCACGGGTTGGACCGGCTGCTGAAGGCCCACCAACACAAGCTCAAGGGGATCCTCAACGGCATCGATACCCGCAGCTACAACCCGGAGACCGACCCTGCCCTCTATGCCAACTTTGGCCCCGATACGGTGGAGAAGAAGGGGGTCAACAAGCTGGAGCTCCAAAAGACCATGGGATTGGAGCAGGCCCCGGAGAAGATGCTGATCGGCATCGTCACCCGGTTTGTGGGCCATAAGGGGATCGATTTGATCCAGTATATCTATGATGAGCTCATGCGCCGGGAACTGCAGGTGGTGGCTTTGGGCTCTGGCGAATATATGTTTGAAAGCTTCTTCCAGGAGATGCAGGCCAAATACCCCGGCCGCACTGCGGTGCGCATTGGATTTGAGCCCGACCTGGCCCGGAAGATCTATGCGGGCGCGGATGTATTCCTGATGCCCTCCAAGAGTGAGCCCTGCGGCCTGGCCCAGATGGTGGCCCTGCGTTACGGCACTTTGCCCATCGTCCGGGAGACGGGCGGGCTGAAGGACTCGATCACGGATATGGGCCTGAACCTGGGGGGCAATGGCTTTACCTTCAAAACCTACAACGCCCATGACATGCTGGGGGCCATCGACCGTGCTGCCGGCCTCTACTACAACCGGGAGCTGTGGCCCAAAGCGGTGCAGATCGCCTTGGCCTGTGATTTCTCCTGGGACCGTTCGGCAGGGGAGTATGTGGACCTCTACCGGGAGATTCTGGGCCAGCAGGGTGCTTAACCCATTTCCAGGGGAGAAAGAAAAGGAAGAGAGGGCAGGAGGCCCGCAAGCGGTTGCTTGCGGGCCTCCTGCTGTATTTGGAATGGGGTGGGATTGTGGGAGGATTTCCCCTATTTCCCTTCTCAAGGGCGGCTGGCCTTGTCCCTGTGGCACTCAGAGCGGTTTTTGGGCGGCCACCACCCGTGAGATACCAGTTGGGTCGTTAAAATGTCCCACCTGGCGGTATCCCGCTGCCCCCAAAAGATCCGCTACCGGTTCTGCCTGGTCATACCCCACCTCAAAGGCGATCCAACCCCCGGGTTTCAAAAGAGGCCGCCACAGCCCGGGCAGTGCCCGATAGAACCCCAATCCGTCCTCCCCCCCATCCAAAGCCATTTCCGGTTCCCACTGGACCTGTCGTTCCAGGCCGGGGAGATCCGCGCGGCGGATATAGGGAGGGTTGGAGACCACCAGGTCCAGGGGAGGGAGGCCCTTGGGAGGGGCCAGCACGTCTGCCAACAGGGGATGTACATTGGATGCCCGGTTACGGGCAATATTTTTTTCTAAATAGGAGAATGCTTGGGGGGAGAGCTCCAGGGCGGTTATCTGGGCATCCGGCAGGGTATGCCCAATGGCCACCGCCACTGCGCCGCTGCCAGCGCAGAGATCCGCGATCCGGGGGGCGGCTGTCCCCTCCAAAAGGGAGAGCGCGCATTCCACCAGCGTCTCGGTGTCCGGGCGGGGGATCAGGACCCCTGGCCCCACCTGGAAGGGTAGGCCGAAGAACTCCCACTCCTCCACCAGGTATTGGAGGGGTTCACCCGCCTGAAGCCGGGCCCGCAGCTGGGCGAACTGTTCCTCTTGGGCGGGGGAGGGTTCCCGTTCCCCACAGAGGGGCAAGCGGGCCCGCTCCACCCCGAACGCCTTTTGAAAGAGGCAGGCCAGGGAAAAGGAGTCCTCTTCGGGACCGGGATTTTGCAAGGTTTGACGCCAGATCTCCTGTAGGGTCAAGGGTTTTACAGCTCCTTTCTGGGAAGGAAAAGGGACGCTGCCCGCTGTGGGCGGCGTCCCGGGAGTGGGGGAATCAAGCCCCATAGAGGTCGTCGTTTTTATTTTCAGGGATACAGGGCTTCATGGCGGCGATAGCCACCTCCAGCTGGGTGAGGTCGGGCTCGAAGGTGGTGAGGCGCTGCAGCCACAGCCCCGGCGCGGAGACCGCCCGGGTGAGGGCGTTGTCATTGCGGCCGGCAAACCGAATCACCTCATAGGAGAGCCCTACCACCAGCGGCAACATCAACAGTTTCAGCACCACCCGGATCCATAGGCTGTCCCAGGTGAGCACAGAGTTCACCAGGATGGAGACGATGAGCACAATCAGCAAAAAGCTGGTGCCACAGCGGGGATGGAACCGGATGTACTTCTTGGCATTTTCCGGTGTAAGCTCATCCCCGGCCTCATAGCAGGCGATGGTCTTGTGCTCCGCTCCGTGGTATTCAAACACCCGATGGATGTCCTTCATCCGGGTGACCAGGAACAGGTATCCCACAAAGATAGCGATCTTCAAAATTCCCTCGGACAGGGTCATGACAAAATTGGGCAGGTGGAGCAGCGCCCCCTCCGCCAACTTAATCAAGGCGGAGGGCAACAGCAGGAACAGCCCAATGGCCAATACCATGGCGATCACGGTCACCAAAAAATTGAAAACCCCCACCGCCTTGTCCCCCAGATGCTCATCCACCCATAGGTCAAATTTGGAGGGTTCCTCCTCCTCGGCAATGCCGGACAGCTCTGCCGAGCGCATGAGGCAGCGGTAACCGGTGACCAGCATCACCACAAAGTTCACGATCCCCCGCACAATGGGGATCCCGTAGTACCATCTTCTAGAGCCTGTCTCCCAGGTCTCCACCGTAATCTCTCCGTCCGACTTGCGGATGGCCATGGCAGAGACATACGGCCCACGCATCATGACCCCCTCGATCAGGGCCTGTCCACCGATGGAGGTCTTCTTCTGTGGCTTTTTGGCGCTTTCAGACAAAATCGCATCAATTCCTTTCCAATCCGCCGGCGCCGGGCCGGGGCCCCGCGGGAACGGGCCAGATCCCAGCCCACCCACTGTCATTCTCCACTATAGCGGGAAATTGTGAATAAATCAACCTTCTCCCAGCGGCAATCGAATCACCACCCGGGTACCCACATGCTCCTTGGAGTAGATCTCCAGCGTCCCCCCGTGCATCGAGACGATCTCGTCCGCCACCGCCAGCCCAATCCCAGAGCCCCGGCGGGTGGAATTGGCCTTGAAAAACTTCTGTTTGATCTTGGGCAGGTCCGCCTCCCGAATGCCGCAGCCGGTGTCCTCCACAGCGATCGCCACCTGCTGGCCGGACAGGGTCGCCTGAACGGTGACGGTGTCCCCGGCATCGGAATATTTCAGGGCGTTGTCGATGATGTTCACAAATACCTGGCGCATCCGGTTGCGGTCGCCAAAGAAGGGAGCCACCGCGTCCGGCTCCTGGTAGATCAGCCGCTTTTGCTCCCGGCGGGCCCGCTCCTCAAACATGAGCACCGCATCCGAAAGTTCAGCGATCAGGTCGATCCGCTCCTTCACCAGCTGCATCCGGCCGCTCTGGATCCGGCTGAAGTCCAAAAGCTCCTCCACCATCTGGGCCAGCCGCTCGGTCTCCCCGGTGATCACCTTCATCCCTTTGGAGAGCATCTCCGGGTCCACATCCGATCCCATGTCCGCCAGAGTCTCCGACCAGCCCTTGATGGCGGTGAGGGGGGTGCGCAGCTCATGGGAGACCGAGGAGATGAAGTCGTTTTTCATCTTCTCATTCACCGAGAGCTCCTCCGCCATATAGTTGATGGTGTCGCACAGCTCCCCAATTTCATCATCATTGCGCTTCTTCAGCCGCACCCCAAAGTCCCCTTGGGCAATCCGGCGGGCGGTCTGGCCCACCTCTCCCACAGGATTGACGATGGAACTGATAAAATAGGAGCCGGAGAAGATCACGAAACAGAGGATGGCGATGCAGACCACAGTTACCGCCGCGATCAGCAGGATGATCTGCTGGTCCACCAGGTCCAACGAGACGGCGAACCGCATGGCGGCGATATTGGTGTCCTCCACTGTGGAAGCCCGGGTGAGGGCCATAATTTTCTCCCCGTTCCACATCCCGGTGTAGGAACCCACCCCGTCGGGAGCCTTCATCGCCCGGCGGAAGTCGTCGGGCATGTCCGGATCGTTGAGGTTTTCGGTGGGCTCAAAGCCGCTGGAGGTGAAGATGATATTCCCATCCAGGTCTACCGCCATCAGCTCCATCCGATCCCGGGCGCTGAACGTCTCCACCAGGCTGCGCACCTGGGCGGAGAAGTTGGAGGTGCTGTCCTCCGAATAGGCGGTGAGCTGGCTGGAGACAATATTTGCCTGGGTGAGGATGGCAGCCTGGACGTTGTTGTAGTAGAACGCCTTGATTCCAAAGCCGAACGCCACCTCCAGGGCCACCAGGATGATAAAGATGACCCCCAGGTTGTTGAACAGCCACCGTTTGGTGATCTTTTTCACCGCCATCCGTGCTCACCTCCTTCCCAACGGATGGGGAACCCGCCTAGTTTTCCTCCTGCATCCACTTGTACCCAAATCCCCAGACGGTGGTCAGATAGCTGGGGTGGGAGGGGTCGTCCTCCAGCTTCATCCGCAGCCGGCGGACGTTCACATCCACGATTTTCACATCTCCGAAATACCCCTCTCCCCAGACCCGGTTGAGGATGTCCTGACGCCCCAGGGCTGTGTTGGGGTTTTGGAAGAAATACTCCAGGATCTGGTATTCCACCTGGGTCAGATCCAGCAGCTTGCCATTTTTTGTGACCGTCCGGCTCTTGGTGTTGAGGACAAACGGCCCGGATTTCAGCTCGGTGACCACCTGGGGCTGGGCACGTTCGGCGGCCATCGTCACCCGGCGGTGGAGGGCGTCCACCCGGGCCACCAGCTCGGAGGGGGAGAACGGCTTGGTCACATAGTCATCGGCGCCGATCATCAGCCCATTGACCTTGTCCATCTCCTGGCTGCGGGCAGTGAGCATGATGATGCCGATGGCACTGTTCTTCTCCCGGATGCGCCGGCAGACCTCGAACCCGTCCATGCCGGGAAGCATCACGTCCAATACCGCCACATCAAAATAGAAGGGGTTTTGGTCAAACACCTCCATGGCCGCCTCCCCACTGGGGACATCCACCACCTCATAGCCCGAGCGCTTCAGGTTGATTACCTCAAAGTCCCGGATCACATCCTCGTCCTCCACAATCAAAATCCGTTTCATACAAAAAGCCCCCTTTGGCATATCACAGAAGCGAGAACAGTTCCCGCAGTTCCTCCAAGCTGATCTCCAGGCGCTCTTCCTCCTCTGGAGCGGCCTGCACCTGTTGAGGGACATAGCCATAGAAGGTGAACATCCCTCGTTCGGCAAATACCTGATAATCCCCCAAAAACTTATCCTGGTAGTCCTTTTGGGAGACCACTCGAATCCGTGCCAGCTCCCGGGACTGGGCCAGGCTGTTGGAGAATTCCACGAACCGCCATTCGTTATCCTCCAACCGGTTCACCACCGACACCCGGCCGATCCACTCCTCCGGAAAGACCACCTGGTAGCCGGCCTCCCGATTGACAGCGGCGGCATAGATCCGGTTGAGGCTGCGCCCCTTGAGCTGGTTGTATTCAGTCAGATAGAGCCAGGTGCCCTCCTCTGCGTCCGAGTAACCGGGCAACCGGAGGTTGGTGGGAATCTCCACAATCCCGTCCCCATTTACGTCCCCGCATAGCGGAAATGGCGTCTGATCCCGGGAGGAAGTGTTGATCCGCAGGGTCAAATCGTAGAGGGTGGGGGATTGAAGGGCTACCCCGGCGGAGGGGGATACCCCCTCGGCTTGGGCCCGCGCCTCCTCCAAAAGCACCTGATCGGAAGGCATATCATAGGTAATCACCCCGTAGAGTTCCCCATCCTCGATGGTAAACACCTCGGTGGCCAAACTTCCATCGTTGAGCAGCTCATCCAAAAAGAGCCCCTTCTGAGTGTCGGCGTTGGAGAGCATCCCCGCAGTCATACCGGGGATCTGGGAGATCCGCTGGGAGAGGGTGACCCGGCTGGTTCGGTCCAGTTGGTAACCATCCCAGCTCACCAGGTTGAGAGAGGAGGTGTCGCCATTCCGCTCCAGCAGGAACAGATCGTCCAGGCCATCCTCGCTCAGATCCTCCAACAGATAGGAGTGATAGGAACTGCTGTAAAGCTCCACCAGCTCTCCGCCCCGGTAGGCGTAGACCCCCAGCTGGCCGCCCTCCTGGTCAGGGCTGCCCCAGCCAATGACAATATCCTGCCGCCCGGGGCGGGTGATACTCCCGAAGGAGATAAATTCCACATCCTGTTCCGATCCGGGCATCTCCTGAACCGCCACCCAGGAGCCATTTAAATTGTCCAGCAGGGAGACCCGGGCGTAGTCGCTGAGGTCGGGGGCGGCATAGAATACCAGGGCCTCCTCCTGTCCATCCCCATCGATGTCATGGAAGACAAAGGCCGAACGGTAGTCCCCCGATTGGGGGTATTTATAGGTGATGTTGCCGGAGATGGCCGAGCTTTTCAGGGCATTTTCAATAGCGGTCTGCTCCTCGGTAAGCTTTGGCGGACGCATCAGGTCCTCCGCCCGCAAATTGAAACCACTACAGGAGGAGCACAGCAGCGACAGCGCTGCTGCCAACAGGGCAGCGATAGCGGGTTTCATCGGGCGGGCACCTCCTTTTGGGAAAATTTTCCTCTTTGAAAGGGGTTGTTGCCAACCCCGTCTCTCAGTATAGTAACGAAAAAAGCCGCCGCTGTCAACGGAATTTCCAGGGAGAGAGCGGGGCAAAAAACCGCCGCCCCGGGGGGACGGCGGGAAAAAGTTCACGATTTCTTTTCAGCTGTTTCATTGCTACCACTGTCAAAACGTGGTAAACTAAAACAATGAAACCATGCCTCATGTTTTGGACTTAGGGGGATAGGCGATTTTGGCTTCAGAGTTTTGGATCAGGTTCAGGAGGGAGGAGGCGAAGAGGGGATAGCTCTGCCCCAGCCCTTCGGTGGTGATCGAGAGGGCCTC
This sequence comes from uncultured Anaerotruncus sp., assembly GCA_904398655.1. GTDB lineage: Bacteria > Bacillota > Clostridia > Oscillospirales > Ruminococcaceae > Anaerotruncus. The sequence continues at coordinate 3,518 of CAJFPF010000114.1, read as the reverse complement.
CAATTTGGGGATCCGCTCCATCTCCGCCACCGGCTCCCCTTCGGAAATGGAGGCAGCGTTGGCGCAACTGATCTCCATGGCGGCGCTGGCATACTGCTGGGCAACCGCCTGGGGGATGGTGAAGAGGGCGCTCTGGTTGCGGGGATTGGCGGAATAGACCAGCCGGAACATCCGGTAGACCGCCAGCATCAAAAAGGAGCTCACTTCGTGGATGAGGGGCTTGCAGCCGCTCTTGGCCAGCAGATCAAAGAGGATGTTCAGGGAGTTGGCGATGAGTTTTTTGTTGAGCACGGGCAGCACACCGGCCCTGAAGACATTCTCTTTGCCCATACTGTCCGGTTCCGGGATGTCCTCCACCGTCAGTTTGGAGCCCTCCCGGTCGGGAGAACGCCCCAGCAGGTAGTCACAGGAGACTCCATAGAAGTCGGCGCACCGGATCAAAAAGTCCAGCCCGCACTCCCGGATGCCCTTTTCATAGTGGGAGAGCAGCGCCTGGGAAATCCCCAGCTGGGAGGCGGCCAGCTTTTGGCTGATGCCCCGCTCCTTACGCAGGAGGGTAAGAATCCGTGGAAAGTCTGCGTTCATATCGTCCATTACTCCTCAAAACGGCTTTTCAATCCTCAAACATTGTCAAACAGGGGAAACAAAGGGGCTTTTGGAGCCTTTTACGTAGTGTAAATTATATAACAGCAAAAACGGTTTGTAAATAGAGTGTGTCGAATTTGGAAAAGATTTGGTGAATCATCGCAAAAAGGGGACGGCGTTTTATGCGAACGTACAAAATCCATCTCATCCGCCACGGACTGACCCAGGGCAACCTGGAGGGGAAGTATATCGGTTCCACCGATCTGCCCCTCTGCCCCCAGGGAATGGCCCAGTTGGAGGGGCTTCTTCAGGAGGGGGAATACCCTCCTGTGGACCGGGTATACACCAGCCCGCTGCTGCGGGCCCGCCAGACGGCCGAGCTTCTGTTCCCGGACCGGATGCTGGTGGAGGAGCCGGGGCTGCGGGAGCTGGACTTTGGCGCGTTTGAAGGCAAGACGGGGGCCCAGCTGGAGGAGGACCCGGACTTCCTCCGGTGGATCTCCTCCCCGGCCGCGGCCCCGCCGGGCGGGGAGAGCGGCTCCCAGCTCCTGGCCAGGGTCACCGACGCCCTGGCCCACATCTTCGCTCAGATGATGCGCGAACAGATCACCTCAGTGGCAGCGGTCACCCACGGGGGCGTTATCGCCAACCTGCTGGCCGCCATGGGGCTTCCCCAGCGGGAGGCAGTGCGCTGGAATGTCGGCCCTGGGGAGGGCTACACACTCCTTTTGACACCGCAGATGTGGATGCGGGATCACAAATTTGAAGTCTACAGCCAACTGCCTTGGCCCCGGGAGGAGCTCCCGGAGCAGGAGGGCTGGTTCTGGATGTAACCAATTCCGCCGGCAAAAGGGCTGGCGATGGGATGGGGGAAATTGAAAATGGGGTTCTATGGAATGTTGAAAGCCAACGCCCGCCGGGCGATGGCGGGCGGCTGGGGAAAGGCGGTGGCAGTGCTGGTCATCGGCCTGGTGCCAGTGGCGCTGATCCGCCTACTGGAGCAGGGGCTTCGGATGGTATTTGACCTGGCGTTCTATGACGCCTCCGGCCAGCCCTCCTTGGCATTGGCCTCCACAGTGGTCACGCTGCTGATGGGGGCGCTGGTGTGGGCAATCTTGGCCCCGCTGCGACAGGGAATCAGCCGCTGGTTCTATCTGCGTACCGCCGCCCAAAAGGAACCGGTCACAGCTGTCTTCCACTATTTTGAGACGCCCGGTGCCTACGGCAAGGCGTTGGGGCTCCAGCTGTCCATTGCGGTGCGGATGTTGTTATGGGGGATACTGCTGGCCTTGCCTCTGGGAGCGGCCAGGTGGTTTTGGGAGTTTTACCTGCGCCGGGCAGGGGTAGCGCTGCCCCCATTCGCCGGGCTCCTGTTCTCCCTTTTGGTGTGGGGGTGGACGGTGCTGGCCGCGATCCTGTTGATTTTTTTGGCCCTGCGCTATCAGCTGGCCCCCTATCTGCTGGCGGAGCATCCCGATTGGAAGATCCGCCAGACGGTGCGCCAAGGGGTGCGCTTTTCCCGGGGACAGCGGGGCGGGCTGTTTACGTTTGGACTATCCTTTATCGGTTGGTTTTTGCCGCTGTTGGCCGCTATAGGTGGGATGGTGGCATTGCAGTTTGTCCACCCGCTCTACCGGGGGGATGTGTTGGCGTTCGTGGCCGTGATGGCGGTGATCCAACTGCTGATCTCCCTATATGCGCGCCCCTATTGGTGCATCAGCTTTGCCATGTACGGCCGTTATTTGATCCAGCGCGGGGAACGGGAACAGGCGCTCCAAGCTGGGGAGGACCTGACCCGGGAATATGAGGCTGGCTCGGAGCCCTCGGAGGGCTGAAAAAAAGCACAGGACGTTGTCCTGTGCTTTTTGATATACGAATCAGCTTTGGGAGGAGAGGTCGCGGATGCAGTGCAGGCAGATGTTCTTGCCTTTAAAGGTGGTCACATCGACAGCACTGTTGCAAAAAACGCAAGCCGGCTCGTATTTTTTGAGGATGATTTGATTGCCGTCCACGTAGATTTCCAGCGAATCCCGCTCGTTAATATCCAGTGTGCGCCGCAGTTCAATGGGCAGCACAATCCGTCCCAATTCGTCAACCTTTCGAACGATTCCCGTAGATTTCATGAATGCCCCTCCTCCCTGGGAAAGTCTCACTACACTATAAATATATATGAAAATGGGGGGAAAGTAAACGTAAAACTGACAAAAATCCAGAGATTTATTAAAAGTGGTGTAAGTGAATTTGTAAAAATTGTAAAATATCCATAAAATATACTAAAGTGCAGCAACAAAATGTCCATAAAATAGGACACTTTACACAAATTCAAAGAGAAGGGAAGGGGAACATTGTAAAAAGATAAGCAGCATTCTGAATATGTTTTCATCTCCCCTTGGGAGAGATTTTTAGGAAAGCAGCCATCAACAGCGCCAAAAATTGCGCTGTTGATGGCTGCTTTTTTGTTCAATGATTCCCGCTAGCCCCCATTTTAAAAGGACAGAAAACCTACTTTCCGATAGACCTTATCCAAAGTGCGTTGGGAGATGCGCAGGGCCTGTTGGGCCCCCCGTTTGCAGCACTCCTCCAGATAGGCTTTGTCCTTGCGGTAGGCTTCATACCGCTCCTGTACCGGGCGCAGGGTCTCCACGACCGCTTCCCCTACAGCGGTCTTAAAGTCCCCATAGCCTTTGCCCGCAAATTCGTCGGTAATCTCCTGAAGGCTCCGCCCGGTGATGGCGCTGTAGATGGACATCAGGTTGTTGATGCCCTCCTTCCCCTCCCGGTAGCAGACCTGGGCCTCTGAGTCGGTGACCGCGGAGCGGAATTTCTTCAGGATGGTCTCCGGCTTGTCCAGGATGGAGATGAACGCCTTGGGGTTGTCGTCGCTCTTGCTCATCTTCTTGGTGGGGTCCTGCAGGCTCATCACCCGGGCGGCC
>CAJFPF010000113.1 GCA_904398655.1 uncultured Anaerotruncus sp. | reverse complement strand
GTAGAGGGTTTGGACACTGCTGCCCTCGGAGTTGTGCAGCGCCCGCACATACCGCAGGATCAGCTCACCGGTGGCCACCCGGGGGGAAACCACGCTTTCAATCCCCAACTGATGCAGGATGGACAACAGGGGCAGTCGGTTGATCTTGGTGATTACCTTTTTGACCTTCTTCATGGAGGCAAACATGGAGACGATCACATTTTCCTCGTCGATGCCGGTGAGGGAGACGCAGGCATCCACAGTGGCCAATCCCTCCTCCAGCAGCAATTCCTGGTCGGTGCCATCCCCATGGAGGATGGTGGCCTTGGGAAGCGCTTCACTCAGGCTCTGGCAGATGTCCGCGTTCTGCTCCACAATCTCCACCCGCATCCCCAGGGGGATCAGCTGACGGGCCAGGTAGTAGGCCACCTTTCCGCCGCCCACCAGTAGGACGGTTTTGATCCGGTTCTGATAGATCCCCAGGATCTTGAAAAAGTCATTCATATCGGAGTGGGAGGCGGTGACGTTGATGTAGTCCCCGGCGTGGAGCACAAAATCGCCATCGGGGATGAACACCTCCTCCCCTCGCCGGACAGCACAGATGAGCACCTGGGTACTGCAAACCCGAGGAAGGTCTTTGAGCACGACATTCTCTAGAATGCTTCCGGCGGGAATGGTGATTTCCGCCATCTCCAGCCGCCCCTTGCTGAACAGCTCCAACTTGATGGCACTGGGGAATCGGAGCATCCGGCTGATGGCGTTGGCCGCCTCCAGTTCCGGATTCACCGCCATGGAGAGCCCCAACTCTTCCCTCAGGAAAGCCATCTGATGGAAATAGTCCGGGTTGCGCACCCGCGCAATGGTGTGTTTGGCTCCTGCTTTTCTGGCCAGAATACAGCAGAGGATGTTAAATTCGTCGGAAGAGGTGAGCGCAACCACAAGATCTGCCTTGCCCATTCCGGCCTCTTCTTGAATCTCGGGGGCGGATCCATTGCCGCAGAGGCCCAGCACGTCGAAATTGTTGGCCATACGCTCCACAATATTGGGATTTTTATCCACCACAACCACCTCATGCCCCCCCTCCCGAGAGAGGTATGTAGCCACGGTGCTCCCCACCTTGCCGATGCCCACAATGACAATATACATGTCCCTTTCCCTTTCTTCTCCTTCTTCTACACAGGGCATACCGGCCTTCCGGAAGGCCGGACATGCTCCTCTGTGTTGTGGATGTGTAATCCAACCCCCATCATACAACGTTATTCGTTCTAATACAATAGGGAGTCCTCCCAACTTGCGACAAATTCTTGGAAATAGGATTGGCAAAGGCAGGGGATCGATGGCCTGCCTCGGGAATTTTTGGCGACCTGGAGCGTTCCATTTGCAGGATCACTTTTGACCAAATGAGGGCCCAATAGAAAAGGAAAAGCCGGTTGGAAGGGGGCATCTGCCCCTTCCAACCGGCTTTTTGGCCATCGATCGCGATAGCGGAAATTAGTTACTCTGTATGGAATTCTCTTTAGCCTGTTCCCCTGCGTGGATCCGGTAGGAGAGGGTCATCAAACTGTCGCCCAGATGCACATTTTCCACAATCAGCCCCTCAAAATCCAAGAGCAGGTCATAGTGGGAAAAGTTCCAAAAGCTGGTGACCCCCAGAGAGATCAGCCGCTCCGCAGTGGCACGGGCAACCTCGCGGGGAATGCAGAGGATGGCAGCTTTGGGCTGCCGCGCATGGCAGAACTCGTCCAGCTGCGCCACATCGCTCACTGTAAGCCCCCGGACACTCTGCCCGATTACAGAGGGGTTATTGTCAAACAGCCCCACCAGTTGGAAGCCGCTGCTCTCAAAATCCATATGGCGGGCAATCGTTCGCCCCAAGTTGCCCACGCCAATGAGGATGGTGGGGATATTCCTGTCCAGACCCAGGATGCTGCCGATCTCCCGGCGCAGATCCGCTACGTTATAACCATAGCCCTGTTGGCCAAAGCCGCCGAAACAATTGAGGTCCTGGCGGATCTGGGATGCGGTCAGTTGCATCAGCTGTGCCAGCTCCCGGGAAGAGATGCGGGTGACGTCTTTTTTTAAAAGATCTCCCAAAAATCGGTAGTAGCGTGGTAACCGCTTGATTACCGAAAGGGAAACACCCTGATGTTTTGCCATGGTGAAGATCCTTCCTCTATTTCTTTTCTCGATCCGCTTTATAGGCGGGAGACCGTCTCCATCACATAGTCCCCGAACTGGGTGCAGGTGCAGCCAGTATCCCGTCCGGTGACCTTCAGTTTCTTTTCCTCAAACATGCAGATATCCAAAGCCCGCTCCAGCTTGTCCGCCTCCGCCTGGTAGCCGATGTGACTGAGCAGAAGCACAGCAGCCCGCAGCATGGAACAGGGGTCCGCATACTGTTGCCGCCCTTCGGATACCATCCGGGGGGCAGAGCCGTGGATGGCTTCAAACATGGCGTAGTGTTTGCCGATGTTGGCGCTGCCGGCAGTGCCGACACCCCCCTGGAACTCGGCGGCCTCGTCGGTAATGATATCACCATAGAGATTGGGCAGCACAAATACCTGGAAATCCCGGCGGCGTTTTTGATCCACCAGCTTGGCGGTCATGATATCGATATACCAGTCGTCGGTGGTGATCTCCGGATATTCTTTCCCGATCTGTTGGCAGAGCTTGAGGAACTTGCCATCGGTGGTTTTGACAATGTTGGCCTTAGTGACAATGGAGACCCGGCTCTTGTGGTTCCGGCGGGCATAGTCGTAGGCCAAGCGCGCAATCCGCTCGGTCCCCTCAGTGGTGGTGACGACAAAGTCGAACGCCACATCCTCGTCCACATTTACGCCGTAGGAGCCCACTGCGTAGGAGCCCTCTGTATTCTCCCGGAAGAAGGTCCAGTCGATCCCCTGGTCGGGCACCTTCACAGGGCGGACGTTGGCAAACAGGTCCAACTCTTTGCGCATCGCCACGTTGGCACTCTCGATGTTGGGCCAGGGGTCGCCCGCTCGGGGGGTAGTGGTGGGGCCCTTCAGGATCACATGGCACTCCTTCAGCTGGGCCAATACATCGTCGGGGATGGCTTTGCCGTGGGCAGCGCGGTTTTCAATGGTGAGCCCGTCGATGTTGCGGAATTCCACCTTGCCTGCTTTCACCTGGTCCGCTAGAAGATACTGAAGTACCCGGGCCGCCTCGTTGGTGATCACCGGGCCGATCCCATCGCCGCCGCAGACGCCAATAATAATGGTCTCCAACTTTTGAAAATCCAAAAACTCCTTCTGGGCTTTGATGCGCTCGTTACGCTCCAACTGCATTTTGACTAGGGACGCAAAATGGTCCACAGCTGCCTGAACGTTTTGATTCATCCTGCCAACCCTCCAATATCTTTTCTGCGCAGTTTTGCATGGCCTGCGATGTAAAGTTACGGTCAAATTTCATTTTATAACACCCTGACCCGATTGTCAATGAATCCCGAACGTAGAATTTGCGGCAGTTTTTCCTTTGAAGAAAAATTCACGGTTCCCGCTCCTCCTCCAAGCTTTGGAATAGAGCCGCCAATTGTTGCAGCTGAACGGTGGCGGCCCGCAACCGCCGGGAGACAGCCGAGACGCTGATCCCCAACTGTTGGGCGGCCTGGCGCAAGGTATATCCCTCCAGCAAACAGAGCTGGGCGGCTTGGCGTTGCCGGGCAGGCAGGCAAGCCACTGCCCCCTGTAGGAAACGGATGTAGCGGGCGCGGCGCCGGCGCTCCCGGGGCAGGAACCGAAGGCGGGACTCCCTTTTGTTAGATGGTTGCATGGTGCGCCCCCCTTCAGGATTGGGTATAGCGTTCCAGGTGCCGCCAGGTGTGGTTCATCTCCCGCTGCTCCTGTAACAACAGGCGGATACGGCCCTGGAGCGCCCGAGCGGCCTGTTCATCCCGGGCCGACTCCAAATGGCCCTGGAGTGTTCGGGCCCGGCAGCCCAATTGGTTGGCGGTCAGGTGGTATTGGGTGGAGAGCTGTTTTAATGTCATGAAAAACCCCCTATCAAAATAAGAACATATGTTCTGTTAACAGGATCATAACACACGAAATGTTTGATGTCAACGGGAAAAATCAAAATTTGTTGACAATACACACAAATTGTGGTATTTTATTGGAAAAGAGGTGAACCGAAATGTTGGGAAAACGCCTTCGTGCCCTGCGGAAGGCCCGTGGATTGACGCAACAGGAGCTGGGAGAGCTGTTGGGGATCACGGCCAGCGCCGTAGGGATGTATGAACAGGGACGCCGCGCGCCCGACCACCACACCCTGGCAGAACTTTGCCGGCTGTTCCAAGTGCCCGCCGATTATTTCTTATTAGAGGAGTCCCCCCCGGAGAAGGGCCCGACAGAGCTGGCCCAAATGTTGGAGGAATTCCGCCAAAAGCTGATGCGCCAGGAGGGCCTGATGTTTAACGGCGTCCCGCTCACCGCAGAGGATGTGGAGCTGGTGATGAACGCTGTGGAGGTGGGGGCCCAGGTGGCGGTTTCCAGGCTTGCCAGCCGGAGAGAAAAGAACTCCTAGCCTGTCAGAAGGGGGAGGGAGGGTCCCATGGACTACATTAGAAGGTGCGCCCAGGGTTTGGCCCGCCAGTTTGGCACCAACGACCCATTTGCCCTGAGCGCGGCGCTGGACATCGTGATTTTAGAGGTGGAGCTCCCAGCCAACATCCGAGGCTTTTTTACCCACTGTTTGGACACCAGTATCATCTACCTGAACCAGTCCCTGCGGGATCCGGTCCAGCGGCGGGTGGTCTGCGCCCATGAATTGGGACATGCCCTGTTGCACAAGGGGTGCAATTCCCTGTTTTTAGAGCATCGGACCTCCCTGGTGACCGGCCGCTACGAGTGGGAGGCGGAATTGTTTTCCGGTTGGCTGCTGTTGGAGGAGGGGGCGCTGCGGGAGTGCGCCCAGGACGGCTGGACGCTGGAACAGACAGCGTCGGCCACCGGCCTGCCCACCCGGGTGGTGGAGGCCTGCACCCAATCCCTCCGGGAAGAGGGCTCCTTAAAGTAGATAGAAAAATCCACCCCGCATGGCCTTTCCATGCGGGGTGGATTTCACGTTTTTTCCGGGACAAGTTCAAAGTCTGCGGTGATCTCGGTACAGGCCAACGCCTGCCCGTTGGGATCTGCGAAGCAGGCCAGCTGCGCGACGCGGTAGGTTCCCGGCCCCAGCGGCGTGTCAAATAGATCGATGGAGAGGGGGATGGTCACAGTCACCCCGGGTTCCAACCGCTGGACGGCGTTGGGGTCGTCCGGGTTGACCATGGCGCCCTCCCGTGGGGCCAGAGGGATCAGCTGTTCCCCCGCCACTTGCCGAAAGTCGAACCAGTGGGTATATTCCAGCGTCTCAGACCCTTGGTTGGTCACCACCAATGCAAGCTGCTGGGTGCCGACGGGATAGCTGTCCTCCTGGAAATGGGCCTCCACGCTGGTGACGGAGGCTTGATTTGCCAACTGGGGCATACTGGCGGAAGGCTCGGAGGCAACAGGCGGCGCCTCCCCGGTATCCAAACCGGATGCCTGATTGGATTGGCCAACCCATCCCACCACAAAGTCGTTTTCCGCCTCCGGCAGGAATAGATCCTTTTGTTGCTCATTTCTCTGGTAGAGCTGAAATAGGCCGATAGCCACCCCAATCAGGAGGAGCACAGCCGCCCCGAAAAGCAGGCGGCGCATCAGACGTTGAAACGGAAGAGCACCACATCGCCGTCCTGGAAGACATAGTCCTTGCCCTCAGAGCGGATGAGCCCCTTCTCTTTGGCGGCAGCCATGGAACCGCATTTGACCAGATCGTCAAAGGCGATGACCTCCGCCCGGATGAACCCCTTTTCAAAGTCGGTATGGATTTTGCCCGCCGCCTGGGGCGCTTTGGTGCCTTTTTTAATGGTCCAAGCCCGTACCTCCGGCTTGCCGGCGGTGAGGAAGGAAATTAGCCCCAACAGGGAGTAGCTCTTGCGGATCAGCCGGTCCAGGCCGGACTCCTGTAGCCCCATATCCTCCAGGAACATCAGCTTGTCCTCCGGCTCCATGCCGGCGATCTCCTCCTCCACCTGGGCGCAGATGGGGAGCACCTCGGCGTGTTCAGCGGCAGCGGCCCGCTCCACCTCCTGGAGGTAGGGATTTTTCTCCACATCGTCGGCAAAGTCGTTTTCGCTCATATTGGCGGCATAGATCACCGGTTTGTTGGAGAGCAGGGGCATCTCCGCCAAAAGCTCCCGCTCTTCATCGGTACAGTCGAACGCGCGGGCGGAACGGCCCTCCTCCAAGTGGGCTTTCAGACGCTGGAGGGTCTCCGCCTGGGCGGCGGCGGTTTTGTCGCCCCCTTTGGCGGATTTCAAGCACCGGTCGATCCGCCGGTCCACAATGTCGATGTCTGAAAAGATCAGTTCCAGGTTGATGGTCTCCATATCCCGGGTGGGGCCGATGCTGCCGTCCACATGGACGATCTCCCCGTCCTCAAAGCAGCGGACCACATGGACAATGGCGTCCACCTCCCGGATATGGGAGAGGAATTTATTTCCCAGCCCCTCCCCCTTGGAGGCGCCGCGCACCAGCCCGGCGATATCCACAAATTCGATGGTGGCAGGGGTATACTTGTCCGGATGGTACATCTCTGCCAGGACATCCAGACGCTTATCCGGGACGGCCACCATGCCCACGTTGGGTTCAATGGTGCAGAATGGGTAGTTTGCCGCCTGGGCGCCGGCATTGGTAATCGCATTAAAGAGGGTGGATTTCCCTACATTGGGAAGCCCCACGATTCCGAGCTTCATACAAAAAGACCTCCAATAGGTTATTCGCCAAAATACACCTGCTATTATAGCGCAAACTCCTGCTATAGACAAGGGCGGACAAAAAGGAAATCCTCTGGGTTTTCCAAATTCAGAAAGGGACTATTCAAAAAATATTCACCAAACTGGTGCTCAATCCGGTATAATAAATCATAGATGCATCACATATCGTAGAAATTTGTGGCACGGCGTCCAGCAAAAAAACGATGGGAGTCCACCTGGAAGATTGCTTCGGAGGCCCCAATGTGGTATGATAAAAAGGATCAGACAGGTCAATTTGGAGCCAGAATTTCTCAGTAGCTTCTCACATAGAGTGGAAAAATCCGCGGTGGAACAACGCCATGAAACAACAGGAGGGATGAGGACTATGTCAATGGGAAAAATTATGGTTGTGGACGATGATCAAAATATTTGTGAGCTGTTGCGGCTCTATCTGGAGAAGGATGGCTATACGGTGGTGATTGCCAACGACGGCGAGGAGGCCCTGTCCAAATTTTCCGCTGAAAATCCTGACCTGATGCTGTTGGACATCATGATGCCGAAACTGGACGGGTGGCAGGTCTGCCGGGAGATCCGCAAAAAATCCAATGTGCCCATCATCATGATCACTGCCAAAGGGGAGACGTTCGACAAGGTGTTGGGCTTGGAACTGGGCAGCGACGACTATGTGGTCAAACCCTTCGATCCCAAGGAGATTGTGGCCCGGATCAAGGCGATCATGCGCCGCACCGGCAAGTCGGCCTCCGACAACGACGTCAAGGAGGTCAGCTACGACAAGCTGGTGGTCAACATGACCAAATATGAGCTGAAGGTGGACGGCAAGGTGGTGGACACCCCGCCGAAGGAGTTGGAGCTGCTCTACCATCTGGCCAGCAACCCCAACCGGGTCTATACCCGGGACCAACTGCTGGACGAGGTGTGGGGCTTTGAGTATTATGGCGACAGCCGGACGGTGGATGTGCACATCAAGCGCCTGCGGGAGAAGCTGGAGGGCGTCTCCGACCAGTGGTGCCTCAAGACCGTATGGGGCGTCGGATATAAGTTTGAAGTAAAGGAATGACAGCTGGTGTCAAAAAGGGGCGGGCTTCCGGCCCGCCCTTTTTGTGAACCGCCTCGACGGCCGGGAAAAGAGGTTTCATGGATGCGCAAGACCCTATTTAGCAAACATTTCGTCACCGTAGCGGCGATCATCCTCCTATCGATTACCATTTTGGGAGCGGTACTTCTGGCCTTTGCCTCCCAATATTTTAAGGAGGAGCGCTATACCCTGCTGGAGCACAATGCCCGCCAAGCAGCGGAACTGACCTATGTGAACATCAGCTGGAACGAGTTCGAACGGGTGAACCCCTCCCAGGTGCTCCCAGTCTATGGGGTACTCTCGGACGCCATTGAGGCGGACATCTATCTTTGCAACGCCAATGGGGAAGTGCTGCTGTTCTCCAGCGGGTCCGGAGAGACTCACAAAAATGTGACCATCCCTGCCCAAGTGTTGGATACCGCTTCTACGAAGGGCCGTTACCGGGAAGTTGGACGTATGAATGGCCTGTATACCAACCCATGTTATACAGTGGGAATCCCCATTGTCAATGACTCGGACAAGTTGGCGGCCGTGGTGTTTGCCTCCGCTTCTGCGGATATGCTGACCTCCTTTCTGGTGGAGATTTTGAAAATGTTCATCATCAGTTCTCTGGCAGTGCTGATCCTGGCGTTCGCGGCGGTCTATTTCATCACTGCTGATCTGGTGCGGCCGTTGCGCAAGATGGTCAGCGCCACCCAGGCGTTTTCCAAGGGGGATTTCACCGTGCGCGTGCCGGTGGAGAGCTATGATGAGCTGGGCCAGCTGGCCATCTCCTTCAACAACATGGCCTCCTCCCTGGCCACCACCGAGCTGACCCGCCGGTCGTTCACCGCCAACGTCTCCCATGAGCTGCGCACCCCCATGACCACCATTGCGGGCTTTATCGATGGGATTTTGGACGGCACCATTCCGGAGGAGAAGCGGGACTACTACCTGCGGATTGTCTCCGACGAGGTCAAACGCCTCTCCCGTTTGGTGCGCTCTATGTTGAACATTGCCAGGATTGAAGCGGGGGAATTGGAGATCAAACCGGACCTGTTTGACGTGCGGGATACGGTGATTAAAACCATCTTTTCCTTTGAAAAGCCCCTGGAGCAAAAACACATCGAGGTGCGGGGCCTGGATGGGGATAAAGTGATGGTGGAGGCTGACCCCGATTTGATCCATCAGGTGGTTTACAATCTCATTGAAAACGCGGTGAAGTTCTGCAATGAAGGCGGTTATATTGAGGTGGGCTACCAGGAGGACGACAAATCCACTTTGGTCAGTATCCGGAACTCCGGGGACGGCATCGCCAAGGATGAGCTCCCCCATGTGTTCGACCGTTTTTACAAGACAGATAAGTCCCGCAGCAGGGATAAGGGCGGAGCGGGCCTCGGTCTGCACATCGTGCGCTCGATCATCAACCTCCATGGCGGTGAAATTGTGGTGCGGTCGGTGGAAGGGGAGTACTGTGAATTTGTCTTTACCCTGCCCAAACACGACCATAAGAATAAAAAGAGCCAATAAGAAATTTGGAAATCTATTTAAATCTCTGTCAATGAATCTTCACATTTTTTTAGGATTCTTCAGGTATACTAAACCCTAGATCGGCCACGAGGGCCAGTGGAAAAATTGAACCGGAAAGGTATGACGGAAGATGGATCAGTGGGATCAGAACTTCAACAGGGGAGAGAACCCGTCTGAGCAGCCCAGCCAGGGGGATGGACAGGAACAACAGTCCCAGACCGGGCAGCCTCAGGTCTGGCGTGTCCCACCCCAGCAGGAGGGCGGATACCAGGCACCCTTTGCCGCCCAGGGGCAACCGGATATGGGTTCGGGGCAGAAGGATGCCTCCCAGTATTCGGCGGATAGTTCCGTGAATGAGGGCTGGCAGAGCGGACAGGCCCAGCAGCCCACCCATCCGGAGCGCCCGGCGGATTATCAGTGGAATTTTGACCAATATGAACAGGCCCGCAGCGGCCGTCCTAAACACAAAAAACGGGGTTTGGTGGTATTTGCGGGAATTCTGGGTGTAATCCTGATGGTATCCCTGGTCTCCATGGCCAGCATTGGCATCTATAGCAGCCTGACCAATGCGGCTCCGGCCGCTCCCCAACAGTCGGAAACCACCTCCCAGCCGGAGGAACAGGAGCCCCAGGAGTGGATGGAACTTCAGGACAAGCCAGAGACCCAGGAGGAAACCCTGCCTGATGGGAAGCTGACCAATGAACAGATTATCGAGCAGGTTTCTCCGTCGGTGGTGGCGATCACCTCCTATGTTCAGACCCAGGGTTACCAAGCCCAGGGAATGGGCAGCGGTATTATCCTGCGGGAGGATGGCTATATTGTCACCAATGCCCATGTGGTCCAGGGGGCTATGGGGATTTCGGTCCAGCTGTCGGATGGGGAGACCTCCTATGAGGCGCGGGTGATCGGCTCGGACGCCCAGACTGACCTGGCGGTGATCAAAGTGGATGCCACGGGCCTGCCCACCGCCACCTTCGGCAACTCGGATCAGGTGAAGATGGGGGAGAAGGTGCTGGCCATCGGCAATCCCCAGTCAATGGCGTTTGCCGGCAGCGTGACCCAGGGGATCGTCTCCGGGTTGAACCGCCAGGTCTCCGCCACCGATCAATCCACCGGCCAGGTGACCCATTATAAAAATCTGATCCAAACCGATGCCGCCATCAACCCGGGCAACTCGGGTGGTGCGCTGGTGAACGAATACGGCCAGGTGATTGGGATCAATTCCGCCAAAGTGATCGCCTCGGGAGCAGAGGGAATGGGCTTTGCCATCCCGTCCAATATGGCTCAACCGATTGTGGACGACCTGATCAACTACGGGCGGGTCACCGGACGGGTCATGCTGGGAATCACCGCCCAGGAGATCAATGAGGTGCAGGCTCGCCTGAACCAGGTCCCCACCGGCCTGTTGGTGATCTCCACCCAGGAGGGCAGCGACATCTCTCAAAAGGGGGTCATCCCTGGGGATATTATCACCAAGATCAACGACAAGGAAATCACCGCCCTCCAGGATCTCACCGATGAACTGGAAGGTAAACAGCCAGGCGACCAGGTGAAGCTGGAAATCTACCGGGCAGGCACTCAGTTCGGAGAGGACGGCCGTTTCTTTGAGGTGGACGTCATCCTGATGGAGGATACTGGCGAGGCCCTCCAGCAGGAGGAGACCCAGCAGCCAGAAACGCAAGAACCTCAACAGGATGATGGGAGCGGGAACGGTTATGGAGATGGCTATGGTTGGTATCCCAGCCCGTTCTTCTGGGACTTTTTCGGCTAATCCCAATCTGGATCGACCGGTTCAGTCAAAATTCCCCGCTTTGCATGCGGTATATTAAATTAGTTGGGCGTCCCTAAAGCTGTTTAGGGGGCCGGTTATTTCTCGGCCCACGGCCCTAAGGAGTCTGCCATGGATGAAAAAATGCCAGTTCATAATACACTGGTGCTGGTGACAGACCAGTTTGCCTGCGAACGGATCATCAAAGCGGCGCGGGTGATTGCCGATCTGTCCCGCACCTCCCTACAGGTACTCAGCGTCATGCGCACAGGCGCCCCCACCAATCCCCAGGCGCTGGAGCATCTGTTCGGGGTGGCCAAGGAGTACGACGCCCGTATGACGGTGGAGTTCTCCGACAACCCCCAAAGCGCCATTGTCCATTTTATTCGGGAAAACCGGGTGGTCAACGCCATCACCGGTATCCCCGACGGGGAGGATTCCATCCTGGTAAGGATGTGGAAGACCCTCCTCAATGTCCGGTTTTTCACCGTCAGCACCAATGGGGAACTGCATGAGGTGCTGGAGCGGGAGTATCGCCGGGAACTGCTGGAGACGCGGGCCTAAAACCCCATCCAGAGGAGGATTTGGAAAACCATGAACATCACCGTAAAGCAGATCGAATTTAAAAGCTCCAATGGGCAGTCCCAAATATTCGGCTGGATCTATCAGCCGGAGCGGGCGAAGGCTGCGGTCCAAATCGTCCATGGAATGTCCGAACACATGGGACGTTATCATGACTTCATGCGTTACCTGGCCCAAAATGGCTATGTGGCCTGTGGCATCGATCAACTGGGGCACGGGCGTTCATCGGAGGGGGGCCACAAAGGCTTTTTTGCCGAGCAGGACGGTTGGAAGCGCCTACTGGATGACCAGGCCCGTTTCCGGAAGATCGTCTCCAGTGAGCTGCCGGAATTGCGCTGCTTTTTGATGGGCCACAGCATGGGCTCGTTCATCGCCCGGCTATACGCGGCCCGGTACCCCAAGTCCCTGGCAGGCTTGATCCTTATGGGAACCGCCCGCGCGGGGCTGCGCACCGAGATGGCTATGCGGATGGCCGCGTCCTCTGCCAAAAAAAATGGTCCTTATTACGTGGAGCGCCGGTTCGAGAAGTACCTCTATGGTACCTTCAACGAACGGTTTTCTCCCAAGATGACCAATTTCGATTGGCTCAGTCGGGATGTTCAAGCGGTTCAACAGTATCTGGAAGATCCAGCCTGCGGCTTCCTTTTCACCGCTTCAGGGCTGCGGGACCTGTTTTCCCTATTGAACAGCTGCAACCAACCCAAATGTTTCGCGGGACCGGAAAAATCGATGCCTCTGCTGTTGATTTCTGGAGATCAAGACCCTGTGGGAGAGTTTGGCGTGGGGGTCACCCGGGTGTATGACCGGTATTTGAAGGCAGGGCTTCAAGATGTGGAATTGGTGCTCTATGACGGGGCCCGCCATGAGCTGCTGCACGAAACCAACCGGCAACAGGTCTATCAGGACCTGTTGAACTGGCTGGATGCCCATGATGATGTGGTGGCTCAACCGCTTCCCCCAGAGGAACCGGAGGAAGAAGAGGGCTTTTTTGAGTCCGACTGCCTATAAGATTGGAAAATAGGAACCGCCCCTTGGTAGCTCCAGGGGGCGGTTCCTCTATTATTTAAGGCAACTGGTACAGCCTGGAGGAGAGGTACCGCTCTCCAGAATCGGGGGCCAGAGCCACAATCAGTTTTCCGGCGTTTTCCGGTTGCCGGGCCAGCCGGGCAGCGGCACAGATCGCCGCCCCAGAGGAGTAACCGGCCAAAATGCCGTCGGTACGGGCGATCTGGCGGCAGGTGTCCTGGGCATCCTGAGTGGAGACAGTTAAGAATAGGTCAACTGTGGAGCGGTCCAGGTTGCCGGGGACAAAATTGGCTCCTATTCCCTGGATGCCATGGGGGCCCGCGTGGCCGGCGGTGACCAGCGGGGACTCAGCAGGCTCTACGGCGGCCACCTGGATGGCGGGATTGTGCCGTTTGAGGGCGCGTCCCACACCGGAAACCGTCCCACCTGTGCCAAAGCAGGCTACAAACAGGGCCACCTGTCCGTCAGTGTCGCGGATAATTTCCTGGGCGGTGGTGGTCTCATGGGCGGCGGGATTGGCGGGGTTGTCGAACTGCCGGGTGAGAAAGGCGCCGGGAATTTGATCGGCCAGGCGGTCGGCCTCCGCCACAGCCCCCTGCATGCCTGCCTCCGCAGGGGTGAGCACCAGTTCCGCTCCCAGGGCCGCCAGGAGCTGGCGGCGCTCCAGGCTCATGTTCTCCGGCATGGTGAGCACCAGGCGGTATCCCCGGATGGCGCAGACAAACGCCAATCCAATGCCGGTGTTGCCCGAGGTGGGCTCAATCACAACGCCGCCAGGGGATAGCTGTCCCCGATTTTCCGCGTCCAGGATCATGGCATAGGCCGCCCGGTCTTTCACAGAGCCCAGAGGGTTGCGGGATTCCAGCTTTACCACCAGCCTGGCAGGCAGATGGTGCAGGGCGCTATAGCGGGTGAGCTCCACCAGGGGCGTGGAACCGATCAATTGGGTGAGATCCTGTTTGATGTCCATGGCATACTCCTTTCTGACAGACAGAGTGGATGGCTTATGACAGGGAAAACAAAAGGCCGCCCGCAGATCCGGTGGGCGGCGGTTTCTTCCATTTTACCATGCTGCTTGGAAAAAACAAGGGAACCTACCGAGAGAAAAAGAAAATTTTCCATGTGTAAAGAAAAGCGCTTGACAGATGCGCATGAATCCGGTATAATACCACAGGAGCATATATGTAAAGGAAAAGGCTTTACATTAAGGTGGTGTGGATGATGGCGAAGGATCTGCGGATCTCCCTGTTGCTGGATTTCTATGGCGACATGCTCACGGAGAAACAGCGGGATGTGGTGGAGCTCTACTACAACGAAGACCTCTCCCTGGCGGAGATCGCCGCCCACAGCCATATTACCCGCCAGGGGGTGCGGGACTCCATCAAGCGGGCGGAGGGGATCCTCTTGGATCTGGAGGAGCGCCTGGGATTGGCAAAGAAATTCCGCGAGATTCAGGACGGCCTAGACGAGATCGCCTCCTGTGCCCAGGATATCCAAAGGTTTAACGCCCGACATGGCATCTTCCGGGAGATCGATGAAGGAGCCTCCCGGATCTTGGAATTGGCCAGCCACTTGAACGATTGACCCCTTTTCTTCAAAATTCTATTGCAAGGACGGTGACACCATGGCGTTTGAGGGACTTTCCGAAAAGCTCTCCGCGGTCTTCAAAAAGATGCGGGGCCGGGGAAAGCTGAAAGAGAGTGACATCAAGGAGGCCATGCGGGAGGTCCGTCTGGCGCTGTTGGAGGCGGACGTCAACTACAAGGTAGCCAAGGAGTTTGTAGCCAACGTCACCGCCAAGGCGGTGGGGGACGAAGTCCTGGAGAGCCTGACCCCCGCCCAGATGGTGATCAAGATCGTCAATGACGAGCTGACCGCCCTGATGGGGTCGGAGAACGAGCGGATCCATTTTGCCAGCAAGCCCCCCACGATTGTGATGATGTGCGGCCTGCAGGGCTCCGGTAAAACCACCCACTCGGCCAAACTGGCGCTGCACTTCAAAAACCAGGGACATCGCCCTCTGTTGGTGGCCTGCGACGTCTACCGCCCGGCAGCGATTGAACAGCTGCAGGTGGTGGGGGAGAAGGCCGGTGTCCCCGTCTTTGAGATGGGCCAGGGAGATCCGGTCCAAATCGCCAAAAAGGCGGTCTCCCATGCCAGGGACTATGGCAATGATCTGGTGATTTTGGACACTGCCGGCCGCCTGCATATCGATGAGACCCTCATGGGAGAGCTGCAGGAGATCAAAGCGGCGGTCGCCCCCCAGGAGATCCTACTGGTGGTGGATGCCATGGTGGGCCAGGACGCGGTCAATGTGGCCGAAAAGTTCAACGAGGCACTGGGGATCGACGGTGTCATCCTCACCAAGCTGGATGGCGACACCCGAGGAGGCGCGGCCCTTTCAGTGCGGGCGGCCACTGGCCGGCCCATCAAATTTGTGGGCACGGGTGAAAAGCTCCAGGATTTGGAGCCGTTCTATCCGGACCGCATGGCTTCCCGGATTTTGGGAATGGGGGATGTGCTCACCCTAATTGAAAAGGCCCAGGGGGAGCTGGACGCCCGCAAGGCGGCGGAGATGGCCCAAAAGATGCGCCGCAATACCTTTGACTTCAACGACATGCTGGAACAGATGCAGCAGCTCAAAAAAATGGGCCCTCTGTCCAGTGTGATGAACATGCTGCCGGGCGTTTCCGGAAAGCTCAAGGATGAGGATGCCCAGAAAGGGGAGCAGGAGCTCCGCCGTACTGAGGCGATCATCCAATCGATGACCCCGCAGGAGCGGGAAAAGCCCTCCCTCATCAACCCCTCCCGCAAACGGAGGATTGCCGCCGGAAGTGGGACCCGTGTGGAGGATGTGAACCGCCTGCTGCGCCAAAACGAGCAGATGCAAAAGCTGTTCCGCCAGGTGGCAGGGGCCGGGAAGAAGGGCAAACGCCGCCGGAATCCCTTCGGCGGGATGCCTCCCGGGATGATGGGCGGTGGCGGAATGCCGCCGGGCATGCCGTTTTAATTTGGTTTCTGCCGGTTTTCCGGTGGACATAGATGGTCTTGGAAAAATCATAGGAGGTGACATACATGGCAGTGAAGATCAGACTCAGAAGAATGGGCGCCAAAAAGGCTCCTTTCTACCGTATCGTGGTGGCGGACTCCCGCTATCCTCGTGACGGCCGTTTCATCGAGGAGATTGGGTACTATGACCCCAATAAGGATCCTTCGGTGATCAAAGTGGATGCTGAGAAGGCGAAGAAGTGGCTCTCCAACGGTGCGCAGCCGACCGACACCGTGAAGGCGCTTCTGAAGATCGAAGGCGTGCTCTAATGCATGCCGGGGAGGGACGTCATCTTGGATAAGCTGATCATCGCAATTGCCCAGGGCCTTGTGGAGGACAAGGACGCCGTCCATGTGACGGTGGACGAGCCCGATGAGGAGGGCACCGTGGTCTACCATCTCCACGTTGCCCCCGGGGACATGGGACGGGTGATTGGAAAACAGGGCCGGATCGCCAAGGCGATCCGCACGGTTGTCCGTGCGGCCGCCAACCGGGCGGAGATGAAGGTCGCGGTCGAGATCGACTGAAAAATGGGAAGGTGAGAGCCTTCCCATTTTTTGCAGATGCAACAGACAGGGCCCCTCCCAGAGGGCTCAGATGGAAGAGGAATGCGGATGAAGAAGGAATTTTTAGAGTGCGGGAAGATTGTGAGCACCCACGGAGTCCGGGGGGAGGTCCGGGTCCAGCCCTGGTGCGATACGCCGGACTTTTTAGAGCAGTTTGATACCCTCTGGCTGGACCGGGGACGGACCGCGCTGCGGGTCCAGCGAGCCCGGGCCCATGGCAACATTGTGATCCTCAAACTGGAAGGGGTGGACACTGTGGAGGCGGCGGTAGCCTACCGCAACCAGGTGCTCTACCTGCGCCGGGACCAGATCCCCCTGGAGGAGGGGGAGTACCTGGTCCAGGATCTTCTGGGCTGCCGGGTGGTGGATGCGGACACCGGTGCTGACTATGGGCAGGTGTACGATGTGCGCCCCACCGGCGCCAACGACGTCTACTATCTGCGGGATAGCCAGGGGAAAGAACGGCTGGTGCCCGCCATCCCCCAGGTGGTGTTAGAGCGGGACATTGAGGGCGGTGTGATCACCATCCGCCCTCTGGAGGGGTTGTTCGATGATTAAGATGGATATTGCCACCCTCTTTCCGGAGATGTGCGAGGCGGTGCTCTCCGCCAGCATCATCGGACGGGCCAGGAAGGCGGGGCTTTTGGACATCCGGTGTTGGCAAATCCGGGACTACACAGTGGACAAGCACCGGAATGTGGACGACACCCCCTACGGCCCAGGCAAGGGGATGCTCATGCAGGCCGACCCCATGTACCGCACCTGGGAGGCGGTCTGTTCCCAGCGGGGCAGCCGTCCCCATGTGATCTATCTGACCCCTCAGGGGAAGACGTTGACCCAGCAGCGGGCCAAGGAGCTGGCTCAGATGGAACACCTCTATTTTATGTGCGGCCATTACGAAGGAGTGGACCAGCGGGTACTGGATGAGATCGTGGATGAAGAGTTGTCCATCGGGGATTATGTACTCACCGGAGGGGAGCTGGGAGCGCTGGTGGTGTGTGACTGTGTGGGTCGGCTCTGCCCGGGGGTATTGGCGGATGAGAGCTGTTTTACCGAGGAGAGCCACTGGGATGGACTTTTGGAGTACCCCCAGTACACAAAACCCGCGGTTTGGCACGGAGTGGCGGTACCGGAGATCATCACCAACGGAAACCATGCGGCGATTGCCCGGTGGCGAAGGGAGATGTCCCTAAAAACCACCTATGAAAAGCGCCCGGAGATGTTGAAAACGGCGCCTTTGAACGAAAAAGACAAGTGGTATTTGCGGACGCTGGGCTGGGAAGAGGAGACCTGAACCATGGGGACCATTGTAAATAGCATGGCTGTTTTGTTGGGAGGGCTGCTGGGCCTTTTGATCCAGCGGGGGCTGTCCAAACGGATTGAAGAGATGGCGATGAAGCTGCTGGGGGTGTCCGTGTTCCTGGTGGGAATTGAGGGGGTGCTCTCCTCCATGATGGTGGTGGACTCTGATGGGCGCCTATCCGCCTCAGGGTCCCTGCTGCTCATTGTAAGCCTGGTCGTGGGGGGCGTGCTGGGGGAGGCCTTGGGCATTGACGAGGTTCTCCAGCGGGGCGGCCGCCTGGTGGAGCAGCGCCTGGGGAAAGAGGGGTTCGCGAAAGGGTTTGTGAATACCTCTTTGATTGTCTGTGTGGGGGCTATGGCGGTGGTTGGCGCAATCAACGACGGGCTGTTGGGGGACAGCAGCGTGCTGTTTGTCAAGGCGGCCTTGGACTTTGTGATCGCGGTGGTGTTGGCCTCTACCCTGGGTTTTGGAGTCCCATTTGCGGCCATCCCGGTGCTGGTCTACCAGGGGGCCATCACCCTAGCGGCCGGCTGGCTGGCGCCGCTGGTATCGGGGGAGCTTTTGGATGGCATCTGTATGGTTGGATATGCCATTGTGCTGCTCATTGGCACCAACTTTTTGGGCTGGACCAATATCGCGACCGCCAACCTGCTGCCCGCTCTAGTTGGCCCGGTGTGCTATTCCGTTGCCTGCTGGTTGATTCCGGGATGAATCGACAGATTTCCCCCTTTTTGAGCGTCGGGACAGGCGATGTTGCTGTATTTGTTGAAAACTTTGTAGATAATTTGCACAAATGCTAGAGAATTCTTTTGGCTCAGATATGGAAAACTGAGAGAAAAAGCCCCCGCCGCAGGAAAACTGTGGGAAAAGTGATTGACGCTTGCGGGCAATCCGCTTATAATAATAACATACTGCGAACTACGCCCACATACTTATTGCAATAGGAGAGTAGCGAAATGTTTGTGAAAGAAGTTGCTGTTCAGAATCAGGTCGGACTGCATGCTCGTCCCGCCACCTTCTTCATTCAGAAAGCCAATGAGTACAAGTCCTCCATCTGGGTGGAGAAAGAGGAGCGCCGGGTGAACGCGAAGAGCCTTTTGGGTGTGCTTTCCCTGGGGATTGTCGGCGGTACCACCATCCGGATCATTGCGGACGGCTCTGACGAGCAGGCTGCGGTGGAGGGCCTGGTGAAACTGGTGGAGTCCGGCTTTACCGAGTGAGTTTGTATCTGAAATTAGAAAAGCGCCGTCCGGCTTTCGGCGGCGTTTTTTATTTCCCGGAATATCCGCCCTTGGATGCGGGAAAGGAGGGATGACATGGAGAATCCACGGCTTCCTTTTTTGGCCCAAAAGGCGCACAAGCTCCCGTTGCTGCCGGGGGTCTATATTATGCGCAACAAGGCCGGGGAGATTATCTATATTGGGAAGGCCAAGGCGCTGAAAAATCGGGTGAGCAGTTACTTTAGGGCGGTGGAGAAGCATCTGCCCAAAGTCTATAAGATGGTCAGCCAGGTGGAGGATTTCGACTACATCCTCTGCGACAGCGAGTTTGAAGCCCTGGTGCTGGAGTGCAGCCTCATCAAGCAGCACACGCCCAAATATAACATTCTTCTGAAGGATGACAAGGGCTACAGCTATATCAAAGTGGCCCCCAAACAGTGGAGCCGCATCCGGCAGACCTTTCAAAAGGACGACCCGGAGGCGGAGTATATCGGCCCCTATATCTCCGCTTTTGTGGTGACCGAGACGGTGGACGAGGCCAACCGGGCGTTTCGGTTGCCCACCTGCAACCGCAAGTTCCCCCAGGAGTTCGGCAAAGGCCGCCCCTGCCTGAACTTCCATATCAAACGGTGCATGGGGGTCTGCCGGGGAAAAGTTTCTCTGGAGGAGTACAACGAGATCCTCTCCCAAGCTCTGGACTACATCCGGGGAGGCAGCAGCCAGAGCATCCAGACCCTCACCCAACGGATGGAGGAGTATGCGGAGAACATGCAGTTCGAAAAGGCTGCCCAGCTGCGGGACCGGATCCGGGCCATCCAAAAGATCGGGGAGTCCCAGAAGGTGGTGGAGGCAAAGGGGGCGGGGGATCAAGATGTAATCGCCTTGGCACGCACAGAGGACAACGCCTGTGCGGTGGTGCTCAAATTCCGCGGTGAGCGGCTGGTGGATAAGCAGGACTTCCTATTGGGACCGGTGGATGACCTGTCGGAGGCGCGGCTGGAGTTCTTGCTGCGCTACTATACCACCCGCACCGATTTCCCCCGCCGGGTCCAATTGGACGGAGGGATAGAGGATATGGAGATTGCCCAGCAGCTTTTAAGCCAGGAGGCCGGCCGCCGGGTGGAACTGCATGTCCCCCAGCGCGGGGAGCAGCTGAAGCTGGTGGAGATGGCCAAAAACAATGCCGCAGAAAAACTCTCTCAACGGATGCAGCGCACCGGAAGGGAGGTGGCGGCGCTGGATGAATTGGCCCGCCTTCTGGGGTTGGAAAAGCCCCCGGCCTATATTGAGGCGTACGATATCTCCAACATCGGATCGGATACCGTGGTCGCGGGGATGGTGGTGTTTGAAAATGGCCGCCCCCTGCGCAAATGCTATCGAAAATTTACCATCAAGACGGTGGCCGGCACCGATGACTATGCCAGTATGTGCGAGGTGCTTTCCCGGCGGTTTGCCCGTTACTTGGCCCCAGAGCAGCAGGACGAGGCGTTTGACCGGATGCCTGACCTGATCCTGTTGGATGGAGGCAAGGGGCATGTCTCCTCTGTGGCGCCGGTGTTGGAGGGAATGGGAATCCATGTGCCGCTCTTTGGTATGGTGAAGGATGACCGGCACCGCACCCGGGCGATCGCCCAATCGGGCGGAGAGATCGCCATCTCCAGCCATCGAAGCGCGTTTACCCTGGTGGCCTCTATCCAGGAGGAGGTCCACCGCTATTCCATCTCCTTCTCCTGGCAGCGCCACCAGAAGAACGCCTTTGCTTCCGCACTCACCCAGTGCGAGGGGATTGGGGAAAAGCGGGCGGCGGAGCTGTTCCGCCGGTTCAAAACGATGAAGGCTTTGCGGGCGGCTTCGGTGGAGGAACTGGCCCAGACCAAAGGGATGGGGAAGGCGGCCGCCCAGCGGCTTTATGACTTTTTGCGCCAGGAAGATTGACAAACGGTGCAAAATTGCGGATAATAGAGGGGACTTAGAGAAAAAAGGAGAAGCCAAATGAGAGTCATTACCGGATCGGCGCGGGGGACCCGTCTGGAGGCCCCGCCAGGGCTTTCCACCCGCCCAACCTCGGAGATGTGCAAAGAGGCGGTGTTCAGTATACTTCACTTTGAACTATCCGAGGCGCGCGTGCTGGATCTGTTCGCTGGCAGTGGCCAGATGGGGATCGAGGCCCTCTCCCGGGGGGCAAAGAGCTGTGTGTTTGTGGACAACTCCCGTCAGGCCCAGGCGGTGATCCGCCGCAATCTGGCCGCGGCCAAGCTGGCGGGGAAAAGCCGTGTAGAGGGGATGGAGGCGGAGCCGTTTTTGCGTTCCCACACCGGGCCTTTTGACATCGCCCTTTTGGACCCACCCTACGGACAGCAGCTCTGCCAGGCGGTGCTCCCCCTGTTGGCTCAACGGATGAGCGACCAGGGGATTATCGTCTGTGAAACAGAGCGGGAGGAGACTCTCCCGGAACAGGCGGGCGCTTTTTCCCTCCACCGCACCTACCGCTATGGCAGGGCAAAGGTGAGCGTCTATCGAAAACAGGAAGAAGAGGAGGAGAGCTATGCCGCGCATGGTAATTTGCCCCGGCAGCTTTGATCCCATTACCAAGGGGCATGAGGATATTATCCGCCGGGCGGCGGCGCTATTCGACCAAGTGCGGGTATTGGTGAGCACCAATCCGGAGAAAAGTCCCATCTTTTCCGCCCAGGAGCGCATTGAGTTGATTCAGGACGTGTGCAAAGATCTCCCCAATGTGGAAGTGGATTCATTCAACGGCCTTTTGGTGGACTACTTGGAGAGGTCGGGGGCGATTGCCATTGTCAAAGGGCTGCGGGCGGTCTCTGACTTTGACTATGAGTTTCAGCAGGCCCTGTCCAATCGGGCAATGCAGCCCAAGGCGGAAACCATCTTCCTTACACCAAATGTAAACAATATGTTCCTTTCCTCCAGTGTGGTGCGCCAGATCGCTAGGTTCGGCGGGGACATCAGCCAGTTTGTTCCTGCCTGTGTGGTAAAAAAGGTAGTGACCCGCATGACGGAGGTCAACCGCAAGTATTTAGAGAAGGAGTGATTCCGGATGAATATTGACGAGATCTTGGACAACATCGAGGAGCTGTTGGATCGTTCCTGGAGCCTTCCTCTTTCGGGCGGACGCTGTGTGGTGGATGCGGATAAGGTACGGGATCTGGTGGACGATATTCGGCTGAACCTCCCCTCGGAGATTAAACAAGCCAAGGGGATTGTGGCCGACCGCAGCGAGATCATCGACAGCGCGAAAAAGGAGGCGGAACAGATCGTCCGCAAGGCGGAGGATCGGGCCCGAGCGCTGGTCTCAGAAGAAGAGGTGGTAAAAGCTGCCCAGGCGAAGGCCTCGGAGGTGCTCTCCCAGGCGCAGCTCAAGTCCCGGGAGATCCGCCAGGCGGCCCAGGAGTTTTCCGACAACTGCCTGCTCAAGACGGAGGAGGTTTTGCTGAAATCCCTCACGGAAGTGAAAGCCACCCGCCAGGCGTTCCGGAATGCTACCGCTAAAACGGCGCCCTCCCGCCCCCAGCAACAGGGTTGATATTGGCCCCTCCAGCGGAGGGGCTTTTTTGTGAGAAAAATAAGAACATTTGTTCTTATTTGCTTGCTTTTTCCCAGGGAATCGTGTATAATAACCCCAGTATCTAGAATGATGGCCGGTCGCCGATAGACGGCCGAGAACCCACGGGAGAGACGGAGGACGCAATATGGCGGAAAAAAAGGCAGTGCCGGTGAGTGGGCGCCGTTCCAGCGTATCAGCGGAAGATCGGAAGAAAGCTTTGGAGACCGCCCTGGGCCAGATTGAAAAGCAGTTTGGAAAGGGCGCTGTGATGAAATTGGGCCAGAACAGTACGCTCAATGTGGAGGCAATTTCCACAGGGAGTTTGTCTTTGGACCTGGCTTTGGGAATCGGCGGCCTGCCCCGGGGAAGAATCGTGGAGATCTATGGGCCGGAGAGTTCCGGTAAGACCACGGTGGCGCTCCATGTGGTAGCGGAGGCCCAGAAAGCGGGAGGCGAGGCGGTCTTTATCGACGTGGAGCATGCCCTGGACCCGGTTTATGCCCAGGCGCTGGGAGTGGATATCGACTCCCTGTTGGTGAGCCAGCCGGACACCGGGGAACAGGCGCTGGAGATCTGTGAGGCGCTGGTGCGCTCGGGCGCTGTAGACGTAGTGGTGGTGGACTCAGTGGCTGCCATGGTCACCAAAGCGGAGATCGAAGGGGAGATGGGCGAGAGCCATGTGGGTTTGCAGGCCCGCCTTATGAGCCAGGCTTTGCGCAAACTCACCGGCGCCATTGGAAAATCCAACTGTGTGGTCATCTTTATCAACCAGCTCCGGGAAAAGATTGGCGTCATGTATGGAAACCCGGAGACCACCCCAGGCGGGCGCGCCCTGAAGTTCTATGCCTCCGTGCGGTTGGATGTGCGCCGGATTGAACAGCTGAAGAGCGGCGGCGAAGTGATTGGGAACCGTACCCGGGTGAAGACGGTGAAGAATAAGGTGGCCCCTCCCTTCAAAGAGGCGGAGTTTGACATCATGTATGGAGAAGGGATCTCCAAAGTGGGGGAGATCCTGGATCTGGGGGTCAAGCTGGAGATCATCGGCCGCAGCGGTACCTGGTTCAACTATGGGGACACCCGCTTGGGCCAGGGCCGGGATAACGCAAAGGAGTTTTTAAAGGCAAATCCGGAGCTGTCAGATGAGATTGAGGCCAAAATCCGCGCCAATGCGGATAAACTCCAAAAATCCAGCCGCACCATGGGCAAAAAACCGGTCCGGGTGGGCAAATCGTTGGAGGAGGAGTCTCTGCCAGGCGCGCCCGCCCCGGCTTCTGCCCCCGCACCAACAGCGTCTCCGGTGAATATCGACGTTGAGGTGGACGACTGATGCGGATCACCGCCCTGGAACCTACCAAGAGGGGGCGGATCGCTCTGTTTGCGGAGGGGGAGTTCCTGTTCTCTCTGGCACCGGAGCTGTGCGTCACCGCCGGTTTGAAGGTGGGCCAAGAGGTAGACGTGGAACGGCTGGAACAGTTACGGACAGAGGCAGAGTTGAAAAAGGCCAAGGAAAAGGCGCTCCAGCTTCTCTCCCGCCAGGCCTATACAGCGGAGCAGCTGCGCCAAAAGCTCTCCCAACGTACCGACGCCCAGGCCGCGGGCCAGGCGGTGGAACGGATGGAACAGCTGGGGCTTGTGGATGACAGGGCCTATGCCTGCCAGTTTGCCCGGGAGCTGGCGGAGCGTAAGCGGTTTGGTCCGCTGCGCATCCGCCAGGAGCTCGGCCGCCGCGGGATTTCCCCGGAGTTGATCCAACAGGCGCTGGAGGAGCTGGAACTGGATCCAGAGGCTGCTATGCGGGAGATTTTGGAACGCAAATATGCCGCTGCATCCGAAGATCCAGCGGCCCGCCGCCGGGCGTATGGGGCGCTGTTGCGGATGGGATATCGTCCCGCCCAAGCGCGGAAAGCGCTGGATGAGTTCTGCGGAGACAGCTTTTGGGAGGATTAAAGGAGTGGTTCCACCGCCCTGGCAGGGGCGGCGGGACTTTTTGCGCATCCATGGAATTTGATTGGAGGAGCGATCATATGTCAGTGAAGGTAGGAATGGTCTCCCTGGGGTGTTCGAAAAACCAGGTGGACGCGGAGTTGCTGTTGGCTATGCTGGCGGATGGGGGATATGAGATCTGTGCAGATGCCGCGCAGTGCGACGTGGTGGTCATCAATACCTGCGGATTCATTGAGGACGCCAAGCGGGAGAGCATTGAAAATATCTTAGAGTTTGTCCAGTTGAAAAACGAGGGAAAGATCAAAGCGGTGGTAGTCACCGGCTGTTTGGCGGAGCGCTACCGGGAGGAGGTGGCCCAGGAGATCCCGGAGGCGGATGTGGTACTGGGCATTGGGCGCAATGGCGACCTGCTCCAGGCAATCCGGGACGCCCTGGCGGGCAAACGGACGGTGGCCTTTGGGGAAAAAGAGGAGCTCTCCTTGGAAGGGCGGCGGATTTTGGCCAATGCCCCCTTCTACGCCTATCTCAAGGTGGGGGACGGCTGCAACAACCACTGCACCTACTGTGCGATCCCCCTGATCCGAGGTCCCATGCGCAGCCGCCCCATCGAAAAGATTGTGGAGGAAGCCCGTCAGCTGGCTGCTTCAGGGGTCACAGAGCTGAATGTAGTGGCCCAGGATACCACCCGGTACGGGGAGGACCTCTATGGGAAGCTGATGCTTCCCGAACTGCTCACCCAGCTGTGCAAAATTGAAGGGGTACACTGGGTAAGGATTCTCTATTGCTACCCGGACCGGGTGACCGATGAGCTGTTAGAGGTGATGGCTCGGGAGGAAAAGGTAGTCAAATATATGGATATCCCTCTGCAGCACTGCAATGGCAGAATTCTGCGGGCGATGAACCGCCGTGGGGATGCCCAGAGCTTGAAAGCGCTGCTCCAAAAGGTGCGGGAACGGGTGCCGGATGTGGTACTGCGAACCACGATGATCGCCGGTTTCCCCACAGAAACAGAGGAGGAGTTTTCTGAGCTGTGCCAGTTCATCCAGGAGGTCAAATTTGAGCGGCTGGGCTGTTTTGCCTACTCCGCCGAGGAGGATACCCCCGCCTATGAGATGGAGCAGGTGGATGAGGAGATCCGCCGCCGCCGGGCGGAATTAGTGATGGAGACCCAATACGGTGTGATGGAGCAGGTCAACCGGGCCCGGTTGGGCCGGACTTTGGAGGTATTGGTGGAGGGGCGTACCGGCAGGTTGTGGTATGGCCGCAGCTATATGGATGCGCCGGATATTGACACCAAGGTATTTTTCACCTCCAAGCGGGCCCACCGTCCTGGAGAATATGTCAAAGTGCTGGTCGATGGAGTGGAGGAGTATGACCTGCGGGGCAAGGAGGTGGAGGCGTGAACCTGCCCAACAAACTGACAGTATTGCGCATGGCGCTGATCCCGGTTTTCCTTGTCTTCCTGCTGGTGGATGGCATTCCCTGGAGGTTTCTATGGGCGGCGGTAATATTTGGCGCTGCCTCCTTCACCGATTATTTGGATGGGCATATTGCCCGCAGCCGGGGACTGGTCACCAACTTCGGGAAATTGATGGACCCGCTGGCGGATAAGCTGCTGGTGTTTTCCGCTCTCATCTGTTTTCTAGGGTATGGAAGGGCATCCACTCTGGGGGTGTTCATCATCCTGGCCCGGGAACTGCTGGTGACCTCGGTACGTCTGATTGCCGCGGAGCAGGGGGTGGTGATTGCCGCCGACCGGCTGGGAAAACTCAAAACGGTCAGCCAGATTGTCTGGATCCTATACGATTTGTTGGTCATGTGGGTCCAATGGGAGCTGCTGCCCCCCTCTCCGGAATCCTTCTCCTCGGCGTTTCTGTTTGGAGATCTGGTACTTCAGCTGGTAGTAGTGGTGTTAACAGTGGTCTCTGGATGGAATTATGTGTGGAAAAATCGGGAGTTGCTGTCCGATATTCGATAATAGATTATTGTGTTTTTAAAAATTTCCGCAGCATTTTCGAAAATTCCGCCAAACAATTTTAATTTTTTTTGAAAAAATTTGAGATTTCATAAAAATTATGAAAAAAGCAGGAAAATCCGGAAAAAGTGGGATTTTTTCAAATTATTTGCAATTTCCTTATTGCATCATTGCAAATAATTTATTATAATAAATTCGTCAATGGTTGGAGCGATCCAACGAGATGTATAGGGAGGTTGATTGTGATGGCATCTTTCCAGAGTGCGTACCTACAGGGGATTTACGACAAAGTTGTCGCCCGGAACCCTGGGGAATCGGAGTTCCTCCAGGCGGTGGAAGAAGTGTTGCTCTCCCTGGAGCCAGTGGTGGCAAAGCGCCCCGACCTGGTGAAGGCGGGTATCATCGACCGGATGGTGGAGCCTGAGCGGTTTATTCAATTCCGGGTGTCCTGGGTGGACGACGCCGGCAATGTACAGGTCAATCGCGGCTTCCGCGTGCAGTTTAACTCCGCTATCGGCCCCTATAAGGGCGGCCTGCGGTTCCATCCCTCTGTCTGCGCCTCGGTAATCAAATTCCTGGGCTTTGAGCAGTGCTTCAAAAACTCTCTCACCGGGCTGCCCATGGGCGGCGGCAAAGGCGGCAGCGACTTCGACCCCAAGGGCAAGTCGGACAACGAGATCATGCGGTTCTGCCAGAGCTTTATGACCGAGCTCTACCGCCATATCGGCCCGGATACCGATGTGCCCGCAGGCGATATGGGTGTGGGCGCCCGGGAGATCGGCTTTATGTTCGGCCAGTATAAGCGGCTGCGCAATGAATTCACCGGCGTACTCACCGGCAAGGCGATCCATTCCGGCGGCTCCCTGACCCGCACCGAGGCCACCGGCTACGGCCTGCTCTACTTCACGGAGGAGATGCTCTCCAAAATGAAGGGGGATTCGGTGAAAGGGAAGACGGTGATCGTCTCCGGCAGCGGCAACGTGGCCATCTATGCGGTGGAAAAAGCCCAGCAGCTGGGCGCCAAGGTTGTGGCCATGTACGATTCCAACGGTTATATCTATGACCCCGCCGGCATCAAGCTGGATGTGGTGAAGCAGATCAAAGAGGTGGAGCGTGCCCGGATCTCCGAGTATGCCAAGCGGGTCCCCGGTTCGGAATACCACGAGGGCTGCAAGGGCATCTGGAAGATCAAATGTGACATCGCGCTGCCCTGCGCCACCCAAAACGAGATCGACGCGGAAGCTGCCCAGGCTCTGGTGGATAACGGCGTGATGGCGGTTGCGGAGGGTGCAAATATGCCCAGCACCCCCGAGGCCATCGAAATCTTCCAGAAGAACGGCGTGCTGTTTGGACCTGCGAAGGCCGCCAACGCTGGCGGTGTGGCGGTCAGCGGCTTGGAGATGAGCCAGAACTCCATGCGTTACAGCTGGACCTTCGAAGAGGTGGATGCCAAGCTGCATGACATTATGGTCAACATTTTCCATAGTGCTGAACAGGCAGCGGACCAATTTGGCATGAAGGGGAACTTGGTGGCTGGAGCCAATATCGCTGGCTTCCTGAAGATTGCGGAAGCCATGAAGTGGCAGGGTGTCGCGTACTGATTGAATTCCCGATTGGGAAGAAAACCGCACGGTGCTTGTCACACCGTGCGGTTTTTGCAAATCGCAAAGAAGTGTCAAAAGATATAAAAATACCAGTTACTATGTACAATTATTCATATAAAAGTACAGATTTTTTGAAATTTTTTGACATTCATGCTGCGAAGTGCTAAACTGAATTATTATGAGTGTTAGATGGGCGCAAAGGAGTGTTTTGAAAATGATGGAGATCAAAGTGACTTTAAGCGATCACTTAAAGGAGAAACCCGACGAGAGCAAGCTGGGGTTTGGCCGGCACTTCACAGACCATATGTTCCTAATGGACTACACTGCCGGAAAGGGCTGGCACGATCCTCGGATTGTCCCCTATGGCCCGATTACGATGGATCCCTGCTGCGCCTGCCTGCACTACGCCCAAGAGATCTTTGAGGGCATGAAGGCCTATCGCACTGCCGAAGGTAAAATCCAGCTGTTCCGCCCGGAGGAGAACTTCCGTCGTTTGAACACCTCCTGTGAGCGCCTGGTGATCCCTCAGATGGATGAGGAGTTCTGCCTGGAGGCTTTGAAAAAACTGATTGAGATCGAGAAGGACTGGGTTCCCTCCGCGCCAGGCGCCTCCCTGTACATCCGCCCGTTTATCATCGCTCGCCAGGAGGTGCTGGGGGTGCATCCCTCGGTCAGCTACCTCTACTGTGTGATCCTCTCCCCCTCTGGGGACTATTACGCCAACGGCCTGGCTCCGGTGAAGATCTATGTGGAGACCAAGTACGTCCGGGCAGCCTCCTTTGGCGGCATGGGCGCCTTCAAAACCGGCGGCAACTATGCGGCTTCTCTGATCGCCCAGGAGGAAGCGGAGA
Source organism: uncultured Anaerotruncus sp. (assembly GCA_904398655.1). Classification (GTDB taxonomy): domain Bacteria; phylum Bacillota; class Clostridia; order Oscillospirales; family Ruminococcaceae; genus Anaerotruncus. The sequence continues at coordinate 14,605 of CAJFPF010000113.1, read as the reverse complement.
AGCAGGGCTATGATCAGGTGCTCTGGCTGGATGGCGTGGAGCGCAAGTATGTGGAAGAGGTCGGCTCCATGAATGTCTTCTTCAAGATCGACGGGGAGATTGTCACCCCTGATCTGGACGGCAGCATCCTGCCGGGCATCACCCGTAAGTCGGCCATCCAGCTGTTGGAGGACTGGGGCATGAAGGTTTCCGAGCGTAAGCTGTCCATTCAGGAGCTGGAGCAGGCCGCCCGGGACGGCAAATTGGATGAGGCCTGGGGCACCGGTACCGCTGCGGTGATCTCCCCCATTGGAGAGCTCAAATGCGGCGATACGGTGACCGTGATCAACCAGAACAAAATCGGCCCGGTGAGCCAGCGGCTGTTTGATACCCTGACCGGCATCCAGTGGGGCCGGCTGCCGGACCCCCACGGCTGGGTGGTTCCCTGCTGCTGATAAAGACATCTGGGGCAGTTCCTTTGGGAGAATCCCCAAGGACAGGCGGCCTTATTGATTTAGGGCCGCCTGTTTGTGATTTTCAATCAAAGGCTTGGGAGGGCCAATATGGAGGAATATACCACCATCCAGGGGTTGGCAAAAGCGGAATTTGTAGAGCGGCGTTCCCGTTTTATCGGCCATCTGTTGCCGGTCACCACTGAGGAGGATGCAGTGGCGTTCATCAACCAATGCAAAGCGGACTATTGGGACGCCAACCACAATGTCTACGCCTACCTGCTTCGGGAGGGGCAGACCCGCCGCTATTCAGACGATGGGGAGCCCCAGGGGACGGGTGGAGTCCCTGTGCTGGAGGTACTCCAGCGGGAGGGGCTGGTGGACGTGGTCTGCGTGGTCACCCGGTATTTTGGCGGGGTCCTATTGGGGGCAGGCGGATTGGTGCGCGCCTATTCCCATGGGGCCAAATTGGCGGTGGATGCCGCCCAGCGCCTGGTGATGAGCCCCTGCACCGAGCTGTCATTGGAAATGGGATATGACTTCTATGGGAAGGTGAGCCATCTGCTGCCCCAATTTGGAGCGAGGACACTGGAAAGTGACTTTGGCGCCCAGATTGCCTTGCGCGTACTGCTGAAAGACAGCCGGGTGGCTGGGTTTGAAAAGGCCCTGGCGGAATTGACCGCTGCCAGGGTGGTTCCTCGCGTGCTGGACAGCCGGTATGATTGCCTGGAGAATGCGCGGGGAGAGGGGGATTAGGAAAAATGCTGCCGTTTGCAAGTTTTTTTGCATGGGGCAGGATTTTTTTTCTTGGCGGCGTATACTATAATAGGCGGTTTCCCAGGAAGGACGGAGTACCAGTATGACCATTCGAGAACAGACAGAACAGCTGCAGGCCCAGACCCTCTCGCCTTATGCGGCTTTGGCGCAGAACTCCAAGGGCCGCCGGCAGCCTGTGGAGGAATGTCCGATCCGGACCTGTTACGCCCGTGACCGGGATCGGATCATCCATTGCAACGCCTTCCGACGCCTGATGCATAAGACCCAGGTGTTCCTCTCTCCGGAGGGAGACCACTACCGCACCCGGCTGACCCATACGCTGGAGGTCAACCAGATTGCCCAGACACTGGCGGTGGCCCTGCGGCTGAACCAGGAGCTCACCGAGGCCATTGCATTGGGCCATGATTTAGGCCATACCCCCTTTGGCCATGCGGGGGAACGGGCACTGAATGGGGTCTGTCCCTATGGGTTCTCCCATCCTGTGCAGAGCGTGCGGGTGGTGGAGGAGATTGAAAACGGCGGAAGGGGGCTGAACCTGACCTTTGAGGTACGGGATGGGATTGCATGCCACTCCTATTCCAACCCCTCCCCCGAGGGCCGTGCCAAGACGCTGGAGGGGCGGGTGGTCTATTTTGCCGACAAAATCGCCTATCTCAACCACGATATTGAGGATGCCATCCGGGCGGGGGTCCTCACCGATGAGGAAATCCCCTGGAATATCAAATACACCCTGGGGCGGACCAAGGGACAGCGGATCACAGCACTGGTGGAGGGAGTCATCCGTGCCAGTGGAGAGGATGTGGCTATGGATCCGGAGATTGCCAAAGCATTCGCCCAATTCAACCGTTTCATGTACGACGCGGTCTATTGTAACCCAAAGGCCAAGGGGGAGGAGGGCAAGGCGGAGGCAGTGGTTCAGGCCCTCTACCGCCATTTTACCAACCATCCCCGAGAGATGCCTGGGGAGTATCAGGGGATTCTGGCCCGCAGCGATGAGCATCGGGCCGCCTGTGATTATATTTCAGGTATGTCCGACCGGTATGCGGTATCTGTGTATGAAAACCTGTTTGTACCCAAGAGCTGGAGCGTGCTCTGATACGGCCCCAGCTGGGAAAGGAGAACCTCTTCGTTGATTTCGGATACATTTTTGCAGGAGCTCAAGTGGAACAGCGATATTGAGCAGGTGATTTCCAGCTACGTCCAGCTGAAACGGCGCGGCCGGCTGCTCACAGGGCTCTGCCCCTTCCACTCGGAGAAATCCCCCTCCTTCACCGTCTATCCAGAGAACCAGAGCTTCTACTGCTTTGGCTGTGGGGCCGGTGGGGATGTGATCACCTTTATCCGCAGGATCGAGAATCTGGAGTATGTGGAAGCTGTAAAATTTTTGGCCCAACGGGCGGGAATGCGGATGCCCGAAGACGAGGATGACGGGGCTTCCCGGCGAAAGGCCCGGATTCTAGAACTCAACCGGGCGCTGGCCCGCTTTTACCACCAGTGCTTGAAGGCGCCTTCCGGCCGTTCCGGATTGGACTATTTGCATGGCCGGGCACTGGGGAACCGAACAATCACCCGCTTTGGGCTGGGCTATGCCCCCAATGCTTGGGACGAGGCCTATAAGAGCCTGCGCGCGTCTGGATTCAGTGAGGAGGAGATGTTGGAGGCGGCGGTGATCTCCCGGGGAAAGAAGGGTGGGTGCTATGACCAATTCCGCAACCGGGTGATCTTCCCGATCATCGACCTGAGAGGCAATGTAGTGGGGTTTGGCGGACGGATTATGGGGGATGACCGGGGGCCCAAATACTTAAATTCTTCCGATACCCCCGTTTTTAAAAAGAGCCGGAATTTGTTTGCCCTCAATTTTGCCAAGGCCTCTAAACGGGAGGGACTGATCCTCTGTGAGGGGTACATGGATGTGATTGCCATGCACCAGGCGGGATTTGACAACGCGGTGGCCACTCTGGGGACCGCGTTGACCGCGGAACAGGCCAGGCTGATCGCCCAATATACCTCCCAGGTGACCTTGGCCTACGATTCGGACGGGCCGGGCCAGGCCGCCACCCGCCGGGCGGTGGGCCTTTTGGACCAGGTGGGCGTCAAGGTCCGTGTGCTTTCGATGAATGGCGCAAAGGACCCGGATGAATATATCAAGAAGTTCGGGGCAGAGAAATTTTCCCTATTGCTCTCAGGGGCCTCCAATGCCACGGAGTTTGAAATTTCCCGGCTGCGTAAGCTCTATGATGTGGAGACAGCGGACGGTAAGGTGGCTTTCCTGCGGGAATTTGTAAAGCTGATGCTCCAGGTCCCCAATGCGGTGGAGCGGGATGTCTATCTCTCCCGGACTGCCCAGCAGTTGGAGGTGGACAAAGAGGCGCTGCTCTCCCAGCTGGCCTATGAACAGCGCCGCGCAGCAAAACACCAAAAACGGGACACCAATGAATTGAAGCTCTATAGCGAAGTGAAGGCACCCGACCGCCGTCCGGACCCACAGCGGGCGCAGAACATCCGCTATGCGCTGGCGGAGGACAAGCTGTTGGCCATCCTTCTGAAAAATCCGGATTACTATGGACACATTTCCCAGCGGCTGCGGCTGGAGGACTTTGTCACCGACCGAAACCGGGAAATTGCCAGTGTAATTTACGGCCGCCTGGATGCGGGCCAGTCGGTGGAACTTTCGCTGTTGTCCAGCCAGTTGGATATCGATCAGATGGGGGTGGTTTCCCAGCTGCTCAGTTCGGTGTCCGGCTTGACCTTTACCCAGGAGGACGCTGACAGCTATATTGACACCATCCTCAGCCACAAGGAGCTCAAATCACAGGAGAGTATCGCCGCCATGGGCGAGGCTGAACTGCGAGGTTACATAGCGTCGCTGGCATCTAAAAAGAAGTAACATAGGACAGGGGGATCAAAGTATATGGGCGCTCAGGAGAAAAAAGCAGTCCTGAAAAATCTGCTGGAAAGCGGCAGAATGAAGGGAAAACTCACCACAAAGGAGATCAGCGACGCTTTGGAGGAGCTGGACTACGATGTGGAGCAGGTGGATAAACTGTATGACCTGCTGGAACAGAACAACATTGAAATCATCGAAGACCTGGTCACCCCTGTGGAAGAGGATCTGAAAGACCTGGATAAGAATACCGACCTGGATGTGGCGTTGGCGGCGGAGGGCATCAATATCGATGATCCCGTGAAGGTCTATCTCAAAGAGATCGGCAGGGTGCCGCTGCTCTCCGCCGATGAGGAGATCGATCTGGCGCTGCGTATGTCCCAAGGGGATGTGGAAGCGCGCAAGCGCCTGTCTGAGGCCAATTTGCGCCTGGTGGTAAGCATTGCCAAACGATATGTGGGCAGAGGGATGCAGTTCCTGGATTTGATCCAGGAGGGCAACTTGGGATTGATCAAAGCGGTGGAAAAATTTGACCCCACAAAAGGGTTCAAATTTTCTACCTACGCCACCTGGTGGATCCGCCAGGCGATTACGCGGGCGATTGCCGACCAGGCCCGTACCATCCGGATCCCTGTGCATATGGTGGAGACCATCAACAAGGTGAAGAAGGTCTCCTCCCAGCTGCTGCACAAAAATGGCCACGAACCCACCGCAGAAGAGATCTCTGTGGAACTGGATATGCCGGTGGACAAGGTGCGGGAGATTATGCGGGTGGCCCAGGAGCCGGTGAGCTTGGAAACCCCCATTGGCGAGGAGGAGGACAGCCATCTGGGGGATTTTATCCCCGATGATGAGGCGCCCGCCCCGGCGGACGCTGCCAGCCATATCCTGTTGAAGGAGCAGCTTTCGGATGTGCTGCAGACCTTGACCCCTCGGGAGGAGAAGGTGCTGCGCCTGCGGTTTGGCCTAGAGGATGGCCGCAGCAGGACGCTGGAGGAGGTCGGCAAGGAGTTCAACGTCACCCGGGAACGGATCCGTCAGATTGAGGCCAAGGCGCTGCGCAAACTGCGCCACCCCTCCCGCAGCAAGCGGCTGAAGGACTTTTTGGACTGAGATACCAAGAGGAAGACGCCCCACAAGGCTGTGGGGCGTCTCTTTTCAAGAGCGGAGGACGGAATTCCGATGTATCCCATCTCCCAAATTCGCGGAAAACTTGACAAAAAGGAAGAATTGTATTATACTTTATTGGTATAGTATGTGTGAGAGGAGGCTTCACAGTGCATATTACGCTGGAAGCGGACTATGCGGTGCGGATTGTCAACTGCCTCGCCCAAAACCGGGTCCGGATGGACGCAAAGAGCTTGTCTGCGGCAACCGGCGTCACCCTGCGCTTTTCTTTGAAGATCCTGCGCAAGCTGGTGGCAGAGGGAATTGTCCGCTCCTATAAGGGGACGCAGGGGGGATATGAACTGGCAAAACCGCCAGAGGAGATTTCTTTGGGGCAGGTCATCGAGTCGGTGGAGGGTCCCATTACCATCAGCCGCTGTGTAGGGGCGGGGGAATTCCAATGTACCCGGGTACGGGAACGTTCTGAGTGCCGGTTTAACCGTACCTACGCGGAGATTGCTCAGATGGTCCGGGACCGGCTGTATGCGGTCCACTTCGAGGAGTGAGAAGCTTGCTGAGTTGGGCATTGGGCATATTTTATGCTGTGATAGACTGGTTGCTGCTGCGCTTGGTTATAAAAAAGGCCTCCCAGCGGCCAGAACAGGCCCACAGGCTGGTTATGGGGGGACTTTTGGGGCGTTACCTACTTACAATCGGAGTGTTAACCTTTGCGCTCCTAATGCCGCAATTGGATCCCCTGGGCGTGGTCGTACCACTGATTCTTCAAAAGGTGGCGGCGGTGGGGTTCTCCTTGCTGCCCAACCACGGGGGACGCTCTAGCGAGAGCCGAGAGGAAGAGAAAACATGACAGAATGGGAAAAAATGCTGTCCGGGCAGCTTTACAATCCTGGAGATCCAGATCTATTCCGTTTGCACCGAAGGGCAGGGGTCCTCTGCCACAGGTATAACGCCGCTTCCCCGGAGGATGAGCAGGCACTGCAACAACTCTGCCAGGCCCTGTTGGGCTCCATGGGGAATGAGGTATGGCTGGAGCCACCTATTTTTTTTGATTACGGAAAGAATACCTTCCTTGGGGACAGTTTTTATGCCAATACGGGGCTGGTGATTCTGGACTGTGCCCGGGTGACTATTGGCAATCATGTGATGTTTGGGCCGCGGGTACAGATCTACACCGCCAGCCATCCCCTCCATCCGCAACTGCGCAACCAGGGGCTGGAATATGCCAAACCCGTGACCATCGGGGACAATGTTTGGATTGGCGGCGGTTCCATCCTTTTGCCAGGGGTCACAATTGGGGAGAATACAGTGGTAGGGGCGGGAAGCGTCGTCACCCGGGACATCCCGCCAAATGTAATTGCGGTGGGAAACCCCTGCCGGGTACTGCGGCCCATTACCCAGGAGGACCTGGGGGAATTTCTTCCGAAGAATTAAAATCGGCGGGAAACACAGAAAGTGTTTCCCGCCGATTTTAATTCGATTGCTTTTATCAATAGTCAATGACGACCATTTCCCCCAGGTTCGCCGCTTCTGTCCGAGCATGGGAGAAATCCGCAGGGAAGAAGCTGCCCCAGTGGGGGCGTTGGGGGGCATCGCAAACTTTATAGAAATTCCCGGAAAAGCGGCTGCCCGGCAGGGGCGCAAATCCAGGAAACTGCCTCTCCAGCAGCTTTCCGGGGAAGCAGAGGTTGCCCCCCCAATAGATGCCCTGTAGATCCTCCCCCGTAAAATAGTGGCCGGAGGAACGGGTGGTAAAGTCCGCATCCCCCGTGCGGATGGAAAACTCGCCCAGGGAGTTGAGGGAGAAGCTCAAAAAATCCTGGCTGCCAGGGAACCGGAAGATCGCTTCCATAGCGCTTTCGGGCAACGGATGGGCCTCAAAGCTCAACAACTGCACATGGAGGGCGCCCTCTCCATCAAAGCAGATCCGAACCTGGGAATAGGGTTTATACTCCCGTGGCTCCAAAGGGAAACGGGTGAGTTTGGCCACAGGGAGTTCCTCAAAATCCGGCATGCCAGAAAAACGTCTCACTTTTAAAACCATACCAATCCTCCTTATCAGGCGCTCTCCTGGGAGGAATCGAAGATCCAGCTGTCCCCATACTGTTCAGTCAGGGCGTCCAGCTGGGCCTGTCTGGCCTCCCCCTCCTGCTCCGGCTGGAACAGGATACAGAACTCCTGCCCGGTCACATAATCCTGAATCGCTGGCTGGAATGCCTCCAGGAATACAGCCATATCCGCCTGAGGGCCAGTGGAAATGAGGTAGGCGTCCAGGGCGGGCTGAACGCCCGCGGGGGTGAGGTCCAGCACTACCTGGTCCCACAGCGCCAAGGGGTTTTCCACTCCATAGCGGTTGTTATTGAGCCCCAAAGCGTCCGCCCCCGGAACAAACAGCGAGAGCCCACAGCGGTCGCCTACTGCCGTTTCCATGGCGGTCAGGAAATCTTGGAGACCTTCCACATGGAATCCGCCGTCCTCGGAGTTGAAAACAGCCGATTCCCGTCCATAGGCGGTGGGATAGGTGCATTCTGAAAGTACAAGCTGATGAACCCCCAGCTCCGCCGCCTCCTGGGCCAGACTGGATAGATAGTCGATCGTCTGTGGCGCATAGGGATCCAACCATGGCTGACCGCCATTTTCTTCCTCCGCATCCAACCACAGGTAACTGGCATCTGCATAGAGAACGCCGGCTCCATCAATCCTTGAGGCGGCAATGGAGTCCTGGAAACACGCCATACGGCCCATAAGGGCGATTCCACGTTCCGATAAGGTCCGGGAAAGTTCCCGCAAATTCCAGGCGTCCGGCGCTTGGGCACCAATTTCCTCCACCTGAGGAAGTCCGGACTCATAGAGGATTTGGCCGCTGGCATCCTTCAGGTCAACCAGTACCGCATTGACAGAGGCGCTCTCCAGCTCCTCCAAAGCGGCAGCCAGCTGCATCGCGTTCCCCACTGTCTCCGGCGGCAGATAGGCCGCGTGCAATTGGGAGAAATCTGGCGCTACAAATACAGGCTCTGGCTCTGATTCCGGCTCTGGAACGCTGGGCTCCGGCAACGAAGAGCTGGGCATGGGGACGGAGGAACTGACCGGCTCATGGGCCTCCAAGGTTCCAGAGAGAAAGTCCATGACAGGGCCGGAGACGCTCCAACCAACAAATGCCACCACCACAACAGCCACAATCCCCAGGACCAGCCTAAGTCGCTCGTAGGTGGGGGGGCGCTTAGAGCCCCGGTAGATTTTCCCATAGCGCCTAATTTTATACTTTCTAGGCGGCTTATACCGTTTCAGTGGCACGGCGTTCACCTCTTTTGCATTTCTGGAAAGGAATTATAGACTTAAGTGGGCAGTTGATGGCCGATTAGGCCGTAAATAGCCAGGGATAGGATCCCCATATAGAGCAGGAGAATGGGAAGACCGCGGAAGGCCCGGGGGACATCGGTGAGGGCGATTCGACGCCGGCCCTCCCAAATCAATAACAGAGCCGCTGTATATCCAATCCCTGATCCCAGAGCATATCCGGCAGCTTGAAAGACCCCATACCCACTGGTCAAAGCGATAACGATGGACCCCAGGACTGCACAGTTGAAGGTTGCAGGGATCATCAATTCCCGTAGATAGTAGTGGACTTTTGGCGCGAATGCCCGAGTCCCTAAATAGAGCAGGAGAAACACCAGACAGATGGAGATCAGTGCGGTGATGGATGTGAGATATCGCAGAGTCAGCTGCATTTGGGACTGATAGGTACGGACCAACCGGTTGAGCGGCCAGGCAATGAGCGCAGCCAGAATGGTAACCACTGTGAGCGTGCCGCCCAAAAATAGAATCGACCGGGGAGCGGAGAGGGTGAGGGTACGTTTACAGGAACCCAACCCCCGGGTGAGCACCACATTTTGCAGGATAGCGGCCGAAACCACCGCCAGCCCGAACTCGGACAGGAAGTTCATGGGACACCTCCAAGGGAATAAAGAATCTGGGGATCAAGGCGCAATCAGGCGGACTCGTTGGGGCCGGGGTTGTCCCGGCGGTAGAGATGCAGCAAAAACACTCTGCGCAGGAATTGCAGCAACGCCGCCAACAATGCCAACAGGATGAAACCAGAGAAGGCAATTTGGACACCCGTGAAACGTACCGGGAACTTTACCGCCACGCCCCAGATGGTATTGTTTCCTAAAAACTCCCGGATTGCCGCCAATAGGCACATGGCCAAGGCGAACCCCAAGCTATAGCTCAGGGAGTCCATCAACGCCAGGATTGGCCGGTGACCCGGCTGGGAGTAACGCCCACAGAGGGCGAACATCACCGTGTTCAATGAGAGGATTGGCACATAGATTCCCAGAGAATCTCCGACCTCTGGGGCAACCGCGGCGGTCAAGGGCTGGAAGGCAATCACCAGTACCATGGAAAAGAGGGCATACACCGCCCACGAGAGCCATTTTGGCAGCCGGTGGCCAACCAAGGAGGCCAAAAGCACGGTGGGAATCAGAGAACAGGCCATTAAAATCGAGATGGAGACGCTGTTCTTTAAATTGTTGGTCACCATGATGGCAAATGGAAGCGCCAAACCGCAGACTAGGATGGGGTTTTTTTGGAACAGCCCCTCTACCCAGCGGCTACGCCTTCTGTGTTTTCTTAAGCTTTCCAAATTCAAGACGCTTCCTCCTCAACAGACGATGCAGCTCCTCGTCGTGACGGTCGATGGCCGGCATGACGGCATTGGCCAATAGGATGGCAAAGGTGACACTCTCTTCAAAGCCTCCGGAATAGCGGCAAAACATGGTGATGATCCCGGCAAAGATGCCATAGACGATCAATGCCGAATCCCGTTTTGGCCGGGTGACTGGATCAGAGAGCAAAAAGACCGCCGCGAACAACAACAGCCCGGACATCAGCTCGTAGAGCAGGGATTGTATCCGGTCGGTGCTCTCCCGGGGGAAAAGCAGCACAACGGCGGCACAGCTGGCCAAAAAGGAGATGGGAAGCTGCCAGCGGACGGTTCCCCGGTAGATCAGGTAGCACAGGCAGGCCAGCAATACAAGGATGTTGGTAGCCCCCATAGGCCCGGGATAATTCCCCAACAACATCTCCGAAAGGCTGTTGGTGGGAATCCCTCCTACCTTTAGCACAAATACAGGATTTTGATAGAGCCGTACAGACATCTCGCCCGCCTGATAGACCAACTGACCACTGGAGGCAGCCTGCCCCCAGAGCGGGATCCGGTCAAAGGGCAGAGGATAGGAAAACACTTGGACAGGCCAGCAGATGGCAGCGAAGGAAAAACCGGCGGCAGCGGGATTGAATAGATTGCTCCCTGTACCGCCAAAGGGGTGCTTCACAATGGCGATGGCAAAGACTGCCGCAGTTGCTACAGCGGTAAAAGAGATGGTGGCCGGCATCATCAAAGCGATCACCAAACCGGTGACCACTGCTGACAGATCCCGTGGATTGGGGCGGCGCCCCCGCAGCAGCACGCAGACTAAGTCGGCTGCCACCGCGGCCAACACCGATACAGCGCAGACTAATAGCGCCCGCAGCCCGTAATATAGGAACGCCAACACACACAATACCAGCAACAAGATGATGGCGTCGCTCATCAAAGTGCGGCTGCTCTCTGGGTGCCGGATATGGGGGGCGGTTCTCGCGTGTAATTTCATGCCTGGTTCTCCCTCTTTTTCTCCCGATGTTTTCTGCGCAGACCCCAGCGGGAGGACTCCTCAGCGGCCTGTTCCACTGCCTCCATGGCCTCTTCCAAAGAGCGGTCCTGTGCTGGTTCCTCCTGAGGGGACTCCTCCTCCCAGATCAAGACGGCATCCTCTGGCTGTGCAGACTCCTCTGAAGCAGCCGGCACTTCCTCCAGCGGAGCGTCCTCCAGCTCCTCTCCCAAAGCGTCCACAGCCTCCAATGCTTCCCCCAAATTCTGAGCCCGTTCCAGCTGTTGGCCCTCTTCTGTAGGGGCGGGCGGAGGGGATTTCCGATTTTTTGTGGGTTTCGGGGCGGGTGGGGCGTCCGGATCCCGCCCTATCAGCAGGGCATTGGCCCGTTGGAGTGACTGGGCAGCCTCCTCGACTTGGAGGCGTAACTGCTCTAGAGCCGCTTCCAGCTCCTGCTTGCTCTGCTCTGCCTGATCCCGTGCTTGAGCCTGTTCCTCCTCCAGGGTAGCCCGGACCTGCTCCCGCCGCCGGGCGCAATCGTCCAAGGCCCGCTGCAAAGCGGCCTGAGCCTCCTGCTTTTTCTGGGCTGCGTCCTGTTCCGCCTGGGCAACCTGCTCAGGCGTCACTGGGGTGCTTCCCTCTGGGGCACCCTGTTCCAGCTGTGTCCGCAGCCGGGCGACCTCCTGTTCGGCCTGCCGTTCTGCCGCTTGGCAGATGTCCTTGGCCTGGGCTTCCTGTTGATCCAGCTGCCGCTCAGAGGCGGAGGCAGTTCCTTGGAGCTCCTTGAGCCGCCGGGCCAGATCGTTGTCACATCCCTGCAAAAGGCGTTTTTGCGCACGTTGCGCCCGACGGAGCTTGTCCTGCAGCAGGTAATAATCCAAATCTGCCTGTTCCTTTTTGCGCCGCAGTGTGGAAAAAACGCGCATGGAACCCAGCATGGGGCGGAATTCTTTCCGCGCCCGCTGGATGACCTCCGCCAGCTCTAATTTAGAAGGGCACATATAGCTGCAGGTGCCACAGCCGATACACCGTTGGGCGTCCAGCTTCCGGAAGAGGGCATACTGTTTTTCCATCGCGCTGTGGTAGAGATAGAAGGGATTGAGCCCTTGGGGGCAGGCCCGCACACAACGGGAGCACCCGATGCAGCGGAATCCCAGCGCTTTGAAATCCTCCAAGAAGGCCAGGACCGCACGGGTGGTGGGTGTAATCACTGTGTGTTCGGTATCAATGACAGAGATGCCCGTCATAGGACCGCCCACCACGACTCGGGCAGGGTCCTCAATGAGGCCACACCGGTCCAACACCTGGGAGACAGTCATCCCTAGAGAGACCTCCAGGTTACAGGGGTTCCCAATGCAGTTTCCGGCTACAGTGAGGAAGGCGGTGGTCTGGGGGACGGCCAACCGGACCGCACGGGAGAGGTGGATTAGGGCGCAGGTCCCAATTAATAGGGTATCCTCCTCCCGGTCATACTGTTGGGCCGCTTGATATTCCGCCGGATAACGCCCGCGGATACGCCGTATCGGGAGCCCCTCCAACTGGGGCGGAATCTTAATCTCCAAGTCCGTAAGATTTTTATAGACAGCAAACTCCGCTTGGCTAGCCCCACATGCCTTCTGGGCAAGCCGAAGTCCATCGGCGGCTTCCCGGGGGAGTTTGAGAAGAGGAGCAAGCTGGCTGGAAACATAGGGTTCATCATCGATGGCATCTCCCACCAAAAGGCGGGGAGGGTGGCGCAGGGCATCCTCCAATTTGTCCGCCAGCAGGACGCCGTCGCGCTCATCCACAATCCGGGCCTGGGCGGCGATGTTCAACAGCTGGGCGGGGGAAAGTTCCTCTGGGTTTTCCACAGGGGTCCATTCCATGGTGCGGCCGGTGGTGTCCGTATTGAAAAACTCCCGCAAATCGCGAGAAAGCGCGGGCTCTTTATATTGACGGAGCACGATGCCCTTATAGAAAAATCCTGCCATAGGAAACCTCCCTAACATCTCAAAAACACCACTGTTCCACCCGTTGGAATCCTTTTTTTGACCGAATGCATATAGTGGAAGGGGGTGTTTTTCAATGGAACTGCGAAAGATTGCGCCCCAATGGGTGGAAGTACACCTGAGCGGCGCAGAACTAAATGGCTTGGGGCTCTCCCCAAGGGAAGAAACTCACCAAGAAGAATTGGCAGCGTTGGCAAAAGCTGCCTGTAGTGCGGTGGGGATCTATTTGCGCCATCCGACCACCCAGATAAAAGAGGATCAGGAGGGCGGCTGTACAGTTTTGCTTCAAGGGCAAGAATCCCTGAAAGGACCCCTCTCCCGCCTGGAAAAAGAGATCCCGGTGGCCTATGCCTTTGAAGATGTGGATCAGCTGATTCACGGTGCCACCAGACTATTTCACCGCTGCTCCCATCGCATCCGCAAGAGCGCCCTCTATCAGGTGCCACACGGCTGGAGGCTATTGCTTTGGCCTTTGGACCTGAGGGAGGGGGTCTCCCTGCGGGTGATGGATGAATATGCGCCCCGCTGTGGCCAGGGGCCGTTGGCGGCGGCATGGCTGGCAGAGCATGGGCGCCTGTTGGTGGAGCGGGATGCAGTGGGGCTCCTCTCCTCCTATTTCAGTTAAAACCATTTTGGGCAGCATGGCTTCGCAGCTGCTGAACCGCCTGGGTATAATCCGGCTTGCCGAACAGGGCACTGCCCGCCACGAAGACATTTGCCCCGGCCTTAGAGGCCTGGGGAATGGTGGTGTTATCGATACCGCCATCCACTTGAATGTCCAACTCCAACCCCAATCTTTGGCACTGCTGACGGATGGCCGCCACCTTGGGGCACATGCCTTCCATGAACTTTTGTCCCCCAAAGCCTGGCTCGACGGTCATCACCAACACAAGCTCTAACGAGGGCAGATAGGGGAATACAGCTTCTGCCGGAGTGGCGGGCTTTAAGGCGATTCCGGCCCGCTTTCCTTTTTGGTGAATCACGGACAGAACAGCAGCTGGATCACAGTCGGCCTCCAGGTGGAAGACCACCTGATCGGCTCCAGCGTCACAAAAACGCGGGGCATAGGACAGCGGATCAGAGATCATCAGATGAACATCTAAAAACAGGTCGGTGGCCTTGCGCAAAGAGGCCAACACCGGCAACCCTAGGGAGATATTGGGGACAAAATGCCCGTCCATGACATCTACATGGATCCAATCGGCGCCGGCAGCTCCCATGGCGTTGACCTCCTGGCCAAGCTGGGCAAAGTCACAGGCTAGAATGGAAGGAGCAATCTTGTAATGCATAGTGATCCTCCTCGCTGGGTCCAACACAGGATGGTACCTTAAGAGGTCGCCCACACTTGGACGCAATTCCAGAAGGACCCTACTCTGTGTTATTATACCGTAAGGAGGAGGGGATTGCAAGGAAATCCCCTCTTCTGGAGGCAGAATTAACAAGATGTTCACCTTTTTTCTGGAAATAACAGGGAAAAAATAGGCTTTTTTGCATTTTCTCCAAAGAAGAAAAAAGAATTCCTCTTGACATATGCGGTTAGATTTGGTAGAATAACAAAGTCGCTTAAGCCGTGCGGGTGTAGTTCAATGGTAGAATGTCAGCCTTCCAAGCTGAAGACGTGGGTTCGATTCCCATCACCCGCTCCAGTTTGGAAACAAGCTGAAGCGCCGGCATGTGCGCCAATAGCTCAGCCGGATAGAGCAACTGCCTTCTAAGCAGTGGGCCGGGGGTTCGAGTCCCTCTTGGCGCGCC
>CAJFPF010000112.1 GCA_904398655.1 uncultured Anaerotruncus sp. | reverse complement strand
TTCCGTTCCACGTTCAAGTATCCTGGCTCGGGTTCCCAGCGGCCGCGCGGACTTCCCAGGCATCTGCCCAGTGTGCTTTCGCGCAGCGCTCCCCCTTACAGTGGCGGCACCGCACCGGTTTTGCACCGGTTTCCATAAAACGTGGACACCCAATCTTCCGTTTTGGGAAAACCTTTTTCCCAGCATACCATCCTGAGGCCGCCCTTGTCAACCCCAGCCGGGCAGAAATAGGCCCCCGTGGACCGGCGAAGGCCGGCGGGCGGGGGGCCATCAGGAAGGGGATGCAGCTGGTTCCTGGCAAATGGGAAGAGAAGGTTTGGGACGGTCACCGCTCCGGATAGAGGGGATGTCCCGGCTGCAGCAGGATACCATGGCTGCCCGGCGGGTCCACATATTGGGTGTAGAGCCCGTGGGCGTCGCTGCCCCCGGTGAGGAATAGTCCATATTGGGCGGCTGCCTGGCGCACCGCCTCCTGGCGCTGGGGAGTCTGGGAGGGGTGGAAGCACTCAATCCCCTCCAAGCCCGCCTTCACCAGGGCGGGGAGCAGCCCCATGCTGTCGTATTCATAGGGGTGGGCCAATACCGCCCGTCCGCCGCAGGCACGCACCAGATCCACCGCCTCCAGGACGGGGATATAGTCGCTCTGGACCTGGGCGATGCCGCCGTTTTTAAACAGGCGGTAGTAGAGGGGGTCATAGACCGAAAGGGCATATCCCCGGTCCATCAGGGCGTGCATGATCTGTTGGCGGTAGAGGACGCCCCCCTCTCCAATATAGGAGGATACCGTCCCCAGGTCGATGGGATAGCCCGCCTGTTCCAACAGCCCCACCGCCCGCTCCATAGCCTGGTGCCGGCTGCGGCGGTAGGGGGCCAGTGCCTCCTCCACCGCCTGGGGATGCTGGATCTGGTAGCCCAGGATGTGGACCTTGCGGCCGGTATCCGGGTCAAAGGCGGAGATCTCCAACCCCGCAATCAGATGGATTCCCAAGTCCTGGGCCGCGGCGGCCGCCTGGGCCTGCCCGGCCAGGGTGTCGTGGTCGGTGAGGGCCACACAGCCCAGCCCCAGCCGCTTTGCCAGCTCCAACAGGGCCGGAGCGGAGAGGGAACCGTCCGACCAGCGGCTGTGGAGATGCAGATCCGCCCGCAGGCCGTTTGATGTCTCCATAGCCCTACCCCGCAATCTGGGCGGGGGTCTCCAGAATCCGGCCGTTTTCCAGCCGGACCACCCGGTCGCACACCCCGTCCATAAACTCCAGATCGTGGAAGATGCCGATCATGGCGGTGGAGTCCTTGAGCTGCAGGAGGATATCCCGCACCAGAAGTTTGGTCTTATTGTCCAGGGAGGCGGTGGGCTCATCCAGCAGCAACAGCCGCATCTGCTTGACCATGGTGTGGGCCAGGTTCAGCCGCAGCCGCTCCCCGCCCGAAAACGTCTGGGGGTACAGGTCCCACAGGTTCTGAGGGAGCTTGAAATAGTCCAAGATCTCCTCCGCCCGTACCCGGGCCTGGTTGGCGTCCGCCCCAATGGCCAACAGGGAGTTCATCACATGCTCCTTGGCGGTGGTGCGGGGCATGACGTTTAAAAACTGGGACACATAGCCGATCTCCCGCTCCCGGATGTAGAGCATCTTCCGGTCCTCCACATGGGCCAGGTCCACCCGGCCAAAGGTGGGGCTCTCAAAATAGATGTGTCCGCTGGTGGTGGTATAGGTGCGGTTGATGCACTTGAGGATGGTGGATTTGCCCGCGCCGCTCAGGCCGGTAATCCCCACAAACTGCCCCATCCCCACCGAGAGGCTCACATCCTGGATGCTCTGGATCCGGCGGTTCTGTTGGTGGAGGGTAAACGACTTGCTCAGATGTTCAATACGGATGATCTCCAAACCGCTCCCTCCTTTCAACGGTAGTTGGCAGCGGCAATCTCCACCCCGTCCACAAAGGTGCGGGTGGCTGCGGGATAGCCGTCGTATTCATGGACAATCAACAGGTCGGCCTTTTTGCCGGGAGCGATGGTGCCGTAGTCCCGGTCGATCTTCATGGCTGCCGCCGGGCAGCTGGTCACATGGGAGAACGCCTGGGGCATGGTCAGGCCGTGCTGTTTGGCGAGCAGATAGGCCGCCTGGAGCAGAGAGACGGTGTAGTAGTCGGAACACAGGGAGTCCACCGCGCCGGCCAACACCCCTTCGGCGGCGCTCATATTGCCCGAGTGGGAACCGCCCAGCAGGATGTTCGGCGCTCCGGCGGTGACTGAAAAGCCCATTTCCTTGGCCTTTTTGGCCACCTCCAGCGTGATGGGAAACTCGCTCACCGTCACCCCAAGGGCCCGGTTGAGGGCCAGTTTTTCCACCGTGTCATCGTCGTGGGAGGCCACCGGCAGCCCCTGTTGACAGGCCAGATCGGCCAGCGCCTTCATCTGGTCAAAACTGAGCACCTGTTTGGTCCGGTGCTCCTCCAAAATCTGCTGGAACCGCTCGTCGGTCATCCCCTGTTTGTCGTAGGCGGAGATCGCCCGGCGGTAGGTCTCAAGGCTGTGGTATTGGCCCTGGCCGGGGGTGTGGTCCATAAACGAGATGGCATGGACCTTCCCTTCCCGCAGCAGGGAGGAAACGATGTCAAACGCCTCCAGGTTGTCGATTTCAATCCGCAGGTGGAACCGGTGGCGGATCAAATGGCGCTTCTGATGGAACGAGTGGATCAGTTCGGCAAACCGGAACATATTCTCCTGCTTGCGGATCTCCTTCTCCCCAAAGTAGTCCTTGGCGTAGAGGGAGATGGAGTGGTACATGGTGGTGATCCCCTGGCCGGCCAACAGCCGCTCGTCCGCCCGCAGGGCCATCTCAAAGTCCATGGGGCAGTGGGCCCGGGGGAGCACCAGGTGTTCAATGCTGTCCGAGTGGGTGTCGATCAAACCGGGGGTGATATAGCCGCCTTCGGCGTCCACCAGCTCACACCCCTGGGGGGCGCTGTCCGCGATGGCCGCAATCCGGTCCCCCTCCAAAAGCAGGGCGCGGCCCCGCAACTCCTGGGATTCGGTGAGGATGATCCCATTGACAATGGCTTTCATGGTTCTGTTGTTCCTCCAAGTCAGATTTAGAGCAGCGAATGGACCAGCTGCTGGGTGAAGGGGTGCTGGGGGTCCTCCAAAATTTGGTCGGTGAGGCCGTTTTCCACCACCTGGCCGTCGTACATCACCAGGGTGCGGTCGGCCAGCATCCGGATCACCGACAGATCGTGGGAGACCAGTAGCATGGAAACATGCTGGTAGGTGCTCTTAATCTTGCGCAGCAGGTCCAGCACCCGGGCCTGCACCGAAAGGTCCAGGCCGGTGGTGATCTCGTCCAAAAGCAGGATGGTGGGGTTGTTGGCCAGGGCTTTGGAGATCTGCACCCGCTGCTGCATGCCGCCGGAGAAGTTTTTGGGCGGCTCCTTCATGCGGGAGAGGGGGATCTCCACCGTCTCC
>CAJFPF010000111.1 GCA_904398655.1 uncultured Anaerotruncus sp. | reverse complement strand
TGACGACTCGTTTCATAGGCGATTCAATCTCTCCTTTAGGTTTCTATCAAAAACTTCCCGCCCCAAGGGGGCGTTTTTCTCTCTGTACGGGTCCTCCGAAGTCGGCTGTCAGATGGCCATACCGCCATCCACACAGAACACCTGGCCGGTGATATAGCCGGCCCGATCCCCGGCCAAAAACGCCACCAGATTGGCCACTTCCTCCGGCTTGCCGGGACGGCCCAGGGCGATCCGCCCCAACATGGCCTGCAGGGCCTTCTCCGGCAGCTTGCCGGTCATGTCGGTCTCGATGAAGCCGGGGGCCACCGCGTTGACGGTGATGTTCCGGGCGCCCAGCTCCTTGGCCGCCGACTTGGTCATGCCGATGATGGCCGCTTTGGAGGCGGCGTAGTTGAACTGCCCCGCGTTGCCGGCAATCCCCACCACCGAACTGATGTTCACAATCCGGCCGGAACGCTGTTTCATCATCACCGGCACCACCTGGCGGGTCATGTTAAAGACACTCTTCTGGTTGGAGGCGATCACCTGGTCGTACTGCTCCTCCGACATGCGGGCGATCAGCCCGTCCCGGGTGATGCCCGCGTTGTTCACCAGCACGTCGATCCGGCCCCAGCGGGCCATCACCTGGCGCACCAGCTCGGCGCACTCCTCAAACTGGGAGACGTCGGCGGTGAAGCAGTCGGCGTCCACCCCGAACGTCCGGCAGTCCCGGACCACCTCCTTGGCCGCCTCCACCGAGGACTCCCCCCGGCAGTGGACCGCCACATCGAACCCCTCCTGGGCCAGGGCCAGGGCGATTGCCCGGCCGATCCCCTGTTTTGCACCGGTTACCAAAGCGATCTTACGCAACGGTGATCCCCCTCTCCTTTGCCAAGTTCTTGAGCAGCGGCTCGCAGCCCGCCGCCAGCTCCCGGAGGATCTGGGCCGCGGGGGCCACCTTCTGCACCATGCCGGCCACCTGGCCGGCCATGAAGGTCCCCTCCTCAATATTGCCGTCCTGGACCGCCTTGCGCAGGCTGCCGGCGGCCAGCATCTCAAACTCCTCCCGGCTGACCTTGTCCATCTCCATCTTCAGAAGCTTCCGGGTGAATTTGGTCTTCAGCGAGCGGATGGGGGCGCCCCCCTCCCGGCCGGTGACGATGGTGCCGGTGTCCCCGGCCTCCACCACCAGCCGTTTATAGGTGGCGCAGGCGGGGCTCTCCTGGGCGCAGACGAAGATGGTGCCGCACTGGACCGCCTGGGCCCCCAGGGCAAAGGCCGCGGCCATCCCCCGGCCGTCCGCGATGCCGCCCGCGGCCACCACCGGGATGCTCACCGCGTCCACCACCTGGGGCACCAGGGCCATGGTGGTCAGCTCGCCGATATGGCCGCCGGATTCGCACCCCTCGGCTACCACCGCGTCCGCGCCGGCCCGCTCCATCCGCTTGGCCAGCGCCGCGGAGGGCACCACCGGGATCACCTTGATCCCCGCCGCCTTCCACAGATCCATATACTTGCCCGGGTTGCCCGCGCCGGTGGTGACCACCCGGACCCCCTCCTCGGCGCAGGCGTGGGCCACCTCGTCGGCATAGGGGCTCATGAGCATGACGTTCACCCCAAAGGGCTTGTCGGTGAGGGATTTGGCCTCCCGGATCATCCCCCGCACCACCTCGCCGGGGGCGGAGGCCGCCCCGATCAGTCCCAGGCCGCCGCCATTGGAGACTGCGGCCGCCAGCTTGGCGTCCGCCACCCAGGCCATGCCGCCCTGGAAAATGGGGTACTGGATCCCCAGGAGCTCTGTGATTTTTGTCTGAATCATAAACGTTCCTCCTGCCTTATGTGGGTTTTCTCTATCTGCAAAAGCTTGAAAGCTGTCTTACCACTCGATGACCGCCGCGCCGTAGGTGAGCCCCGCGCCGAACCCCACCATCACAACCTTATCCCCCCGCTGGAGGGCACCGGCCTGGACCATCTCGTCCAGGGCGATGGGGATGGTGGCGGAGGACATGTTGCCGGTGTGGTCGATGCTCACCCACGCCTGCTCCATGGGCAGTCCCAGGTTCTTCATGGCGGTCTGGATGATGCGGATGTTGGCCTGGTGGGGCACCACCCACTTCAGCTCCGAAGGGGCCAGCCCCGCTTTGGCACAGGCCTTTTCCACCGCCTGGGGCATGGCCTTCACAGCAAATTTATAGACCTCGTGCCCCGCCATCACCAGCTGCTCGTCCGGCTCCGGCCGGCCATAAATTTCATCCGGCTGCGGGGGATTGTGGGTGAAGGGGGAGGCGGGAAGCGGCAGGCGGCAGAACATCAGTCCATAGCCGGTACCGTCCGCGCCCAGATGAGCGCCGTAGAGCCCCTCCCCCCGGCGGACCACAGCAGCCCCGGCCCCGTCTCCAAACAGCACGCAGGTGCTTCGGTCGGCATAGTTGGTGATCCGGGAGAGCATCTCGGTGGAGATGAGCAGCACCGTGTCCACATCCCCGCTATAGAGGTAGCGGCGGGCCATGTCCAGCCCATAGACAAAGCCGGTGCAGGCGCAGTTGGCGTCGATGCACATGGCGTCCGGGCAGCCCAGCTCCTGCTGGATCACGCAGCTCATGGAGGGGGTCAAAAAGTCCGGGGTCACGGAAGTGACCAGGATGAGATCCACCTCCTTGGGGTCCACCCCCGCCCGTTCCAACGCCCGGCGGCCGGCGGCCGCCCCCATGCGCCAGGTGGTCTCCCCATTGGCGATCGGCCGGGTGACGATGCCGGTGCGCGGCCGGATCCACTCGTCCGAGGTGTCCACAATTTGGGCATAGGCGTTGTTGTCCACAAAGTTATCGGGCAGATAGCTGCCCATCCCACAGATAGTAATTCCTGTTCCTGCCATACTCCGCTCCTTTGTCCGAGCGCCGCGGCCGGCGGGGCGCCGGAGATGAAATTTTTCGGGTTCGGGAAAAAGCCTTGCAATTGGGCCGGCCGGTGGTATATAATGAACCCGTAAATGTAACAACTGTTATATTCCTGATGTTATCATACCGTCAAAAGGCGGGATTTGTCAACAGGGAATTGTCGAACAGCCTGCCTCCCCCGCTTTTTTGGCGGAATCTTACGGAAATGGGGTTTTTTCAAATGGCAAATACAGCATTTTTGTGCAGCGGCCAGGGCGCCCAATACCCGGGCATGGGCAAGGAGTTCTATGAGAACTTCCCCCAGGCCCGGCAGGTCTACGAGTGCGGCGGGGATATTTTGGGGGTTGACCTGGCCAAGGTGAGCTTTGAGGGCACCGAGGAGGAGCTGGGGCGCACCGCCGTCTCCCAGCCGGCCATCTTCGCCTGCTCCATGGCCGCTTGGGAGGCCGCCCGCCAGCTGTGCGATCCGGCGGCGGTGGCCGGCCACTCTTTGGGGGAATACGCCGCCCTCACCATCGCCGGGGCCTGGACCCTGGAGGACGGCTTCCGGCTGATTGGGGCCCGGGCGGCCGCCATGCAGCAGGCAGCCGACCAGAATCCCGGCGCCATGTTCGCCATCCTGGGCAGCGACGAAGGGACGGTGGGCCAGGTCTGTGAGCAGACCCCGGGGTATGTGCTGCCGGTGAACTTCAACTCCCCCGCCCAGACGGTGATTGCCGGGGAGCTGGAACCGGCCCAGGCTGCCGCCGCCACCCTGGCGGAGATGGGGTTCAAGGCGGTGCGGCTGGCGGTCTCCAGCGGGTTCCACTCCCAGCTGATGGCCTCCGCCTCCCAGCAGTTCGCCCAGGCCACCGCCTCCATCCCCATGGCCGAGCCCAAACTCCCCTTCTACTGCAACCTCACCGGCGGGCGGATGGCCCCTGGCACCGACCTGCACGCCTATCTGGCCCAGCATATCGTCTCCCCCGTCCGGTTCCACCAGGAGGTGGCCGCCATGCTGGAGACCGGGGTCGATACCTTTGTGGAGCTGGGGCCCAACAAGGTGCTCACCACCCTGGTGAAGCGCAATTTTAAACAGGCCAAGGCCTACAATGTGGAAAACCTGAAGACCCTGGAAAAATGGAAGGCCACCCTGGCCTAAAAAAGGAGGCGCCTATGGAACGCTACGCACTGATCGGCCATCCCCTGGGCCACTCCCTCTCCCCCCAGATCCACCAGCGGCTGTTCCAGCTGGAGGGGGTAAAGGCGGAGTACCTGTTGGATGACTTCCCGCCCCAGGCGCTAGAGGCCCACCTCCCCATCCTGCAAAGCTACGCCGCCTTCAACATCACCATCCCCTATAAAACCGCCCTGCTGGACCATTTGGCGGGGATCAGCGAAAACGCCCGCCTATACGGCTCGGTGAATGCCGTCCAGGTGCGGGAGGGCCGTTTCTATGGGGACAACACCGACTGTGTGGGGTTCCTGCGCACCCTGGAGGGGCATGGGCTTTCCCTGAACACCCGGGTCTGCGTGGTGGGGGCGGGCGGCGTGGGGCGGATGTTCGCCC
Organism: uncultured Anaerotruncus sp.; assembly: GCA_904398655.1. Classification (GTDB taxonomy): domain Bacteria; phylum Bacillota; class Clostridia; order Oscillospirales; family Ruminococcaceae; genus Anaerotruncus. The sequence continues at coordinate 8,411 of CAJFPF010000111.1, read as the reverse complement.
TGGAGGCCGCCCGCCAGGGGGCCCAGGTGACCCTGGCCGCCCGGGCCTCCAGTTTGGAGAAGGCCCGCCAGGTGGCGGCCGAGGGGCTGGAAAAGCTGGGTACCCAGATCCGGGTCCAGCCGTTGGAGACGCTTGACGGCCCCTTTGGGCTGCTCATCAACGCCACCCCTGTGGGCATGTATCCCAAGGTGGACGCCTCCCCGGTGCCCAAAGCCCTGTTGGAACAGGTGGAGGCGGTGTTCGACTGCATCTACAACCCCTCCCAGACCCTGCTGCTCCAATGGGCGAAGGAGTTGGGCAAGCCCGCGGTGGGGGGCATGGGGATGCTGGTCTGGCAGGCCGCTGCCGCCCATGAGCTGTGGCTGGGAACCCGGTTTTCCCACCGGGCGATCCAACAGCTCATCGGGGAGATGGAGCGGCTTTTGGCGGAAAGGGAGGGCCGGCCATGAACAACCTGATCCTCTGCGGCTTTATGGGCTGCGGCAAGACCACCGTGGGCCAACGGCTGGCCCAGCTGGCGGGGATGGGCTACCTGGATTTGGACCAGCAGATCCAGGAGGAGAACGGCATGCCCATCCCCCAGATCTTTGCCCAGCTGGGACAGGACCACTTCCGCCGGCTGGAACACCAGGCCATTGCCCGGCTGGCCCAGCGGGAGGGATATGTGGTCTCCACCGGGGGCGGCGCTTTGGCCAACCCCCAAAACGCCGCCGCCATCGACCACCTGCACGACAAGGTGGTGTTTTTGGACGCCCCCTTCCAGGTCTGTTTCGACCGCATCCGGGAGAGCGACCGCCCGTTGGTGCAGCAGAACACCCCGGAGCAGCTCCGGGCGCTGTTCGACAGCCGCCGGAGCCACTATCTGGCGGCCGCCGACCTGAAGGTGGACGCCAGCCTGCCGGTGGACCAGGTGGCGCGGGCCGTTTTGGACGCCCTTCCATGAGGCGCTGCCCCCTCTCAAAAATCCGGCCGCCCTTGGGTGAGGGCGGCTGTTTTTTTGGGCAAAAGCCGCCCTTCCATCCCCCGATCCCGGAATTTACAGGAGGGGCCGGATGGCGTATAATGGAAGGGACAAGCGGCAGCCGCCGCAATCTCCACCGGAGGGCAATTCCATGAAACTGTTCCACCTGTCCGACCTGCATCTGGGCAAACGCCTGAACGGCTTCTCCCTGCTGGACGACCAACAGTATATTTTAGATGAAATTTTGCAATTTGTAGATTCCCAGCATCCGGATGGGATCCTGATCGCCGGGGACGTCTACGACAAACCGGTGCCGCCGGTGGAGGCGGTGGCCCTGCTGGACGGGTTTTTGGCCTCCCTGGCGGAGCGCGGGGTGCCTGTGCTGCTCATCAGTGGCAACCACGATTCCCCCCAGCGGCTGGCCTTCGGCTCCCAGCTGTTGGGCCAAAGCGGGGTGCATGTGGCCCCTGTCTACAGCGGCCGGGTGAAGCCGGTGGTACTCCGGGACGGATACGGGCCGGTCTACTGCTACCTGCTCCCCTACCTGAAGCCCGCCCATGTGCGGCAGCATTTCCCCCAGGAGCGGATCGAAAGCTATACCGACGCCCTGGCGGTGGCCATCCGGGCCATGGCCCCCAACCCCTCCGTCCGGAACCTGTTGGTGACCCACCAGTTTGTCACCGGTTCCCAGCGCAGCGAATCGGAGGAGCTCTCGGTGGGCGGGGCGGACAATGTGGACGCCGCCGTCTTCGCCCCCTTTGACTATGTGGCCCTGGGACACCTGCACACCCCCCAATCCGCCGGCCGCCCCACCCTGCGGTACTGCGGCTCCCCCCTCTGCTATTCCTTCTCCGAGGCGGGGACCCCCAAGTCGGTGACGGTGGTGGAGCTGGGTCCCAAGGGCACGGTGGAGGTCACGTCCCTCCCCCTTGCCCCCCTGCGGGCCATGCGGGAGCTACAGGGCAGCTATGACCACCTCACCCTGTTGGAGACATATCGGGACGCCCCCTGGCGGGAGGACTACCTGCGGGTGGTGCTCACTGACCCCCAGGAGATCCCTGACGCGGCCGCCCGTCTGCGGGTGATCTACCCCAATCTGATGCAGCTGTCCTACTCGCGGCGGGCGGGGGCGGCTTCGGAGGCGTTCCCCCTGGAGGAACTGCCCCAGCAGACCCCTTTGGAGCTGTTCCAGGGGTTCTATGAGCGGCAGAACGGCCGCCCCATGGAACCCCAGCAGCAGGCGTTTTTGGAAAAACTCATGGAGGAGATCTGGGAGGAGGGGGAACCATGCGGCCGTTAAAACTCACCATGTCCGCCTTTGGCCCCTATGCGGGGAGGACGGTGTTGGAGCTGGAACGCCTGGGCAGCCGGGGGCTCTACCTCATCACCGGGGACACCGGCGCAGGGAAGACCTCCCTCTTCGACGCCATCACCTTCGCCCTCTATGGGGAGCCCAGCGGCAGCAGCCGGCAGGCCTCCATGCTCCGCTCCAAGTATGCCGACCCCCAGACCCCCACCTTTGTGGAATTGGAGTTCCTCTATGGGGGCGGGCGCTATCGGGTCCTGCGCAGCCCGGAATACCTCCGTCCCGCCAAGCGGGGGGAGGGCAGCGTCCTGCAAAAGCCCCAGGCCGAGCTCCACTATCCCGACGGCCGGCTGGTCACCAAGGCCCGGGAGGTGACCGCCGCCGTCACCCAGCTGTTGGGCCTGGACCGGGACCAGTTCTCCCGGGTGGCCATGTTGGCCCAGGGGGAATTTTTAAAGCTGCTCCTCTCCACCACTGAGGAGCGCCAGGCCATCTTCCGCCAGCTGTTCCACACCGCCCCCTATCAGCTCCTGCAGGACCGGCTGAAGGAGGAGGCCTCCGCCCTGGCCGCCCGGTGCCAGGGCCTGCGGGAGGGGGCGCTCCGCGCCCTGGCCACCGCCGTCTGCCCGCCCCAGGCCCCGCAGGCGGAGGCCCTGAGCCAGGCACAGGCGGGCCAGCTCCCTTTGGAGGAGGCGGCCGCCCTGTTGGAACAGCTGATCCGGGAGGACTCCCAGGCCCGGGAACAGGCCGCTCAGGCCCTCCGGGAGGAGGAGGCCGCCCTCTCCCAGGCAGACGCTTTGCTGGGCCAGGGGGAGGAGCTGGCCAAACTTCGGCGGGCCCTGGCGGCGGACGAAGCCGCCCTCCCCGCCAGCCAGGCCGCTCTGGCAGCGGCCCAGGCTGCCCTCCAGGCCCAGCAGGCCCGCCAGCCGGAGGAGGAATCCCTCTCCCGCCGGGCGGCGGAGTTGGAGGGGATGCTCCCCCGGTTCGAAGCTTTGGCAGCGGCCCAGGCCGCCCTGGCCCAGTTGGAGGAACAAGTCCGGTCCCGGCGGGCGCGGCTGGCGGAGGGGCGGGCGGCCTTGGAGCGGTGCGCCGCCCAACTGGCCGGCTGCCGCGCCCAATTGGAACGGCTGGGGGAGGGCCAGGCCCAGCGGGAACGTCTGGAGGCCCAGGTCCAGGCCCTGGAGCAGCGGTTGGACCAGCTCCGGGAACTGCAAAACCAGGCGGACGCCTTCCGGGCGTTGGCCGCCCGCCGCCAGAAGGCCCAAGAAGTCTACCGCCGGGCGGCCCAGTCTGCGGATGCCGCCCGGGAGGACTATGCCCAAAAGCACCGGGCATTTTTGGATGCCCAGGCGGGGCTGTTGTCCCAGGAGCTCCAGGAGGGGGCCCCCTGCCCGGTGTGCGGGTCGTTGGACCACCCCCATCCGGCCCCCCGTCCCACCCATGCCCCCACCCAAGCCCAGTTGGAACAGAGCCGCCAATCCCAGGAACAGGCCACCCGCCAGGAGACCCAGGCCAGCGCCCAGGCGGCGGCGCTGGGGGCACAGGCCGATCAGCTGCGGACCTCCGCCCAGGCCTTTGCCGCCCGGCTGCTGGCGCCCGGCCAATCCCTTCAGGAGGCGCTCCAAGCAGCCCTCTGCCAGCTGCAGGAGGCGGAGGAAGCCCGCAAACAGGAGCAGGCCCGTCAGGCCCAACGGGACGCCCTGGCCCAAAAGCGCCCCCTGTTGGAGGCCCGCCAGGCCCAGCTGGACAGCCAGTGCCGCCAGGGGGAGGCGGAGCTGGCCGCCCTGGAGCGGGACCTTGCCCACAGCCGCCAGGAGGCGGACGCCCTGCGGGAGGGTCTGCCCTTCCCCTCCAAACAGCAGGCCCTCCAAGCTGTTGAGGAGGCCCGCGCCCAGCGGGAGGGGCTGCGCCGGGAGCGGGAGGCCGCCCGCCAGGCCCTGGAGCGGGCCCGGTCGGAGGCGGACGCCCTGGGCGGGCGGATCCAGGCCCGGCGCCAGCAGCTCCAGAACGCCCCCCAGATGGAGTTGGAGGGGCTCCGGCAGCGCCGGGAGGAACTGGCCGGGAAAAAATCCTCCCTCCAGCGGGAGCGGGAGGCCCTCTCCGGCCGGCTGGACCGGAACCGGGCAGCCTTGGCACAGGCGAACCGCCAGGGCCGGGAGCTGGACCAGGTCCAGCAGCGGTGGGCCTGGGTAAAATCCCTGGCGGACACCGCCGCCGGCACCCTGGGGGGCCGGGAGAAGGTGATGTTGGAGACCTATGTCCAGGCCGCCCACTTCGACCGGGTGCTGGCCCGGTCCAACACCCGGCTGATGGCCATGACCGGGGGGCAGTACGAGCTGCGCCGCCGGGGCCGGGCGGACAACAACCGCAGCCAGAGCGGTTTGGAGCTGGATGTGCTGGACCACTACAACGGCACCCTGCGCCCGGCGGCCTCCCTCTCGGGCGGGGAGGCGTTCAAGGCCTCCCTCTCCCTGGCCCTGGGGCTGGCGGACGAGCTCCAATCCGCCAACGGCGGGGTGCGGCTGGATGTCCTGTTTGTGGACGAGGGGTTCGGTTCCCTGGATGAGGAGTCCCTGCGCCAGGCGGTGGACGCCCTGGCCGGCCTCTCCCAGGGGGACCGGCTGGTGGGGATCATCTCCCATGTGGCGGAGCTGCGGGAGCGGATCGACCGCCAGATCCGGGTCACCAAGTCCCCTGCCGGCGGCAGCCGGGCGGAACTGCTGCTCTGACCCCATTTGCCGCCAACCACGAAAAAAGGCGCCCTTACGGGCGCCTTTTTTGGAGGAAGAGCGAATTTCCCAGATGGGCCCGGGAAGGCCCAAAGGGAAAGGAAGTGGGTCAAACTTACAGGCCGTTGATCTCCCGCACCCGGTGGCAGGCCACAAAGTGCCCGGGCTCCACCTCTTCCAGGGCGGGGGCCCTGCGGTGGCACTCCTCGCAGGCATAGTTGCAGCGGGGGGCAAACCGGCAGGCATCCGGCGGATCGATGGGGGAGGTGAGCTCTCCCTTCAGCAGGATCCGCTTGTGGTTGGGATCCGGGTTGGTCCGGGGGATGGCCGAAATCAGGGCCTTGGTGTAGGGGTGGTACTGCTTTTTGAACAGCTCCTTGGCGTCGCAGGTCTCCACCGTGCAGCCCAAGTACATGACCATGATGTCCTTGGAGATGTGCTTCACCACGCTCAGGTTGTGGGTGATGAAGATATAGGTGAGCTGGCGCTCCTGCTGCAGGTCCTGCATCAGGTTCAGGATCTGGGCCTGGATGGACACGTCCAGGGCGGAAACCGGCTCGTCGCAGACGATGAACGACGGGTTCAGGATGATGGCGCGGCCGATGCCGATCCGCTGGCGGCGGCCGCCGTCCAGCTCGTGGGCATAGGAGTTGGCCAGCCGGCTGGCCAGGCCGACGATGTCCATGACTTCATGGACCTTCTTGCGGATCTCATCCTTGCTCCTGGCCAGCTTGTGGATCTGCAGAGGCTCCGCGATCAGCTGCTCCACCGACATTCTGGGGTCAATGGAGGAGAACGGGTCCTGGAAGATGATCTGCATCTCTTTGCGCAGCTCGTGGAGCTCGCGCTTGGAGACCTTGGAGATATCCCGGCCGTTGAAGACGATCTGGCCGCTGGTGGCGGGCAGCAGATGCAGCACGGTACGGCCCAGTGTGGATTTTCCGCAGCCGGACTCGCCCACTACGCCCAGGGTGGTGCCCTTCTGGATATCGAAGGAGACGTTGTCCACCGCATGCAGGGTGCCGCTGCTGGTATTAAAGTACTTTTTGAGGTCCTTGACGCTCAACATGATGTTTTCCATCTCACCCCTCCTTATCTGACACATGGAAGCACGCCACCAGATGTCCCGGCTCCACTTCGGTCAGCACCGGCCGTTCCTTGACGCAGCGGTCGGTGGCATTGGGGCAGCGGTCACAGAAGGCACAGCCCGTGGGAAGGTTGGTGGGGTCGGGCATCATGCCCTTAATCGGCTCCAAACGGTCGGTATCCACATCCAGGTTGGGCAGGGAACCGAACAGGCCGATGGTGTAGGGGTGCAGCATGTTGTCGTACACGGTGCGCACAGGCCCGGACTCCACGATGGAGCCGGCGTACATCACCATCACCCGCTTGCAGGTCTCCGCCACAACGCCCAGGTCGTGGGTGATCAGCAAGAGGGACATCCCGAACTTCTCCTGCAGCTGGCCGATCAGCTCCAAAATCTGCGCCTGGATGGTCACGTCCAGGGCGGAGGTGGGCTCGTCAGCGATGAGCAGTTTGGGGTTACAGGCCAGCGCAATGGCGATCAGCACACGCTGTTTCATGCCGCCAGAGAACTGGTGCGGATACTCGTTGTAGCGGTCGCCGGGGATTCCCACCAGCTCCAGCATCTCCTTGGTGCGCTGCAGCGCCTGCTCGTGGTTAAAGTCGTTGTGGAGCTGGATAACCTCTTTGATCTGGTCGCCCACCGTCATCAGCGGGTTCAGAGAGGTCATGGGGTCCTGGAAGATCATGGAGATGTTGGCGCCGCGGATGCCCCGCATCGCCTTGTCGTCCTTCTTCAGCAGGTCCTCGCCATTGAAGAGGATTTCGCCCTTGGTGACCTTTCCCGGCGGGTTGGGCACCAGGCCCATGATGGATAGCGCGGTTGTGGTCTTGCCGGCGCCGGTTTCGCCCACCAGGCCCACGCTCTCGCCCTTGTCCACATGCAGAGTGATGCCGTTGACGGCTTCCACGGTGGAGCTGCGCAGGACGTACCGCACTTCCAAATCATTGATTGCTAATAGTTGTTCTCCCATATGTTCCATCCCTCGCCTTTAGATTAGTGGTTCAGTCTCGGGTCCAGAGCATCCCGCAGGCCATCGCCCATGTAGTTGAGCGCGTAGGTCAAAATGATGATCGCCACGCCGGGGATGATGGCCATATACCAGTAGCTGCTCAGGAACTGTTTGCCCTGGGAGATCATCAGACCCCATTCCGGAGCGGGCGCCTGGATGCCCAAGCCGATGAAGGACAGAGCCGCGGCCTCCAGGATGGAACCGCCGGTGGAGAGGGTGAACCGGACAATGATGGGCGCCATGGCGTTGGGCAGGATGTGCCGGATCAGGATGTGCCGGTCGCTAGCACCCAGGGCAATGGACGCCTCCACATACTCCTCGTTACGCAGGGAGAGCACCTTTGAACGTGTGATACGGGCATAACCCGGCGTATAGTAGATGGCCAGGGCGATCAATAGGTTCCTCAGGTTCAACCCCATGATCAGGATCAAGCACATCAGCAGGGGCATGTCAGGGATGCTTCCGAACACGTCCAGGAAACGCATGATGGGGTTATCCAGCTTGGGGTAATAGGCGGCCAGAATGCCCAACGTGACGCCCACAATACCGGACGCAATCATACATCCAAAGCCGATGAAGATGGTGTACCGGCTGCCGTAGATGATCCGGCTGAGGATATCACGGCCAAACTGGTCGGTGCCGAAGGGGTGTTCCAGGCTGGGGTCCACCATCACCGCGTCATAGTTCTGCTCGTCATAGGGATAGGGGGCAATCAGGGGGGCAAAGATGGCCATCAGGATCATCAGGACCACGATTGCCAAGCTGATCAAGGCAAATTTATTCTCACACAGCTTATACCAGACCATCAACCACTGGCTTTTGCCGTATTCTTTTCTCTGCTTCGCCATTAGGCATTCCCTCCTTGGGCGGCCGCGACCTGTTTCTTAGCCTTCTTCTTTTTCTCCTTGAACCCGTAGGTGATCTTAATGCGCGGGTCGATGAAGGCGTACAGCAGGTCCACCACGAAGTTGATCAACACGCACCAGAAGCAGATGAAGATAATGCCGCTGGTTACGACAGGATAATCCAAGTTGTTCACGCTGTCCAGGATGTAGTTGCCGATGCCGGGCAGGCCGAACACCGACTCGATCAGCACGGTGCCACCGATATAGCCGCAAGCCTGGGTGCCGATGATGGTCAAGATCGGGATCATCGCGTTGCGCAGGGCGTGGCTGATGATAACCTTCCACTGCACCTGGCCTTTGGCGCGGGCGGTGCGGACATAGTCCTGGCGGATAACCTCCAGCATGGAGGAACGGGTCATACGGGTGATACTGGCCGAGCACTGCAGGCCCAGGGTGCCGATGGGCAGGATCCAG
>CAJFPF010000110.1 GCA_904398655.1 uncultured Anaerotruncus sp. | reverse complement strand
GGACCACAGTCTTTGTGTTTGGCATTCTCAAAAAACCTCCTTAACCCTGGATGTACGTCAATCCCGTACACTGACCAGTAAAGTTCATCCTATTATACCAGATTCACCGGGGATTCGTCTAGTATTTAACGATCAATTTTTCGTGTTTTTTTTAGCGAAAATATCTGAAAATATGCCCAAAAAATCCACCTTTTAAGTATAGCTTCCAAAAAATGGCCAATGCCCTCCCCCGGGCGGATGTCAGCCAGACCCTGCAGCCGGGGCGGGCGGCAGATTTGGGCGGCGTATCCGCCGCGGAAGTCTCCCATGTACGGCATTGCCGCACATGGGAGACTTCCGGGTTGCGGCCGGGCCGGAAAAATGTTATAATATCCCCAAGGCAAACGGCTGGGATTTTGTACGGTTTACCGGCGCCGCAGTTTGAAAGGAGTGTTTCCATGACAGTCAACGATATCCAGAGGATCCTGAACGCCCAGGTGCTCTGCCAGGGGGCGGGGTTGGACGCCCAGGTGCATACCGCCTGCGGCAGCGATATGATGAGCGATGTGCTGGCGTTTGTGAAGGACCAGAGCGTCCTGCTCACCGGGCTGGTGAACTCCCAGGTGATCCGCACCGCCGAGATGATGGACATGGTCTGCGTGGTGTTCGTCCGGGGCAAACGCCCCGACCAGGAGATCCTGGACCTGGCGGGCCAGCGGGGGATCGCCGTGCTCTCCACCCCCCTGCGGATGTTCACCGCCTGCGGCCGGCTGTATGACGCGGGGCTGAGAGGGGGCTGCGAGGCGGATGAGTGAGGAAGTGATCCGCCTGGAGTACCAGGTGCCTGGGGACGACTTCACCCGGGCCGGGGAGGCCAGCAGCGATGTGAAAGGGGTCCTTAAGAAACTGGGCCTGCCCAGCCAGGTGGTGCGCAAGGTGGCCATCGCCATGTACGAGGGGGAGATCAATATGGTCATCCACGGCGGCGGCGGCCAGATCCGGGTGGATATCACCCCCCAGGCGGTCTCCATGGCGCTGGAGGACCACGGCCCGGGCATCCCGGACGTGGAGTTGGCCATGCAGGAGGGCTGGTCCACCGCCCCGGACAGCGTGCGCAACCTGGGCTTTGGGGCGGGCATGGGACTGCCCAATATGAAAAAATATAGCGACGAAATGGAAATCCGCAGCCAGGTGGGGGTTGGGACCACCGTTCTCATGAAGGTGAACGTGTCCTGACCTGTCTGGATGCCGGATGGGGCACCTTGGCGGGAAACAGGGCGCCCCAGGGAGGAAGAGATGGGTAACAACTATTTCCACTCGGTGACGCTGGACCGGGACAAGTGCCACGGGTGTATCAACTGTGTCAAGCGCTGCCCCACCGAGGCCATCCGGGTCCGGGATGGGAAGGCGCGTATCATCAAGGAGCGGTGCATCGACTGCGGGGAGTGCATCCGGGTCTGCCCCCACCACGCAAAGCAGGCCACCTTCGACCCCCTCTCGGTGCTGGACCGGTACCAGTACCGGGTGGCGCTGCCCGCCCCGGCCCTTTATGGCCAATTCAACAACCTGGACGACATCGACCTGATTCTGGGGGCGCTGCTGCTCATGGGGTTCCAGGAGGTGTTCGAGGTGGCCCGGGCGGCGGAGCTGGTCAGCGACGCCACCCGCCGCTATATGCTCCGGGAGGACATCCGCCGCCCGGTGATCAGCTCCGCCTGCCCGGCGGTGCTGCGGCTGATCCGGGTGCGGTTCCCCCAGCTTTTGGAGAATGTGCTGCCCATGCATGCCCCCATTGAGGTGGCCGCCCGGATGGCCAAAAAGGAGGCCATGGCCCGCACAGGGCTGCCCGCCGACCAGATCGGCGTCATCTTCATCAGCCCCTGCCCGGCCAAGGTGACGGCGGTGAAGATGCCCTTGGGGACCCAAAAGAGCGCGGTGGACGCGGTGGTGGCCATCCGGGAGGTCTATCCCAAGCTCATCAGCCTGATGAAACAGGTGCCCAATTCGGTGGAGCTGGCCCGGGCGGGCCGGATGGGCATCGGCTGGGGCAGCAGCGGCGGCGAGGCCGCCGCCGCCCTGCGGGAGCGGTACCTGGCCGCCGACGGCATCGAGAATGTGATCCGGGTGTTGGAGGATCTGGAGGACGAGAAGTTCTACGACCTGGACTTTGTGGAGCTCAACGCCTGCTCCGGCGGGTG
>CAJFPF010000109.1 GCA_904398655.1 uncultured Anaerotruncus sp. | reverse complement strand
TTTCTCTTGCAAAATCCCCCCAGACCCCCCAAATGCGCCTGAAGCATGGGGCGTTCCGCCATCTGCGGATGGCGGCCAAAGGCTCTGTCTTTGGAATCCGCCACCTTTTGAAAAAGGTGGACGAAAACTTTTGAAAAAGGCGGGCGAAAACTTTTGAAAAAGGCGGGCGAAAACTTTGGGATTCGCCGCAGGCGGTGGCGCGGACAGCAGATCCGTCACAGCTTGGCCAAAAAACAGACAATCCCCTGGGGTGTGACATCCACAATCCCATAGGTTCGATCCCCCTGGGGCATCCCCAAACTGCCGGGATTGAGCAGATGAACCCCCTTGCGGTACTGGTGGAGAGCCTGATGGGTGTGGCCAAACAGCACCACATTGGCATCCAACTCCGCAGCAGCCTGCAACAGACCAGCATATTCCAATTTTACATTGTATAGATGCCCATGGGTATAAAAAATCCGGGCGGATTCCACCGCGTAAAAACCAGCCAGCGGAAGGGTCGATGCAAAATCGCAGTTGCCCCGCACCGCCAAAAAGGAACACTTGGGATAGAGGGCGCGCACCTGTTCCAAATCCTGGAGGCCATCCCCCAGATGGATGAACAATTGCGTATCATTCCGGTGTTTCTCCACCAGCTTGCGTAAACTGTAAAAATCCCGGTGGGTATCGGACAAAACCACAATTCGCACTGCGCACCTCACTGTTTCAAAACAAAATCCCAATTTTCGTCATAAATTCCAAATATTGGAATTTAAAGAGGAGACTCCCTCCTCGGCATAACCAATTCTACTATAACATACTTATTAGGGAATGAAAATAGGTGGTGAGCAATTTGCAGGATCAAAATTTTCCCAACCTCCAGCAACAGGAGCAGCTCTTGCGCTTGGCGGGCCAGGCCACCGGCCGGGATCCGGAACAGCTCCGCCAGGCGCTCCAAAACGGCCAGGTGGAGTCGCTGTTGGCCGGGCTGCCCGGAGACCGCAAGCAGCAGGCCGTCCAGCTGCTTCAGGATCCCCAGGCGCTGCGCCGGATGCTGGAGAGCCCCCAAGCTCAGGCGCTGCTGCGCAGCCTGATGGGGCGTTGACCGCCTTTTTGGAAAAACCGATGCAGGAGGGAAAACCGCAATGGAAGAGATCAGCGCCGCGCTGGGCAATATCCTCAGCGACCCCGCAAAGTTAGAACAACTGCGCCAAGCCGCTCAATCCCTGGGGCTGGCTCCCCCCTTGGAGGGGCAGGCCACCCCCGCTGCCGGCGCCACAGGGACGGAAACCACCCAAGGCCAGACGGGGACGCCCTCCGGGCAGACTGGCGAAGCTGCCGGGGGCGCCACCGGGGAACCCGCCCCCACCTTGGAGGAGGCCACCCCTCGTTCCAGTACGGGGGCAATGGACACCTTGAGCAAACTGTCGGAGCTGTTGCAGAGTTGCAGCCAACCGGATAAAAACGAGGAGCTGCTGCGCACCCTGCGGCCCCACTTCTCCCCCCAGCGGGCCAGCCGGATTGATGACGCCATCCGGATTATGCAGCTCTGCCGGCTGTGGCCCGCCCTGCGGGAGAGCGGCCTCTTGGGGGATCTGGGGGCGCTTTTGAAGGGGGGAAACCGGGGATGATGCGTTGGAACAGCGCCAAAACCTATACGGAAGAGGATATGCTGCGGATGCAGCAGGAGGCCATGGACCGGGTGCGGGAGTTCCAGCAGCGCACCCGGGCGGCCACCGGCCTTTCCGCCCCCTCCTGGTTGGATCAGGGGCAGCCGGAACCCATCCTCCAGGGGGAACCTCTGGCTCTGACGCCGGTCTCCCAGGAGGAGCCGGAGGAGCTGCAGCCCCAGACACAGGAGCCGTCCACGGGAGCGCAGTCCTCCGCCCCGCCTCTGGAGGGGCTTTTGGAGCGGCTGGGTATGGATGGGGAGACGGTGTTGATTTTGGGGCTCATCCTGCTGCTCTATAATGAAAAGGCGGATCATCTGCTGCTTCTGGCCCTGGCCTATCTGCTCTTCTGAGCCCTCTGCCGGTGTTTGGCGCGGGGGTTGGGGCGTGAAAAACGCACAGGCCGCTGTGGAAGTTCCACAGCGGCCTGTGCTTTGCGCCCCAATGGCGGGGTTAGAGGTGTTGTTTGTGGCAGTGGAGCCCCAATTTTTTGGACAGCTCCCGGACCGCGCTCTCCGCGCAGACCACCAGCAGTTTGTCCCCGCCAAACAGCTGGGTGTTGCCGCGGGGAAAGATGAACTGGCCTTTCCGCTCAATGGAGACGATGACCGACTCCTCCGGCAGCTGCAGCTGGGAGAGGCGGACCCCCTCCTGGGCGTAGGGCTCGGGCAGGTGCAGCTCCGAAATGGAGGCCTCCCCCCGGTTCAAGGGGATCAGCTGGCGGATGGCGGCGGTATCCACCTCCCGCTCGATCAGCCGGGTGATGTTGTCGGTGACCGAAATGGGGGTCTCCACCCCCAGCTTCTGCATGGCCGCCTTATTTTTGGGGTTGTTGATCCGGGCCACCGTCCGATGCACCTGGAACACCTGATCCGCCAATTGACAGGCCACCAGGTTGTCCTGATCCCGGCCGGTGACCGCCACAATGGCGTCCGCCTCCCGGGCCCCCGCCGCCTCCAGGATATCCAGCCTGCTGCCGTCTCCGCAGATCACCGGGACATCCAACTCGTCGGCCATCCGGGCGCATTTATCCGGGTCCATTTCAATCAAGTGGGGATGATGCCCATGTTCCAACAGGGTCTTGGTCAGGTAGTAACCCACCTTCCCGCCGCCTACAATAATCACTTCCATAGGATCGCTCCTCTTTCTCGCTCAGTCTACAACTTTTGCGTACAACAGGCGGCAGCCCGCCTCCACCAGGGTGGGGCAGCCGGGATAGGCCAGCGAGAGGTTCCCATCCTCCCGCAGCAGGCCAAACAGGGCGCGATGGACGCTTCCCCACTGGATGGCCAGCTCTCCCAGGGATTTGCCCACCTGTTCCGGGGTGGGGTCCACCGCGTTGAAAGCCACCGTGGCGGAATCCAGATAGACCGTTTTCACGGTATCCCGCCCGGTGAGCATGGAATAGATGGCCTCCACCGAGATGTTGGTGGGGCAGACGGTGTGCAGCCCAAAGTGGGAGAACACATCCCCCCGCTGGGGATCATACACCCGGGCCAGCACCCGGGGCACATGGAACACCTCATCCGCCAGCTGGCAGACCATCAGGTTGGTGTTGTCGTCGTCGGTGACCGCGGCCACCGCGTCACACCCCTCGATCCCCCCTTGGCGTAAAACGTCCTGATCGATGGGCACGCCTGTGACGGTGTAGCCGGTAAAGTCATCGGGCAGGGCGGCCAGACGGCGGGGATCCTGATCGATCACAGACACATCGTGTCCCATCCGGGAGAGCACATTGCTCAACTGGGTGCCCACCTTGCCGCATCCTACCACCAAAATATTCATCCAATCAATCCTCCCATTCCCTCGATTTGGATACAGCCAGTATACACCCCGAAATGCCCAATGAAAAGGGGGAAAACCAAAAAATTTTCCCCCTTTTCCGCCTTATGGAAAAAAATCCCTTACTTCCTTGCCCAAGCGCCCAAAAGAGCGGTTGACGAAACCCGCGCCAACCGCTATACTGAAGGCACTGCGGTTTTGCAGACCATGGAGAAATGTGAGGGAGCGTATGATTACAGTATCCAATGTGAGCCTGACGTTCGGCGGCGCCAAGCTGTTCGCCGGCGCGGACCTGAAGTTTATGCCCGGCAACTGCTATGGGATCATTGGGGCAAACGGCGCGGGGAAGTCCACCTTTTTGAAGATCCTCTCCGGGGAGCTGGAACCCACCACCGGCGAGGTGGCCATCCAAAAGGGCTGCCGGATGTCCACCCTGAAGCAGGACCAGTTCCAATATGACGACTACCCCGTCATTGATACGGTGATTATGGGCAACCCCCGCCTCTACCAGGTGATGAAGGAGAAGGACGCCCTCTATGAGAAGCCGGACTTCTCCGAGGAGGACGGGGCTTTGGCCGCCCAGCTGGAGGGGGAGTTCGCCGAGATGAACGGCTGGGACGCGGAGAGCGACGCCGGCCGGATCCTCACCGGCCTGGGGATTCCCCCGGAGCTGTACGGCACTCGGATGGGGGATCTGAAGGGCGGCGAGAAGGTGAAAGTCCTCCTGGCCCAGGCCCTGTTTGGCCAGCCGGACATCCTGCTGCTGGACGAGCCCACCAACAACCTGGATGTGCGTTCGGTGGATTGGCTGGAGGACTTTTTGCTGGAATTCGCCGGCACCCTGGTGGTGGTGAGCCACGACCGGCACTTTTTGAACACCGTCTGCACCCACATTGTGGACATCGACTACAACCAGGTGAAGCTCTATGTGGGCAACTACGACTTCTGGTATGACGCCAGCCAGCTGATGCAGCGGCTGATGAAGGACCAGAACCGGAAGCGGGAGGAGAAGGTCAAGGACCTGCAG
>CAJFPF010000108.1 GCA_904398655.1 uncultured Anaerotruncus sp. | reverse complement strand
TGGTTGCGGGGGCAGGATTTGAACCTACGACCTTCGGGTTATGAGCCCGACGAGCTACCGGACTGCTCCACCCCGCGGCAGCAGCACTTTTGGAGTGCCCTATTATTATAGCACGGGGGAAACAGAAATGCAAGCTTTTTTTCTATAAATTTTCTATGGACAGGAAGAGGTCATTGGGGAGGCTGTTCCTGGGCAGAGGGGGCCTGGGGAGCGGGGGCATCCTGAGAGGGCGAAGGCTCTTCCTCATCGGAGAGATCCTCCTCGTCCAGGGGGGTGGCATAGTAGTCCAAATCAGAGAAATCGTCCTCCGACAGGTCATCCATATAGTCGTCGCACAAAGAGCAGGAGCGGCGCTTGAAATAGGCGGCGAACGCCACAATCGCTCCGGCGACCGCAATCAAAAGGGCGATGGTCGCAAGGAAGGTTCCCTTTCTCATCTGTTGATCCTCCTATCGTTTCCGCGGCTGGGAGACGTGATTATTTTTCTCATTATACCTCTTTCGTCCCTGGTTGACAAGCGTCCAGCCGGGGTTTTCCAAACAATTTTTGCAAAAGGGTGTTTGCCCATCCTCTAGTTTATACGGTGCTGCAGAAGAAATACATGCAAAATGCCGCCCCACCATAGGAGCGGCATTTTGCATATATGTTTTTAAAGGGTTTGGATCAAGCTTTTGCCGGTCATCTCCTCGGGCTGAGGCAGTCCCAGCAGTTGAAGCAGGGTGGGGGCCAGATCGGCCAGGCGCCCTCCCTCCCGCAGCTGGATATCTTTGCAACCCACCGCGATCAACGGGACTGGATTGGTGGTGTGGGCGGTGAAGGGGGAGCCGTCCGGTTCGAACATCTGGTCGGCATTGCCATGGTCGGCGGTGACCAGCGCCTTTCCGCCCATCTTCAGGATGGCGTCCAAGGTGCGGCCCAGACAGGTGTCCACCGCCTCTACCGCCTTTTTGGCCGCCTCAAACACGCCGGTATGCCCTACCATGTCGCAGTTGGCGTAGTTGAGGATGATCAGGTCATATTGGCCGCTCTCCACCCGCTTGACCACCTCATCGGTCACCAGGTAGGCGCTCATCTCCGGCTGCAGGTCATAGGTGGCCACTTTTGGGGAGGGGATCAGGACCCGATCCTCGCCAGGATAGGGGGCCTCCACGCCGCCATTGAAGAAGAAGGTCACATGGGCATATTTTTCCGTCTCCGCGATCCGCAGCTGGGTCATCCCCAATTTGGAGACATATTCCCCCAGGGTGTTGGTGAGGGATTCCGGCAGGAAGGCTACCTGTACATTGGGCATGGTGGCGTCATACTGGGTCATGCACACATAGCAGAGCTGTTTTTGGCCCCCCTCCCGCACAAATCCGGTGAAATCCGGATCCACAAACGCCCGGGTGAGCTCCCGGGCACGGTCGGGACGGAAGTTGTAGAAGATCACCGAATCCCCATCGTGGACGCCGGCGTCCTTTAGGCAGACGCAGGGTTCGATGAACTCGTCGGTCACCTCCGCCCCATAGGACTTCTCCGCCGCGTCCACTGCGGAGGAGTTGTAGATCCCCTGGCAGTTGACAATGGCGTCATAGGCCCGGACCACCCGCTCCCAGCGGTTGTCCCGGTCCATGGCGTAGTAGCGGCCCACCACGGTGGCGATCCGGCCGATACCCAGTTCGTTCATCTTGGCTTCCAACTGGGCCAAATAGTCCCGGCCGGAGGTGGGGGGCACGTCCCGGCCGTCCATAAAGCAGTGAACATACACCTGGTGCAGGTCGAACCGTTTGGCCATCTCCAACAGGCCGTAGAGGTGGGTGATGTGGCTGTGGACGCCGCCATCCGAGCAGAGACCCATCAGGTGCAGGGCACTGCCCTTCTGCCGGCAGTTCTCCATGGCGCTTACCAGGGCGGGATTTTGGAAAAAGTCCCCGTCCTGGATGGATTTGGTGATCCGGGTCAACTCCTGATAGACCACCCGGCCGGCCCCAATGTTGGTGTGTCCCACCTCCGAGTTGCCCATCTGCCCCTGGGGCAGGCCCACATCCAGCCCGGAGGCGCCGATGAGGGTGTGAGGGCAGGTGGCCAGC
>CAJFPF010000107.1 GCA_904398655.1 uncultured Anaerotruncus sp. | reverse complement strand
GGGGTTGGCGCAGACCTCGGAATAGATCAGCTTGGTGTTGGGCTTCACAGCGGCGCGCACGTTGTCCAGGTCGTCAAAGCTCACCAGCTGGGTCTCCACCCCGAACTCCCGGAGCAGCTGGGTCATGACGTCGAACGTCTCGCCATAGATGTAGCTGTTGCAGAGGACATGGTCCCCCGGCCGGACCAGGGCCAGGATGGTGGAGGTGATGGCGCCCATGCCGGAGGAGAAGATCAGGCTCTTCTCACCGTTTTCCAGGTAGGAGACCATCTCTCCCAAAGCCTCCCGGTTGGGGTTGTTGGAACGCACATAGGTGAATTTTTCCCGGTAGGCCTCCCGGACCTCCGCCAGGCTGTTCATGGTGAAGGAGGTGGTGGCGAACAGGGGGAAGGAAGCGGGGTTGTTGTAGTCCTGGCCCTTCACCGACCTGCCCTGGTAAAGGAGTTCGGACGCGCGGGAATAGGTCTCGTTTGGCATGGTCAAACCTCCAATCTGTTTGCTTGGTCTTTTTGGGCGCGCGGCCCGTCCATATCCCCATTTTAAACTATATAGCAGGTATAGAGTCAACCGGCTTTCTGCTGGATGGCAGAGATGCCCTCCAAGGGCCTTGGAAGGCCGCAGAAGGGCGGTTAACAAAGGCTTACCCCTTGGGAAGCCGCCCCACGCTCCAAACCCCCTTCCGGGCGGTTTTTGCAGGTGGCATTGGGAGGGTAAATTGACGATATTTGCCATGAAAAAATCGAAAATTTATGATAAAATGCCCTATTGACTCTATATCGGCAAAAGAGATTATGATAAAAATGAATGGCAAAGCGGGCGCGTGGACCCTGGGTTTTGAGGGCGCCGCCCCCATGATAAAAAGATAGGAGGCTGTTTCATGTTCAAGGAGAGCGATAAGGAGTTTTCTTTTGA
This sequence comes from uncultured Anaerotruncus sp., assembly GCA_904398655.1. GTDB lineage: Bacteria > Bacillota > Clostridia > Oscillospirales > Ruminococcaceae > Anaerotruncus. The sequence goes on along the minus strand of CAJFPF010000107.1, from coordinate 2,686 downwards.
GACAGAGGTGCTCAACAAAGGGGTCTATATCCGCAACCCAACCACCAACCCGGAGGTTGCCCCCATCTACATGACCACCGCTTTCAACGTGGAGGACCTGGACGACCTGGAGGAGCGCTACCGCCAGAGAGGGTTCTGCTATAACCGCAACCGCAACCCCAACCGCAGCGCCTTGGCGGAACTGATGACCTATCTGGAGCACGGCGAGGACTCGATCGTCTGCTCCTCCGGCATGGGCGCCATCTCCACCGCCGCCATCACCATCGCCAAGCAGGGGGACCACATCCTCTCCGACATGACCCTCTACGGGGAGTCAATGGAGATCTTCAGCGACCTGCTGGGCGAATACGGCGTGGAGACCACCTTCATCGACTTCACCGACCTGGACCTGGTGAAGCGGAGCATCCGCCCCAACACCAAGATGCTCTACACCGAGACGGTCTCCAACCCCATGATCACCGTCCCCGACCTGCGGGCCCTGGCGGACATCGCCCATGCCCACGGCGCCACCTTTGTGGTGGATAACACCTTTATGACCGCCGCCCTCTGCCGCCCGCTGGATCTGGGCGCCGATGTGGTGGTCAACTCCCTGACCAAGTTCGCCAACGGCCACAGCGATGCGGTCTGCGGCTCCATGACCGGCCGTGTCGACCTGATCGCCAAGGCCTACCACCTCCAGGTGCTGCTGGGCAGCCAGGCCGACCCCTTCACCTCCTGGCTGGTGCAGCGGGGCATCCGCACCATCGACCTGCGGGTCCCCAAACAGTCGGAGAACGCCTCCGCCCTGGCCCACGCCCTGGCCAAATGCCCCTATGTGCTGAAGGTCAACCACCCCAGCCTGGAGACCCACCCCCAGCATGAGCTGGCCAAGGCCCAGTTCAAGGGCTTCGGCGGCATGTTGAGCATCGAGCTGCCCGACGACCGCCAGAAGATGAACAAATTTATGCGGGCGCTCCACTTCGCCCACTACGCCATGACCCTGGGCGGCTACCGGACCTCCCTGGCCTATCCGGTGCTCTCCTCCCACAGCGACATGCCCGAGGAGGAGCGCCTGAAGATCGGCATCACCAACGGCCTCATGCGCATCTCCTGCGGCATTGAGAACACCGAGGACCTGGTGAACGACTTCCTAGCCGCCCTGGAGACCGCCTACGGCGCCTGAGCCCCCTGTTCAGTTTCCCATTTTCTCCCCAAAGATACGCCCGCCGGATGGAGCCTGACCAACTCTGCCCGGCGGGCGCGTTTTTTTGCGGCGGGGAGCGTTTCCCCGGTTGCCGCCGGGGCGCGGGGGTGGTACAATAGAGGGGCGGGGTTCCCGCGAAAACAGGAGAACGGAAAGAGGTTGTGTATTCTATGTTGACAGAGCGCATCCGGACGGCCATGGAGGAACAGATGGCCGCGTGTGAAAATCCCTTCTACCTCTACGACCAGAAGACCATTTTGGAACAGACCGGGCGGCTGAAACAGGACTTCCCCGGTTTCGAGTTCCTCTATTCCATCAAGACCAACCCGTTTTTGCCGGTGGTGAAAACCGTCCTGGGCCAGGGGTTCGGCCTGGACGCCGCCTCCCTGCGGGAGGTGCAGATCGGCGTGGAGCAGGGCCTGCCCCGGGAGAAGATCCTCTATTCCGCCCCGGGCAAGACCCGCCGGGATCTGGAGGGGGCGGTGGATCACGCCATTTTGGTGGCGGACAGCCTCCATGAGCTGGAGCTGCTGGACGGCATCGCGCAACAGCGGGGCCAGCGGTTGCAGGTGGGGGTGCGGGTGAACCCCTCCTTCACCATGGAGGGGGACCCCGGTACCCCGGCCAAGTTCGGCATCGATGAGGAACAGCTGCTGGCCCTGGACCTGGCCCGATTCCCCCACCTGGAGATGGTGGGCATCCATGTCCACGCCCGCTCCCAGGAGCTGGACGCGTCGATGCTCGCCCGGTACTATGGGGACATCTTTGCCCTGGCCCGGCGGTGTGTGGAGCGGCTGGGCATCTCTTTGGAGTTTGTGAACCTGGGGGGCGGCCTGGGGATCGCCTTCGACCTGGCCCGGGACAAGGATTTGGACACCGCCGCCCTGGGCACGGCGGCCCAAAAGCTGCTGGCCGACCTGAAGGGGCAGTTCCCGGGGGTGCGGGTGCTCATCGAGAGCGGCCGCTACGCCGTCTGTGACTCCGGCTACTATGTGACCCGGGTGGTGGATGTGAAGGAGTCCCGTGGGGTGAAGTTCGTCATGCTCCAGAGCACCCTCAACGGCTTTGCCCGTCCCGCCCTGGCCCAGATGGTGGCGGTCTACCACCCCGATCCGGTGGAGAAGATGTGGGAGCCGCTGTTCACCGCCTTCCAGGCGTTCCAGTTCCTGCTGCTCACCGACGAGACCGAGACCGAGAAGGTGAACCTGGTGGGCAACCTGTGCACCGGCACCGATATCATCGGCACCGGCGTCCAGCTGCCCCGGGCCAAGGTGGGGGATCTGCTGGCCATCACCAAGGCGGGCGCCTACGCCTATGTGATCACCCCAGTCCAGTTCTCCTCCCAGCCGGTCCCCGGCCAATACCTGCTCACCGCCGATGGCCGGATGGTGGACTGTTGACCGTTGTTTTTCCATCAAAAAACCGCCCCAGCGCTTGCTGGGGCGGTTTTTGCGGTTGTTGGGAGGGCGGCCTCTGGGCTCAAGCGGTCCGCAGCTTCAGAAT
>CAJFPF010000106.1 GCA_904398655.1 uncultured Anaerotruncus sp. | reverse complement strand
GCGCTTCGTCCTGAATCTGCTTTACGATTTTTTCTAGTCCTGTCATAGCAGAATTCTCCTAACTAAAATGTACGGACCAAGCCGCCGAAAGTTTAGATGTTCACGCCGCTTACGCCGGTGACGGCCAGCAGGGAGATCAATAGGGCCAGGATGGCGTAGGTTTCCACCATGGCGGGGAAGATCATCGCTTTACCAAACTGGTCCGGGCGTTTGGAAACCATGCCGATGGAGGCAACAGAGGCCTTGCCCTGATGGATGGCAGAGATCATGCCGGCGATGGCCATGGGCAGGCAGGCGCAGAAATACATAAGACCCTTGGCCAGGCTCAGTTCCACTGGGCTGCCGCCGATGATCCCGATCTGGGACAGGCAGATGAAGGCGATCAATAGGCCATAAATACCCTGGGTGCCGGGGAGCAGCTGGAGCACTAGCGTCTTGGAGAATTTGCTGGGATCTTCGGTGGTGACGCCCGCGGCCGCCTGGCCAGCCAGGCCAACGCCGATGGCGGAGCCAACGCCCGCCAAGCAGGCCGCCAGCGCTGCGCCCAGAATCGCAAAAACCATACCCATTGTCGACATCAAACTCGTAGTAACGCTCATGATCAGTTGTCCTCCTTAAATTTGTAATATTTGGTGTGAACGGCAAAGGGGTTGAACTTGCGCCCGCCCCCGTCATAGAACTTCCCGAAAAACTCCACATACTGGAGCCTGTTGCAGTGCACATAGGCGCCCAACAGCTCGATGCCGAAGTTGAGGGAGTGCCCGATCAAAAAAACTAGGATGAACACAATGGCTCCCACGGCGCCGCCGCCGACCATAGCGCCCATCTGATTGACCACCGAACCCACCACACCGGTGGCCAGACCAAGGGCCAACAGTCGGGAATAGGAGAGGATATCGCTCAAATAGCCGGTGACGTTATAGAGGGAATAAAGCCCCTGCGCCAGGCGTGCAGCGATATTTTTGCTGTCGCCGCCGGTGATTACAACACCCACCGCGCCCACCGCGGCAATCCAAGCGGCCACCTGCCCGATGGAGGCGGGAACCCGGAAGCTGATCTGCATGATCCCTACCAGCAGGTCGGTGGAGAGTCCATAGATAATTAGCCCACCCACCAGCATGTACCAGAGGATCGCGCTGGCAAAGGCGTCGTAGTATTGCTTGTTTTTCAGGCAGGCGTACAACTTGGCGCCCAGCCCGACAAATAGATGGACCACGCCAACCGCCATCGAGAAGACCAACAGCTTCATGGGGTCGTTGAGGGGTGCAAACCACAGAGGCGGGATGGTGAGCTGAATCCCAAAAAAGGTGCGGGAAACCACATCCACTACGTCGCCAAAGTAACTGCTGAACAAAACGCCCCAGAACATGGTGGAGATGCCACAGTAGCAGAACAGCTGCATGCTGCGCCGCAGTCCCGGTTCCATATTCTTGAATTTCTTTAGGATGATAAAGGTGGCGAGAAACAGGATCAATCCATAACCGAAGTCGGAAAGCATCAATCCAAACAAAAAGTAATAAAAGATGGATACCAGAGAGCTGGGGTCCGACTCCCCACGGGCGGGCAGGCTGTAGGACTCGATGACGCTTTCCACAGGAGCCACAAAGTTGTTGTTTTTCAAAAGGACCGGGACGTCCTCGTCCTCCCCGGGCTCCTCCAGACTCACCGCCACGTCAAAACGCCCTTCCAGTTCCTTTTGAAGCGCTCCGGCATAGGGGGCGGGGATATAACCCGAGAGGAAGAAGGTCCGGCGACTCTGCAACAGATGGCCCAGAGCTCGATACTTCTCCGCCCGCATGGTGTAATAGTCCACCGTCAGCTGGATGGTATCCCGCTTTTCGGCCAGAGCGACGATCTGCTCTTTAGCGTCCTCAATCGACCGATAGGCATCCCTTAGCGCCTGCTCCAACAACACCTTTTGTTCAGCGGCGGTACCTTTACAGGAGATGGCGGGCAACGTGAAGCCCATGGCCCTCAATGCTCCCTCCACCTGATCCGCTGTCTGAGACAGGGTGAGGACGAAGACGCAGGTGATGTCGCGGCTCTGGCTGACCATATCCACATTGACAATGGCGTCTGGGCAGTCCTGCGCCAACTTCTGGTAGATATCCTCCAACGACACCTCTTCCGAAAAGGACCCGATAAAGGCGGCGGTATGGGCAGTCCCTTTGAATTGCATGGGAACTTCCAGGGGCAACCAAGGGGTCAGGGCATCCAATTGAGTCAGCAGGCGGATAATCTCCGCATTCTGTTCCGCAATCTGCTTAGAGAGCGCGGAGAGGCGATTCACCATTTCCAACGACTCATCGCAGTGGGCCTCATAGGAACGGTAGGCCTCCTCGCTGATCGCCTTACGCCCCTCCAAAGAGGAGAGCATAGAGGTCTTGACTGGCGCATAGGTGTCCAGGATTTCCAACGCCTGCCGCGCTGCGGAAGCATTTTTCTCAAATTGGGCCTGCTGCTGGGAAGTGTCAACCTGCTCGAAGAGCGCGTCATCCGTCTTCAAGTCACAAGGCTCCACCACACCGCGCCGCTGCAAAATTTCCAAAATCTGTTTCCGGTCCTTCTTCAGGGCGCAGATGTTGATACGCTGCATTTGCAGCACAGCCATAGAACGGATACCTCCTTTTCAATGGAATTGAGATGGGAAAACAGCCCACGGTCAGACAAGAGCTGCCAAAATGGCCTCCTGGGCTTGCGCCTGCTTGGCAGCAGCCGCTGACCGCAGGGAGGAGATCTCCTGCTGGGCCTGCTGTTTGGCCTGCTCTTGCAGTTGCTGGGCCTGCTGGTGCGCTTCTTCTAAAGCGGCGGCGGCCTGTTGTTTGGCCTGCGCCACTGCCTGCGCGACGAGCTGTTCCCCCTCCTGTTTTGCCTGGTTGAGCAACTCTTCACACTGTTTGGCTGCTGCTCTCTCCGATTGAGTAGCCGCCAGCTCCGCCTCTCGGACGGCCTGCAGGGTAGACTGTTCCATACTATCACCACCTATTTCTAAAAATCGCCAAAGGGAATTCCTTATAAAAGGTGAAATTAGGATAATTGTACACCCAAAGCACAAAAGATTCAACTGAGGTAGGATGTACGCAAATGGAAAAACAAGCGAGCTTTTTTTGGAAAAAACAAGAAAAAGAAAAAAATATAGTCTTTCACCTAAATTTGAAAGAAAAAATAGCAAAATTTTGTATTTGAGATACAAAACACATTCATTATAGTATGATTTTTTGAGAATTGCAAGGTGCAAACCAAAAGTTTGGGTGAATTTGGAAAATTCCCGGCTCTTTTAATAGGGCTCCCAAGAAGAACTCTTGCACCCCATTTTGGAAAAGAGTAAAATAAGGGTGGAAGCATTTAAAAGAGAAGTTTGACATTATTTTATCATACTTTTCTCCATTTGTATCTGGACACTTTCTAAAATTTGTCTAAATTGGTTCCAGATTTTTGCGATTTTGAAGGTGGATCTATGGGAAGGCAGCACTCCATTGGGGGCGTAGTCGTCCGACTACTTCTGTTGAGCTTGATTCTAGTTGTGTCGCTGCCAACCGAAGCACAGGCTGCGCTGTTTCGGGTGGTGACAGAGGAGGACGCTGCAAACTTTCAGAGCCAGGAAGATCAACTGCTGGAGGCGGATGAAGCCTTGGAGGGGGAGGCCCTGGATGTTGGTGATGGAGACGAAGAAGACACAGAAATGGCTCTCCCCCAACAGGAACAGGTGCGCTACTTGTGGTTCTCCTTGTTCAGTTTGATGGTGGGGGCTACTTTGGCGGTTCTGGTTTCCATTTTTTTACGAATTATCTATAAAATACATGTATAATTGAATAACTTTATATAATGTAGCAAAAAAGCGATTGACTTTTCTGAAAAGCATGCTATAATGAAGGGGCGATAAGGTTTTATCAAGACATCTTCACACCCTCACCCCCCTATAATCGGAGCGCCTGTTTTTGGACAGGCGCTCCGATCTTTTTTTGATCTCTATAAAGATAGACTCCGGTTTCCTGTTGACAGTGTGGAATTTGTGTTGTATTATTGTAACGCTGAATTAATACAGTGGGACTAAAAATCTTTTTCAATTTGAAGATGAAGATTCCCCAAGCTCGTTTCCTATTTGAACGGGCCAATCCCGCGCCCGGAATCCGGGCCGCGGATGTTCACCCATTTTCCATGGAGAAGGAGGCAGATTGCCATGACTCAATTGTTGGAAGAGCAGCAGGAACCTGTTCTGGAATCCCAGGAACTTCCAGAGCTCCCGCCTGCTTTACAAAAAGAGAAACATAGGAACGACAGTTCCAGGTTTACAAAGCGGCATTTCCGAAAAAAACGTTTGATCCTTTACGGGATCCTGTTGGTTGCGGCGGGAGCAGTGGCCTATCAGTTGTTTCTCAAACCGCCGGTGATCCTTCCTGCGGCCAGCACCCCATTGGTTAAAACCGATCTGCAGAATGAAATCAGCCTCACCGGCACAGTGGAGAGCGCCGACTCAGTGATGGTCTACTCTGACCTAAACAGCTTTATCCAACAGGTGAATGTCAAAGTAGGAGATCGGGTGGAAGCTGGGCAGGTGCTCGCCCAATTGGATACTACGGATCTGGAGTTACAGATCGCCCAGCAACAGGCGGAACTGAACAAAATGGGTCAACAGAGCGCCCTCTCCCAACAGATGAGAGAGCGGGAGTTGGCCAACGCCCAAGGGGATCTGGCCAATGGTTTGGATGCCTCTATTATCAGTGCAGAGAATGCACTGCGTTCCGCACAACAGGAATTGAACAACGCCCGCCGGGATTTGGAGAACCACCAGGATGATCTGGATCACGCGGACGATGTGATGAATGCGGCGGAAAAGGCCCTCTCCCGGGCGTCCGCCGCCCGGGATGAGGCAAAACGGAAGTTCGAGGCTGCCGATCCGGAGGATCCAAACTACGAGGAGTTGAGACAGAAGTACAATGAGGCGGAGGACGCCTGGGACGTGGCCTTCCGGGATTGGCAGGCCAAGGACACCGAGTATGGCAGCGACTTGAGCAGCTACAGCCGGAACTACCGCTCTGCCCGGGTGGCCTACGAGAATGCTCTGGCCGCCTACAATGCGGCGCAGAATGCCAGCGATCAGAATCTGGAAAACCTGGAGGACCAGCTGCGTTCAGCCGAGATCGATGGAGACACTACCGCCAATCAAATCGCCTTGCAACAATCCCAAAAGAATCTGGCGGACTCGACCATTAAGGCCCCCATCACCGGTACCGTGACAGCGGTATATGCCAAGGTGGGCGCTCCCGGCAGTGGTTTGCTGTTCGTGGTGGAGAATACTGACGATCTGGTGATCAAGACGGAACTAAAGGAGTACGATGTGGCCTCCGTTCAGGAGGGGATGCCCGTGCAGATCAAGAGCGACGCTACCGGCGACCAGGTCTTCCCTGGAAGTGTCTCCCACATCGCCCCCACTGCCCAGAAGGCAGCAGACGGTTCCACCCAATCCTCTGGCAGCGTGGAATTTGACACCGAGGTGCGTTTGGAGCAGCTGGACAGTGGCCTGCGGGTGGGGATGAATGTGCGGATGACAGTGGTCACTGCGGAGCGGAAGGGTGTCTGGGCTGTGCCCTATGATGCGCTGGTCACCGACGCTCAGGGGCAGTCGGTGGTGTATGTGGCCCGGCCAGAAGGAGAAGAGGGAGGCATGGTGGCGGTGGCAGTGCCGGTGACCACCGGACTGGAAACCGACTTCTATGTGGAAATCTCCTCCGACCAGCTTCAAGAGGGGGATCAGATTCTCACCGAACCGGGACTGACCGCCCCAGGCGCACCGGTGGTGTTGGCGCAGTCTGCGGAGGGGAGCAGCCTATGAGTGGTGAACTCAACCAGACCTCTGCGGCGACCCAGCGCCGTTTGATGATCGATATGCAAGGAATCCACAAGCGGTTTTACATTGGGCAGCCCAATGAGTTGGAAATTTTGAAGGGGATCGACCTTCAGGTCCGGGAGGGGGAGTTCCTCTCCATTGTGGGGGCCTCCGGTTCGGGAAAGTCCACTTTGATGAACATCATTGGAGCGTTGGACCGCCCCACAGAGGGGAGCTATTTCCTGGACGGTGTGCCCATGGGAGAGGTACCGGATGACATGCTCTCTGAGATCCGCAACCACAAGATCGGGTTTGTGTTCCAGACCTTCAACCTGATCCCCCGGACGACCGCCCTGAGCAATGTGGAGCTGCCGATGCTCTATGCGGGGGTGTCCCTGCGAGAGCGTACTCAGCGGGCGAAGGCCCTTTTGGAATTGGTAGGGATGGGGGACCGGATGCGGCATATGCCCAATGAATTGTCAGGCGGCCAAAAGCAGCGGGTAGCCATTGCCCGCGCTATGGCAAACGATCCGGCCATCATTCTGGCGGATGAGCCCACTGGGGCTCTGGACAGCCAGACCGGCCGTTTGGTGATGGATTTGTTCCACACGCTGCACCGACGGGGCGGCAAGACCATCGTCCTGATCACCCACAACCCGGAGCTGGCGGAGGAGACCGAACGGATCGTCACCATCAGCGACGGCCAGGTGATTGGAGAGCGGAAAGGAGGGCTGCGCAATGCCGTTTCAGCTACTTGAGAACATCTCCCTGGCGGTAAACGGCCTGCGGGCCAATAAAATGCGGGCCCTGCTCACCATGTTGGGAATCATCATTGGAATTGGTTCGGTAATTACCATTGTAACGGTGGGGGATGCGATGACCTCCTCTGTTACCACTGTATTTAATGATATGGGCGCCAATTCCATCCAGCTGATGATGGTGGATAAACCGGATGAGAACGGCAACACCAACTGGAGCCGCTCCTATGAGGAGGAGGACTATATCAGCGATGAGATGCTGGAACTCTATGAGGAGCGGTTCAGGGATGAGATCGACTGTTGGGCGGTTACCGTCAACGCGGGCACTGGCCAGATGCAGGTGGGCCGCAACCAGGCCAACGGCTATGTCTATGGAACCAACGCCGGCGCACTGAGGATCCAGAACATCACTCCCATTGCAGGCCACGATCTGAACGACCGAGAGGTGGACGGAGACAAAAATGTAGCGGTGGTGTCCAAGGGAATGCTGGAAAAGCTGATGCCCGGTGTCACCCCCCAGCAGGCCCTGGGCCGAGAATTCAAGGTCCAAATGGCACAAGGATTGTATACCTTTTCTATTGTAGGAGTGTACGACTACCAGGTGGGCGGCATGATGGCTGCTATGGTGGGAGATACCTCCAGTCAGATTTTCATCCCCCTGGGGGTAGCAAAACAGATCTCCCGGGATGGCGCCAGTGATCCCTCCAATTTTACAGATGGCTATTATGTGGTGCAGATTAAAGCGAAAGCAGGGGTGGATGTGGAGGACTTCGCCCGGCGCACAGAAACCTTTTTCAACAATTCCTTCTATCGCAGTAACCAGTATGTCGGGGTGGAGGCCACCAATATGGACAGCATCATCGGCCAGATGACATCGGTGATGGACACAATGAAGATCGCGGTCTCGGTGATCGCCGCCATCTCTCTTTTGGTGGGGGGGATTGGCGTTATGAACATCATGCTGGTTTCGGTGACCGAACGTACCCGAGAGATTGGTACCAGAAAGGCGCTGGGGGCGCGTAACAGCGCCATCCGGGTCCAATTTATTGTGGAATCCATGATTATCTGCCTGATTGGCGGTGCCTTGGGGGTGCTCTTGGGCACGGCTCTAGGCGTCGCAGGTTCCGCGGCCCTGGGCGCGGCCAGCTGGCCCTCCATCCCGGTGGTGCTGGTGGCAGTCTGTTTCTCTATGGGAATCGGCGTCTTCTTCGGATACTATCCAGCCAATAAAGCTGCAAAATTGGACCCCATTGAGGCGCTCCGCTATGAATAAGGATTGCAAAACAGCGGGAAAATGGGTATAATGGGGGCGGGAAAAATCCAACAGACAAAAAAGGAGCTGGTATTATGCCGTTGGTAACAACTACTGAGATGTTCAAAAAAGCCTATGAGGGCGGTTACGCCGTGGGCGCCTTCAATGTGAACAACATGGAAATTGTGCAGGGAATTACAGAGGCCGCTTCGGAGCTGCACGCCCCGGTCATTCTGCAGGTCTCTGCGGGTGCGCGCAAATACGCGAAGCACATCTATCTGGTGAAATTGGTGGAGGCTGCTGTGGCCGACTGCCCGGATATCCCCATTGCGCTGCATTTGGATCACGGCGCGGACTTTGAGATCTGCAAGTCCTGTATTGACGGCGGCTTTACTTCGGTGATGATTGATGGCTCCTCCCGGCCTTTTGAGGAGAACATCGCGGAAACCCGTAAGGTTGTGGAGTATGCCCATGACCACGGGGTGGTGGTGGAGGCCGAGTTGGGGAAACTGGCCGGCATTGAGGATGCGGTAAACGTCTCCGAGGCGGACGCTCAGTTCACCAACCCTGCGGAAGTGGAGGAGTTTGTCACCCGCACCGGTGTGGACTCCCTGGCCATCGCCATTGGCACCAGCCATGGGGCCTATAAATTTAAACCCGGCCAGAAACCCCAGCTCCGGTTCGATATTCTGGAGGAGGTGGGCCGTCGCCTGCCCCAGTTCCCCATCGTCCTTCATGGCGCCTCTTCGGTGCCGCAGGACCTGGTGAAGGTCATCAACCACTTCGGCGGACAGATGCCGGATGCCATCGGAATCCCCGAGGACATGCTCCGCAAGGCGGCCACCATGGCGGTCTGCAAGATCAATATTGACTCGGATGTGCGGGTGGCCATGACCGCAGCTATTCGCCAGCACATGGCGGAGAACCCCAGCCACTTCGATCCCCGCCAGTACCTGACCCCGGCTCGTACCGCGGTGAAAGAAATGGTGGCCCATAAGATCAAGGAAGTTTTGGGTTGCGCGGGAAAAGCGTAATTAGGTTCTTTTCATGCAAAAAGCGGGCGGTGAAGATTGCCGCCTGCTTTTTGTCGTTTTGGATGTCAATGGGATGCGAAAGTTTCCCCTGATCGGTAAAACTTTCGCATCAGTAATGCCGCTAAACACGGGGGAGACAATGAATTTTACTGAGATTGATTTGGAAACTTGGCATCGCCGAGCGTATTTCAACCACTATTTAGAGGTGGTTCCCTGTTCCTATAGCATGACCACAAAGCTGGACATCACAAAAGTGAAGCAAAGGGGCCTTCCACTCTATCCCACCATGCTCTACCTTTTGACAAAAACGGTCCACGAATTTGAGCAGTTTCGGACAGCGTTTCGTCCGGACGGCAGTCTGGTAGTCTATCAGGAGATGTCCCCCAGCTATACCGTATTCCATCAAGATTCGGAGACATTTTCCAATCTATGGACAGAATATACGGAGGACTATCCTGCGTTTTGCCGGAGGTACCGGCAGGACAATTCACAATTCGGGTCGGTGGAAAAACTATTTGCCAAGCCCGACCAACCGGAGAATAGTTTCACCGTTTCCATGGTGCCTTGGTGTTCCTTTGATAGCTTCCACCTCCATACAGAGGGATATCGATATCTGCTTCCCGTTTTTACACTTGGGAGATACCAGGAAATAGGAGGGAACTACTGGATCCCCATCGCTGTGCAGGTCCATCATGCAGTATGTGACGGTTTCCATGTATGCCGTTTTATCAACCGTTTGCAGGAATTTTTGAATGAAGAGCTCCCGGCCGTTTGACGGAAGACCGGAGCGGAGCATTTCATTGGATATTTTCCAAAATTCCATAAAAGATTGTCCCTTTTTTCTGGAGAAAATGGTTATTAAAAATAACAATGAAAATCGTACGAAGGGGAGGTGCGCATTTTGGAAGGACAGAACCAGGCCCAAAAGCAGTTCCATCGGCTTTATCAGGAATACATGCCTCGCCTTTATCAAGGGGCTTTGTATCTATTGGGGAATCGAGCCACAGCGGCAAAAGCTACAGAAAAAACCTGGCTGAAGGTGTTTTCCCAAGGGAATGTAAGCGATGTTCGGGTCTTTTGGTCCCATTGTGTGGGAACATTGCTGTCCGTTTGCGCCCGTTCGCGTCAGAGCCCCTATCAGGTGGGGGAGATTGTGGAAAATCCCTCCCCCAGCCAGGAGCAGCTTTTGTCCGCCCTTTCCCAGATGGATTATGCGATGCGTGAGCTGACGGTCCTTACGGTCGTTTGGGGCTTTTCCCCAGAGCCAGCGTCTCGGCTGTTACAGATTCCTTGTCGGTTAGCTCTCTCTAGATTGCAACGGCTGACCGCTCAACTTTGCCCCGCCAGCGCCAAGCGCGTCCCTGCCGCTTAAATCAACCCAGTGCCTATTCCTTTTAGTTTCTTTCCTTATAAAAGGGAGATGGGGAACGGATTTGTTCCGTTCCCCATCTCCCTTTTATAAGGTCACTGTCCGCTATGCCCTTGGGTCAATTGTTGAGCCAACCGGCGCAATTGGGCTTCATTTTCTATTTGCGTGCCGCTCTGCTTGATGGTCTCCTGAACATGGATGGGAAGGGTGGAAAAAAATTCCTGCATCTGTGGATCTTGAAACTGTTGGGACATGAAAAAACCTCCTACCAATGAAAAATCAACGGATCGGATGCCGGATAGGGGACCGCCGTTTTAAGGGAGACGCACCTTTTTTCCAGCCGGACATAAAATGGGGATATCCCGGCTGTGGAGGTGAGTTTCATGGACCTAAAAGGCGGCCAAGTGACGGTTGGGGAAATTTTGCAAAACCCCAATGCGCGCGCCATGATCCGGCGCAGCCGCTATGCGTTCCTGCTGAATAGCCCTCTGTTGGGGCAGTTTTCAAATCTGCCGCTGCAAACCGCGCTGAACCGGGCAGGTAGCTTTCTTCCGCCCCAGGTGATCCGGCAGGCAGTGGACCAGCTGCGGCGGCTGTGACAGACGCCCGGTTCCATAGGCCCGGGAATGCTTTTGCATTCCCGGGCCAACAATTGTGCTGACGTCTGCCGGCGAGCATCAGCTGGCAGCTGTTAGTGTTTGCAAAAAGCGGTTCACTATACATCCCCATGAAAAGATGTTTTGGAGAGAACTGGATGGGCGGAATCACCCGAGTTTATGGAAAAACTTGTCATATTATACAGATTCTAAAAGAGAAAATTGACAATCAATAGGATCCTGCTTATAATAGGGACAGTATTTACTGGGAATTGCCTAGGAGGGGGATCCAATGTCTAACAAAGGAAATGAACAAGGCCCGCTGGTGCAGGAGGGCGCCTATTATATCATCCTCTCTGCCCACAGCGGCAAAGCGGTTACCGCTGGAGTCAACAATACGATTTATATGGGAGCGGCCACTGGCGCGGAGAGCCAGCAGTGGTCCTTTGTCCCCGTGGGTGAATGTTATAAATTGGTGAACCGCTGGACGGGGGATGTGGCGGATGTGATACTGGCCGGTGTGGAGAACGGATCTCAGGTCCATCAGTGGGAGGATCTGGGAAAAGAGAACCAGCTATGGTCTTTGGAGATCACTTCCCAAGGGCTTTATAAAATAAAGTCCAAGCTCTCTGGAAAGTGCCTGGATGTTGTGGGTATCTCCCAGGAGGAGGGAGCACGCCTGCAAATTTGGGAGGATCTGGAGGGTGAAAATCAGCTTTGGACGTTGGCGGACAACAAAGCTTTCCTCGAAAATCTTCAGGCGTCCTCTCAGCAGGCGAAGGAGCCTGCGCCTCAAAAGACAAAGAGGTCCCCTTCTAAAACCAAGGGAAAGGCGGCCGCAAAGTCTGCGGGGCAAAAAAACACTGCTGGAAAAACCGTTAAAAAGCCTGCGGCTTCCAAAACAACCCCAAAATCCGGCGAGAAACCCGGTGAGAAGAAAGCTACGCGAAGGAAAGCTGCTCCCAAAAGGGAGAATCCTGTTGAAAAGCCGGAGAACAAATGAGTCCCCGCTCGGGGGCCTGTTTTCCGCTGAAATGGGAAACCGCCGGCGTCAATTCGCCGGCGGTTTTTGGCTTTAGAACTTTTTACGTAGCATTGTAAATTGGAAGAAGTTGGTATAAAACTCAAAAGAGCGCATCACTGGGCGGGAGAGCTTGCAGTACCCCACTTCATCCAACAGCATCAAGGCGTCCTCCTCTGGAACCTCCAACTTCCTTCTGACAGAGGGATCCCCCACGACTGCGTAGACCTTGGCGATGTCGGTGACCACTGTAAGTCCACAGTAGCGGTCCAAAATGTCAAAGATCGGGCGGGTCCAATCGATGTCGCTGTAATTTCGGTCCCCAAAGAGGGAAGCGGGAAGATAGTCAATGGAGTAGATCACCGGCCTGGTATCGGCTAAGACCCGCTTTTCACAGACAATGACAGGTGCTCCCACATCCATCTGTAATTTTTCTGCCAGCTCTTCGTCAGCATCCTCCATCCGTAACTGAAGGCTATCGGTATGGGGTTGGTAGCCGGCGTCCAGGATCAGCTCATTGTACTCAACCTTCAAATCCAGGCGGCTTTTGAGTTCCACAATCTCCCGGTTGATCACCGTTCCAATTCCCCGGACCCGTTCGATCAGCCCTTCCCGCTCCAGGTCGGAGAGAGCGTCGCGGATAACTGTGCGGCTGACGCCGATCCGTTCGGAGAGCTCCACTTCGGAGGGCAGACGTTCTGCCTGGGCGTAGACTCCCTCCTTGAGCTCCCGGATCAACAGGGCGCTGACCTGGGTGGACATGAGGTTTCCCCCCAAGTGGGACAGATGATACTCTGCCATGTGGACAACTTCCTTTTCTGAAAGAATTCCCTACTAGTTTAACACAAAAACCGTCCATTTGCCAGGGGCGGTGGAATTTTTGTATCCCCCCTCGGTGGATACCCCCTATTTAGGAGGCCCTTATGAAACAAAATACCACCTTTGCTTTGCGAGGAAATCTCCTTGATGGAACTTCCCCCACACAGATTCATTTCCTGGACAACTACTACCTGGTGTGCGAGAACGGCCAAGTGGCAGGTATTTTTCCCCGCTTGCCCCAGAAATACGCCGGTTTACAGGTGGAGAACTGGGAAGGCCGATTGATCATTCCCGGTTTGGTGGATCTGCACACCCACGCGCCCCAATACCCGTTTCGAGGGTTGGGAATGGATCTAGAACTGTTGGATTGGCTCAACGCCCGGACATTTCCGGAGGAGTCCCGGTATGCGGATCCGGCTTACGCTCAAAGGGCGTATCAGCTGTTTGTTGAGGACTTAAAATCCAGCGCCACCACCCGGGCCTGTATTTTTGCAACCGTTCATCCGGAGGGAACGCTGCTGTTGATGCGGCTATTGGAAGCCACTGGCATGGTGACACGGGTAGGAAAGGTGAATATGGACCGCAACTGCCCAGAGGGATTGCGGGAGCTTTCGGCGGAGGCATCCCTGGCCGCTACGCGAAAGTGGTTGGAGGGATGTGTGGGTTTCAGCCATACCCGCCCCATTTTGACCCCGCGTTTTATCCCCTCCTGCTCGGACCCTCTGCTGGAGGGTTTGTCGGCCCTCCAGCGGGAGACTGGGCTGCCGGTCCAGTCCCATCTCTCGGAAAACCCCTCGGAGGTGGAATGGGTCCGCCAGCTCTGCCCGGATGCCATTGGCTATGGGGACGCCTACCTGCGCCGGGGGTTGTTGGGCGGTTTGGGCTGTCCCACAATTATGGCCCACTGTGTCTATTCAGATGCGGCGGAACGCCGTCTGTTGCGGGAACAGGGGGTCTGGGTGGCCCACTGCCCCCAATCCAACACCAACCTCACCTCCGGCATAGCCCCTGCTCGGGCCTTTTTGGAGGAAGGGGTCCCTATGGGATTGGGCTCTGACCTTGCGGGAGGCCACACCCTCTCCATCCTGCGGGCGATTGCGGATACCGTTCAGGTGTCAAAACTCCGGTGGCGGCTCCAAGACTCCGCTTATCGCCCGCTGACATTCCCGGAGGCGTTTTGGCTGGCCACAGCTGGCGGCGGCTCTTTCTTTGGAAGGGTGGGGCGGCTCCAGCCCGGCTACGCATTTGATGTGGTGGTACTGGATGACAGCGCCTATCCCCATCCCCAGCAGCTGAACAGTTTAGAGCGGTTGGAACGCCTGTGCTACCTCTGTTCGGATGACCGCCAAGTGGTGGTGCGCAAGTTTGTGGAGGGCAATCCGGTGGCTGGCTCGCCGCCGGCCTCCCTCTAAAAGTGCATAGAGCGGGCGGGACCTCTCTGTGGAGAGGCCCCGCCTTTGTATACCGTCAAATTTCTAGTGCCAGCCGTATAAGACCGATGGCCAACAGATGAAGGGGATAAAACCCATAGAAAAACCATTTGTTGATCCTGGGGTGAAATTGGGTGTGCAAAAAGAGGAATGGGAACGCGCCCAACAGGAAGATCTCATACCCGATGGGAAGGCCGTTCACTACAAAGGTGAAAACTTCCCCCGCCTGGCGTCCCACCAGGGCAGTCCAAAGAGTATAGAGCAGATAGCCGGCCGCTCCTGCTGCCGGTCGGTTGCGGCAAAGGTAGAAGAGCAGCATCCATAGGATTCCTCCGGCGTGGTAGTCGCAGGGGAGAATGAGGGAGGCTGCCAGGCCCAGCAGGAACCACCCCCAGCTTCGGCGGCTCCAACCCCAGACCGCCAATAAACTGAAAAACAGGGTGAAAAAAATATTGAGGCTACCCAGCAGGCCCCATAAAAAAGCATTCGGATAGAGGGCCAGCGCCCAACAGGGCTGGGAGAGCAGGGCAAAGAGCCCCACGCGCCCTAGGTAACGGGGAAAGCTCCGGGTGTAGAGCAGGCCCACCACCATACAATAACAAAAGATGGGAAAGGAGATCCGCCCTATCCACCGGAACACTGGATATGCCGGAAAAAAGATTGCCCCTACATGGTCCACCAACATGGCGGCGGTGGCCACCAGTTTGAGAAAGTTGGTGTCCAGGTTGGTTCGTAAACGTGGGACATACGACTCCACAGCAATTCCCCCCTCTTTTCCCATTATAGGGGCCTCATCAAAAATTTACAAGGCGGAAAGACGGCTGAACGGTTGCGCGGCGGCGCCAGATGTGCTATAGTGAAATTATAAAAGTATGACTTTTCCATAAAATTTGAAATATTGGCTGTGCTATTTCTAGAAAATACGGCGATTTTGTCCAGATTAATCGCTTCCCGAAAGGAGAGGAGGAGCCTATGGGAATTGGAACCAGTCTGAACCGAGTGGACGCCTATGAGAAGGTGACCGGTTCCGCTCGCTACACCGATGATCTGCGCCCCCCCAACTGTTTGGTGGCCAGGGTGGTACGCAGCACCATTGCCAACGGCCTGGTAAAGTCATTTGACCTGACCAAGGCGCTCCAGGTGCCTGGCGTAGTGAAAATTGTCACCTGCTTCGATGTTCCGGACATCCAGTACCCCACTCCCGGCCATCCCTGGTCGGTGGAGACTGCCCACCAGGATGTGTCCGACCGAAAACTGTTAAACCGGCGGGTACGGATCTATGGGGACGACATTGCCGCCGTTGTCGCGGAGGATGAGGTCGCGGCAGCCCGGGCGGCTCGGTTGATCCAGGTAGAATATGAGGAGTATCCGGCCATCACTACGGTGGAGCAGGCCATGGCTCCCGGTGCAACCCCCATCCATCAGGAGAAGCCAGACAATGTCCTGGCACACACCAGTTTCCGGCAGGGGAATGCCTCTTTCCAACAGGCGGCCACCCAGCCAGGGCTTCGTCTGGTGGAGGGCACCTATGAGACCCAGACGGTCCAGCATTGCCATATTGAGGAGCCGGTCTCTTGGGCCTATCAGGAGAAGGGGCGGATTGTGGTAGTCACCTCCACCCAGATCCCCCATATCGTCCGGCGGGTGATCGGCCAGGCCCTGGGGATCCCCTGGGGAAAAATCCGGGTGATCAAGCCCTACATTGGGGGCGGTTTCGGCAACAAGCAGGAGGTGCTCTATGAGCCGTTGAACGCCTTTTTAACCCTACAGGTGGGGGGCCGTCCTGTAAAGCTGGAGCTCAGCAGGGAGGAGACGTTTGCCTTTACCCGGGTGCGCCATGCCATCCGCTTTGATTTACGCACGGCGGTCACCCCGGAGGGAGAGCTGGTGGCCCGCAAATGTGTGGCCCACTCCAACCAGGGGGGATATGCCTCCCATGGCCACGCCATTGTGGCCAATGCGGTGAACGGCTACCGGCATCTCTACCGGGCCCGGGATGCTCTGGAATTGGACGCCTATACCGTCTATACCAACCTGTCCTCTGGCGGCGCCATGCGCGGATACGGCATCCCCCAGGTGGACTTTGCCATGGAGTCCCATATGGACGACATCGCCTACGCTTTGGGGATCGACCCGGTGGAGCTGCGGCTGAAAAACTGTATGCAACCGGGCTATGTGGACCCAGGCACTGGCATCACCTGCCACTCCAGCGGCTTGGTGGAGTGCATGGAGCGGGGGAAGCAGGCCATCAGCTGGGAGGAAAAGCGCCGGTCCTATGCGCATCAGACTGGACCGGTGCGCCGCGGAGTAGGGATGGCCATCTTCAGCTACAAGACGGGTGTCTATCCCATCTCTTTGGAGACCGCCTCCGCTCGTCTGATCCTCAACCAGGACGGCAGCTGCCAGCTACAGATGGGGGCTACCGAGATCGGCCAGGGAGCGGATACCGTCTTTACCCAGATGGCTGCCCAGACGATTGGGGTGCCAGAGGAGCTGGTACAGATTGTCTCCTTCCAGGACACCGATACAGCCCCCTTTGATACAGGGGCCTACGCCTCCCGTCAAACCTATGTGAGTGGTATGGCGGTGCGCAAGACTGCTGAGGTTTTCCGCGGCCGCCTTTTGGAGTATGCCGCTTGGATGCTCCGCCGTCCCCAGGAGGGATTGGATATCCGGGAGGGGCGGGTGACCGATCTAGAGGGGAAACATCTGCTTTCCCTGGAGGAGTTGGCGATGAACGCCTTCTACAGTCTAGAACGGTCGGTCCACATCACCGCCGAGGAGACCTACCACTGCAAACAGAACACCTTCGCCTTTGGAGCCTGTTTTGCGGAGGTAGAGGTGGATATCCCTGTGGGGAAGGTACAGGTGTTAAATATCATCAACGTCCATGACAGCGGTATCCTGATCAACCCCAAATTGGCGGAGGCCCAGGTCCACGGAGGGATGAGCATGGGACTGGGGTATGCCCTCAGCGAACAGCTACAATTTGACAAAAACGCCCGGCCGTTGAACAACAATTTTTTGGATTACAAGCTTCCTACCGCTTTGGACACCCCGGAGCTGCAGGTGGAGTTTGTTCAAACCCATGATCCCACCGGCCCTTATGGCAACAAGGCACTGGGGGAGCCGCCAGCCATCCCGCCTGCGCCCGCCATCCGCAACGCGGTACTCCATGCTACTGGCGTGGCGGTGAATAGCTTGCCATTGAACCCGCAAAAGCTGGTGGAACAGTTTTTAGCTGCCGGCTTGATCCAGGAAGGAGGCGCCGGGCATGTATGATCTCAAGAGCATCTATCGGGCATCCAGCGTAACGGATGCCATCGAAGCGCTGCAACAGGATCCCCAGGCGGTGGTGATCTGTGGAGGCAGCGATGTCCTCATCCGCATCCGGGAGGGGAAGCTGTCGGATCGTCCTCTGGTGAGCATCCACGGCCTCCCGGAGCTCTCCCAGATCTACCTGGAACCGGAGGGAGAGCTGGTGATCGGCCCAGCGGTTCCTTTTGCGCAAGTCACGCGGCATCCCCTGATCCAGCGTCTGGTTCCGGCTTTGGGGGAGGCGGTGGACCAGGCGGGAGGCCCCCAGCTTCGGAATGTGGGGACGATTGGGGGAAACATCTGTAACGGCGCCACCAGCGCGGACAGCGCCTCCACCCTGTTGACTTTGAATGCAGTGGTGGAGCTCACCAGCCCGGAGGGTATGCGTAGGGTGCCTTTGGAGGAGTTCTACCGGGGGCCAGGCCGGGTGGATCTGCACCCCGCTGAATTGTGCACCGCCATCCGCATCGCTCGGAAGGACTATGAAGGTTTTTATGGACACTATATCAAATACGCCCAGCGCAACGCCATGGACATCGCCACTCTGGGGTGCGCGGTCCATGTGAAGCTCAACCAGGAGAAAACAGCGGTGGAGCAGTTGCGCCTGGCCTTTGGCGTGGCAGCCCCCACCCCCATCCGTTGCCGGGAGACCGAACGGTTGGCTGCGGGGTTGCCTCTGGATCGGGAACTGCTGAATCTGGTGGGGCGCACCGCAGTGACCGAAGTGAACCCGCGCACCAGCTGGCGCGCCTCCAGGGAGTTCCGCCTTCAGCTGGTGCGGGAGTTGAGCCAACGGGCCCTGACGGAGGCGGCAAGACGGGCGGGAGGTGTCTTGGATGCTTGAATTGATTCAAATGGAGGTCAATGGGAAGCCGGTAGAGTTGGCCATCGACCCGCGGGAGAGCCTGCTGGATACCCTACGGAACCGCCTGGGCCTCACCAGTGTGAAGCGGGGTTGTGAGGTGGGGGAGTGCGGCGCCTGTACCGTCCTGGTGGATGGGCATGCGGTGGACTCCTGTATCTATCTGACCGTCTGGGCGGCAGGTAAACGGATTCTCACCACAGAGGGGCTTTTGGGCCCCAATGGGGAGCTCTCTCCTATCCAACAGGCGTTTGTGGAGGAGGCCGCGGTCCAATGCGGATTCTGCACGCCTGGCTTGATTATGACAGCGGTGGAGATTGTGGGCACTGGCCGGCGGTATACCCGGCAGGAGCTGCGCAAATTGATTTCCGGCCATCTGTGCCGCTGCACCGGCTACCAGAATATTCTCAACGCGATGGAGCGGATCGTGGAAGAAGCCTACCGGGCCGTTCAAAACGGCGATGTGCATTGTGAAATATTTCCAAAATAAGGGCGGCAATTTGTCAGAAATGCGATAAAAATTTTCTGAAATTTGATTTTCCAAGAAAGTGCTAGGATTTGATGGACAAATCTGCTATAATGAAGGGGTAGACGGCAGTGATATGCTGTCTATCCCTTTGTGCCTCCGGAAACGCCTTTGGCGGCCGCCCGGAGACCTACGGGATTCCGGCAAACCGACAAAAAAGAATGGAGGAATTCTCAATGAACAAGATCATTTGCTCCCCGAACGCTCCTGCGGCGCTGGGCCCCTATTCCCAGGCGAAACTGTGCGGCAATGTGCTGTATACCTCTGGCCAGCTGGGCATGGATCCTGCCACCGGTAACCTGCCTGAGGGCGTTGAGGCTCAGGCCGAGCAGGCCCTGAAGAACCTGGGCGCCATCCTGAGCGAGGCTGGCATGAGCTATGCGGATGTGGTCAAGACCACCGTCTTCCTGGCGGATATCAACGACTTCGCGGCCATCAACGCCATCTATGCCAAATACTTCACCGGCGAGACCCCGGCCCGTTCCTGCGTCCAGATTGCTGCTCTGCCGAAGGCTGCCCTCTTTGAGATCGAGTGCATTGCGGTAAAATAAGCTTTTTGGAGCGTTTTCGTCAAAATTGACAAATTGACGCCGGATAGTTCTCCCTCCTAAATGGAGGAAAGACGTTGCATTGATGACGCGAGTGCGGTATATTGGAAGCAGAACCTTACAAAAAGATTGTAGTGCTAAAAATTTTTAATGAGGTTGTGCTTGCAATGAAAGAGAAAAACCTGCGCTCCCAAGGCTCCGTCTTTGAACTGTCCGGCGTTCCTCCTATGCGCCAGGTACTCCCGCTGGGCCTACAGCATGTGGTGGCTGCAATTGTAGGCGTCATTACGCCTGCGATTCTAGTCGCGAACACCTGTGGCCTGGGGGACGCGGACATGACCTTCTTGATCCAGGTTTCCCTGCTGATCACCGCTTTGGCCACCCTGGTTCAGGTGTATGCCGTGGGTCCGGTGGGGGCCAAGCTGCCGGTCATCATGGGTGTCAGCTTTGCCTATGTCCCTACGCTCCAGGCGATTGGTGGTCAGTATGACCTGCCCACCATCTTGGGTGCGCAGATTGTGGGCGGCGTGGTTGCGATCCTTTTCGGCATTTTCGTCAAGCAGCTGCGGGTATTTTTCCCACCCATGGTCACTGGTACAGTGATCTTTACCATCGGACTGTCCCTCTATCCCACTGCGGTCAGATATATGGCCGGGGGTTCAGGTGCGGAGGATTTCGGTTCTTGGCAGAACTGGATGGTGGCGTTGATCACCTTGGCAGTGGTGATTTTTTGCAACAACTTTACAAAAGGGGTTACGAAACTGGCCTCCATCCTCTGCGGGATGGTAGTGGGATACCTGGTGGCGTTGGCCATGGGAATGGTCAACTTCGATTCGGTGGCGGCTGCCGGCGCGGTTTCCCTTCCAATTCCCATGCGATTTGGCGTAAAATTTGTCCCTGCGGCCTGCATCTCCATGGCGGTGATGTATGTGGTCAACTCGGTACAGACGATAGGGGATCTGACTTCCACCACCCTGGGCGGTTTGGACAGGGTGCCCACCGATCAGGAACTGTCGGGCGGCATCATCTGCCAAGGGGCTGCCAGTGTGGTTGGAGCATTGTTTGGGGGCCTGCCCACCGCCTCCTACAGCCAGAATGTGGGCATTGTGACGGTCAACCGAGTGGTCAACCGGACAGTGTTTGGTTTCGCCGCTTTGGTGATGCTGGTGGCGGGCTTTTTGCCGAAATTTTCCGCCCTGCTCACCACCATTCCCCAGTGTGTCATTGGCGGCGCTACCATCTCGGTGTTTGCCACCATCACCATGACCGGCATCCGGATGATCTCTTCAGCTGGTCTCACCCCTCGCAATGTGAGCATTGTGGGAATCGCAGTGGCCCTGGGGGTGGGTGTCACGCAGGTCTCTGGGAGCCTGGCAGGTTTCCCCAGCTGGGTAAACACCGTATTTGGTGGTTCCTCGGTGGTGATCTCCACTTTGGTGGCCATCCTGTTAAACCTGATCCTACCAAAGGAGCAGCCCTCGAATCGTTGAATACTATTCAATGGAATATAATGGGGGGAGCAAAGACAATGTCTTTGCTCCCCTATTCGTTTATTTTAGACGCCATAACGCATCAATTTGCGGATGTCCTTGCCGTAGAACTGCAATGGGTGATAGGCACAGAGCAGTCGGGAGAGAATCCGGTCCCCATACCGTTCCCCCAATGTGGCGGTATCAAAGTTGGTGTTGATGATGGTGGGGCGGCAGTCGATCAGCCGGGAATTGATCAGGTTATAGAGGGCGGCCACTGTAAAATTGGTGGAAAACTCTGCTCCCAGATCATCGATAATCAACAGGTCACAGGCCTTCCCAATTTCCCAATAATCGGTTTCGCTGCGCTCCCCCCGAGAAAACTGCTGCTCCTGCAGCTTGTCCAGCAGCCGTTGGGAGGTAAGGTAGATAACGCCGAACCCCTGCTGGGTCACTTGATGGGCAATGGCCAAGGAGAGGTGGGTCTTCCCCAGTCCTGTACCGCCCATCATCAGAAGGCTTTCAGAGGAGAGGGAGAACTGGGAGGCATATTGCCTGCAAAACCGGAAGGTCTTTTCCATCACCGAGCGAGGAACCAGATGGTAGTCCGGATCAGGCTCTTGGGGGTAGTAGTCCAGACGGAAGGTATCAAACCGGCAGTTTGGCAGACCACTCATGTCCCCCAGCTTTTGAAAAGCAATCTGCCGCAACAGCTTCATCAGGCAGTCACAGGGCTTCTGTCCCTGATAGCCGGTGTCTTGGCAGGCTGGACAGGTGTAGTGGGTCTCCAGATAGTCCGCGGGCAAACCTGCGGAACGCAGGATCTCTTCCCGGCGGCGCTGAAGTTGAAGATTGCGTTCCCGGAGCTGTTGGATCAGCTGGGGCGTTTCCGTCCCCCCCCCAATGGCTACTTTGGCCGCCTCCAGACCTGTTTGAGAGAGGGATCGGTTCAACTCCTTCAAAACCGGCAGTTCTCGATAGAGTTCGTCCCGCCGATCTTCCGCCCTCCTCTGCGCCTGCTCCCGGCGCTCAGAGAGCGTCTGCCAGGCCTGACGATAGATCTCTTTGGAATATCCCATAGTTCGCTCCTCTCTCAGTCTTGGAACTGGTTATGCAATAGCTGTTCCAACTCCGCTGCGTCGATGGAGGAATATTTTCCTGTTTGAGCGGACTTGTTTTTAGGCGACCGCTGGATTGGAGGCGGTGCTGCCATATCTTGGGCGGCCTGTTGGGGATTGGAGATCCCTTTGTCCTTCCAGGAGGTGAGGATGCGATCGGCATAGGCGAAGGAGACCTTCCCGGTGTTCTCCACCGCCCGCTCACAGGCCAGAGCAATCAACCGTTCATCCAACCCCAGCTGGAACCATTTGTGGACATACTCCCGTTCGCGGGGGGCCAGCGTCCGGTTGAAGATGCCGAAGGCATGCATGACCTTTTTCTCGTTTTCATTGTCTCTGGTGAGACGTAAAATTTCCTGCTCTGCCTGCTCGTGGGTGACAATTCCCTTCCCCAGCCAGGAGGCGGCTGTCTTTTCCAAATAATTCATGCTCCTGTGACCGATGGAGACGCAATACTGAAGCAACATAAGGATGGTGTCGGTAGGAAGCCCATAATAGGCGCGCAGGGAAGCTAAAATTTCACTCTCCACAGGGGAGAGGGGGTTCCCCAAAACTTCCTGGGCTACCCGGAGCAGTTGGGCCATGGTGGGGTCCTGGGCCGCCATGGCGGCGACATCCTCTCGGGAAATCTTTGGGCGTGCGGCAACTGTGGTGATACGCTGCCCCTCCGGGGACTGGCGCACTTGGATAGACGGGGAAGGCCCTGTGCTCAAGGTCGGCTGCGCCGAGGGGGTTGCGGGAGCGGCCGGCGTGGCGGAGGAATCACTGGCAACCTCCTGCAGCAGGCCGGTACCGATCCAATAGCCCATGGCGTCGGAGATATCAGCGGGGGAGAGGTTGAGCAGCTTGGAGAGCTTCTGGGGATCGAATGGCTCCCCAGGATACCGCAGCATCACCAACAGCACCTTTAGGGAGAGGGGGGAGCAGAGTTTAATATGCTGATCCACAATGGCGGTCGGTACAGCAAAAACAGACGACCAGATGCCGGAATCGATACAATATGCCATAGATAAACAACCTCTAGAAGTATAGGGAATCACTGCTGTTGCAGCAGTGGCGTAATACCTTTATTATACCACTGATAACACCGTTTGGCGAGTCCCAGTTTCGCTTCGATCAAGATGGAACCTTTCGGAGGTTTATGGAAATTTTAAAAATTTAGTTGCACCGTTTGGGCAAGTTGTTGTATAATGAATTGAACCATAGCAGCAAACGTTGGGGGGCGAACTGGATGATCGGTGATCTGCATTGCCACACCTGTTTTTCGGATGGTTCCATGGGGGTGGATGAGCTGGTATTTTATGCCAGACGTTCCGGCCTGGATTTTGTAGCCCTCACCGACCACGATACCATGGCAGGCGTCAACCGCGGGGAACAGCTGGGAAAACGGTATGGGATTGGCGTGATTGGCGGGGTGGAGCTGTCCTGTTGGGACCAAGTTCGGGGCCGGAAGGTCCATTTGCTCTGCTACCTGCCGCAAAACCCTGACCGGTTGGCGGGAAGGATGAAACAAACTTTGGAAAGCCGGGACCATGCGATGCATGAGAGCCTGCGCCTGGTAATGGAGCGCTATCCCATCACTGAGGAGCTGGTAATGCAGTTTGCAAAGGGTTCAGCCTGCCTCTACAATGTGCATATCATGCGCGCCTTGATGGAGCTGGGCTATACCGACAGCCCCTATGGGGATCTATTCCGGCAGCTGCTGGCCCCAGGAGGTTCCTGCTATGTGGCCCACGAATATGGGGAGGTTTGGGAAACCGCACATCTCATACAGAGTGCGGGCGGTGTCTGCGTGTTGGCTCACCCTTCGGTCTATAATTCGATCGATTTGATGGAGGAGCTGGCAAAAGCGGGGCTTTTGGACGGTGTGGAGCGGTTTCATCCCAAAGTGAAGAAGCAGGATATTCCGGCCATCGACCGGGTGGTGGCAGAATACGGATTGATCCCCACAGGAGGGACCGATTTCCATGGCAGCAATACCAACCATCCCAATCCGCTGGGCACCTGCGTTACAGAACAGACGTCTTTGGAGCGTCTATTCAGTTGCGCAAAAGGCAAGAGAAGTTAATGCAATAGGAGTTTTTTTGGACATGAAGATGAGTTTTCGGCCGCGGGGCGTCTGTTCCCGCTTGATCAATTTGGACGTAGAGGATGGGATCATCCGGGACTTAGAAATTATCGGCGGTTGCCCAGGTAACTTGGAGGGCATCTGTCGTCTGGCCAAAGGGAGGCCCGCCAAGGAGGTGGCGGATCTGCTTTCTGGGATCCATTGTGGGATGAAAAAAACCTCCTGCCCGGATCAGTTGGCGATTGTTTTGGAGAAGGCTTCGCAGGAGGGCTGAGAAAAATAACTGAAAGGAGGAACTGGCTTTGTACTGTGATGACAGCGACATGAAAATTGCGCCCGACCGCCCGTCGGAATTATTCGACCTTTCGGAAGGCGCCGCCAGCGCCTTCGTTCGGGAAAAAAGCAACGGCAATATGGAGAAAGCCCGTCTTCTGGGACAGTCCCTCGCGCAGGAATTGGGGAAAGAACGGGGCGGCCTGCCCTATTTTGGGGTGGGTATATTCGACGATGATCGAAGTTTGAGCCAAAGACGCTTGCTCTATACTTATATTGTGAGCAGGGTGATTGAGGATACCGCCCCCAACTCTATTGTGGCGCAGTCCGCCCTTTCTGCTTTCTATGACCAGATCCAGCGGGAGACGCCGGAATATTATGCCGCGGTCACCGACTCAGCGGCTCTTTCACTGTACATTTTGGCGGGACGTTCTGAGCCAGATGACTACAACGCCCTGGGACGGACGTTCGCGCAACTCTGCGGCAGGGAGGAGGACCCGGTTTTCTGCCATTACGGCCGGGAGTTGGCGCTGTATTTTGCGGTCAAATGCACACAGGCGGTATTGAGAGCCCAGATGATTCGATGATACTCTAAAAAAGGGCCTGCCTCTCTTTTATAGAGAGGCAGGCCCTTTTTAACCTTTTCCGTTGGGGGAAGAATGCCCCTGGCCTTTGAGATGGCGATGGTGCATATGATCCAAAAAGCGATCTTTGTAGCGAATGCTCACCAGGCCAACTGCTGCGGTGAGTAAAAAGATCAATAGAGTGGCGATCCAGTTGCCTTCGCTCATGGTGGCGCCCATGGTGGCGGTTGTGACAACGGCAGGAAAACGACCCAATGTAGAGATGACCAAAAACCGAGAGGCCCGAATCTGACTGATCCCCGCCAAATAGGTCAACATGTCTTTGGGAAGACCGGGAATTAAAAAGAGGAGAAAGGTGATGGTCTCCATCCGGCGGTTGTCATGGAAGAAGTCAAACCGCAGCACCTGTTCCTTACCAAACAGCCGCTCCACAAAGGAGGCGCCCACGCGCCGGACGGTAAAAAAGATCAAAGCGGAGGCGATGATACTGCCTAATAGACAGACCAAAGTGCCGCCCCATACACCGAATAGAACGCCAGCGATGACCTCAACTGGCCCTCCGGGGATAAACGCGATGATTACTTGGAGAATCTGTAGGATCAATAGAATCAGCCACCCCACCATTCCGATAGAGCTGATCCACTCCTCTACTTGGAGTTGAAAATCGGGGTCCCCCAGCTTGGAAAAAAAAGGAAGGAACAAAGCGGTCAACACCCCCACTGCCAGCAATAAAAAGAGGCAAAGGGCTACCAGTGCCCGAGAAGGCTTTTTCCTGGGAAAATGGCTCCCCATAGATGCATCGCTCCTTTTCAACCAATGTCACCGCCAAACCAGAGGATATCTTCATGGTACCACGAATTTTGTGTGGCCGGAAAGCTCCTTTTGCATTTTTTGATAAAGTATAGTATGATAGCCAAAGAGGGATGGAGAAAGGAGGCCCGGAGGATGAATGACGTATTTCGTGCAGGCGTGGAACCTGGTGGATTGACTATGGATTATGAGATCAAAGTGTTGATCTGTTATCTGCTGGCATCTCAAGAACGCCCGTTGCCCGCCAAAGGCCTGGTGGAAGTATTGACTGTAGAGGGAATTGCAAACTATTTTGAAGCGGTCAACGCAATCTCCTCTCTGCTAAAAAGCGGCCATATTGCGGAACAAGTGGATGAAACCGGGGAAAAATGCTATATAGCCACTGCTGTTGGGCAGGCGGCCTCAGAGACGTTCCAAAAAGACCTGCCCAGTGCGGTTCGGCAGCACGCCTTGGAAGGAGTGCAAAAGTATTTGCTGCACCGTCGCCGGCGTTCCCAAAATATAGCGCAAATTACTCGTGTGTCAGACGGATACCAGCTCGCTCTCTCCATCGCAGATGTGGGGAGCAATCTGTTGGATCTGACCATCCTGTTGCCCAGCGAAGAGATCTGCCGAAAAGTGCGGGACCGCTTTTTTAACGATCCAGTGGCGTTTTATCGAGGACTGCTGGGTCTATTGATGGATGGGCAGCTTTAACGATCCTCCTGATATCCTACCACACGTAGAGAGGTCTGGCAAGGCCCAACCGCGGGCGCCGCAGCTTGGGGAAGGGGAAAAACTTGACAGATTCTCAAAATTCGAGTACAATAGAGAGCGCAGAATTGGAAATCTGAAAGGAGGACTGCTTTTGCTTAAGCGGGTCATGCTCTATCTGATGATGCTGATGACGGCTTACAAGGGGATTTCCCTGGTTGTCAGATGCGTTTCGGATTTCGGGCGGCTGCCGGCGGCGGTCTACATTTCAACCGGTCTGGTTGTGCTCTTAGGGATATTCCTCTCCATTCGACACCTAGTTTCCTATGTCCCGAATAAGCTGCTGGAGCTCTACTATTGTGTAGGAGCGGTGTCTGTTGTGCTGAATCTGGTTTTCATGAGGCTGTTTACCCGTGTGGATGTGACGCTTCTGGATTTCTTGGTAATCGGCACAGTGATGGATATCTTGGTGGATGTTGTTCTGGTGGGGATGGCGCTCCGAGAGAGTCGCTATATCTCCATCAAGGTTCGTTGAAGGTTCAAAACAGCAAAGGAGTGGGCGGTTGTTTTGCTGCCCGCTCCTCATTCCTTTTTAGGGAAAATAAATTTCTTTTTTTTCGAAAAAAGACTTGCTTTTTTGATAAAAGAGGAGTATAATTACATGGTGTTCCGCACAATATCTGGAACAGTCGACCATGGAGATGTCGCCTAGCTGGTCGAGGGCGCACGACTGGAAATCGTGTAGGGGTCAAAAGCTCCTCGAGAGTTCGAATCTC
>CAJFPF010000105.1 GCA_904398655.1 uncultured Anaerotruncus sp. | reverse complement strand
GGGATCGAAGGGGGCGTGCGGTATGAATCTACAGGTGGCGGACCTGCGGTTCTCCTACCGGGGACGCCCGGTGTTGGAACAGGTCTCTCTGGAGGTGCCCTCCGGCTCCTTCTGTGCCCTGTTGGGGGCCAACGGGGCGGGGAAGACGACTCTGCTCAAATGCATGGCCGGTTTACTGCGCCCCCAAGGGGGCCGGGTCCAGGGGGATGGGGAGGACCTGCTGGCGCTCTCCCCCCGGCAGCGGGCGCAGCAGTTGGGCTATGTGCCCCAAAATGTCCAGGCCTCCCACAGCGCCCTCACCGTCTGGGAGACGGTCCTCTCCGGCCGGGTGCCCCACCGGCGGGGCCGGTTGAGCCGGGAGGACCGGCAGGCCGCTTTGGAGGTGGTGGAACAGCTGCATTTGGAGGAACTGGCATTGCGCCCCTTGGATCAGCTCTCAGGCGGGGAGCGCCAGCGGGTGTTCATCGCCCGGGCCCTGGCCCAACATCCCCAGGCGCTGCTGCTGGACGAACCCACCAGCAATCTGGACCTGCGGTTCCAGCAGGAGACGCTGGAGCTGCTTTACCGGCTGAAAACCCAGAGAGGGATCACCATCCTGGCCATCCTTCACGACCTGAACGCGGCCATCGCCTATGGGGATCTGGCGGTGGTCCTCCACCAGGGGCGGATCTATCGGAAAGGACCGCCGGAAAAGATCCTGGAGGAGGGGACCCTTTGGGAGGCGTTTGGCCTGCGGGCCGCCTTTGCCCAGCGGGAGGGGATGCGGTATGTGGTCCCCGCCAGATTGCCCCAGGACCCTTAAACAGATAAAACAGCGCGCCGCAAAACTTCTGTTTTGCGGCGCGCTGTTTTATCTGCTGTTGCTTCACCCATAGAGCGGTAGTACATCCACGGGGGACACCCCCAAGACCTCCGGCAGCGTCTGGGGCCGGGCCCCCTTGGAGACCCTCCACCAGAGGGGCGGTGAGGCGGGGTCCTGGCCGGCATATTGGAACTTGAGGATCCAGGCAAACGGCTCCTCAATCTCCTCTACAAATCGGACGGGGAAGGCGTTTTCCTCAATGCTGCCCCCGAAATAGTGGGCCCGGATGGCCACCGCCTGAAGCTCCTCCCGCACCGGCTGGGCACAGGCGAGGCGCACCCCCCAACTGGGGACCTCCACCAGATGCTCTCCTGCTTTTCTAGCGGGGGCGATGTTTTTGCAGCCGGTGAGCACCGCCGCCTGACAGGTGCCCGGATCGGAGAACACCTCCCGGGTGTCCCGGCAGGCGGTAAGGCGCCCCTGCTCCATAATCGCCAACCGGGAGCAGAGCTCATAGGCCTCATCCCGGCTGTGAGTGACCAGCAGGGCAGGCCCCTCAAACTCCTTCAACCGCTCCCGCAGCTCGGTGAGCAGCTGTTCCCGCAGGTAGCTGTCCAGGGCGCTGAACGGCTCATCCAGCAGGAGCAGCTCCGGTTGGCCCACCAAAATCCGGGCCAGGGCCACCCGCTGCTGTTGGCCGCCAGAGAGTTGGTGGGGGCGGTGGCGTTCCAACCCCTCCAGCCGCATCCGCTCAATCATTTCCGCTACCGCTTTTTGCCGGGCGGCCCGGTCCCACTGGCCATGCAGGCCGCAGGCGATGTTCTGCTCCACCGTCATGTTGGGGAAGAGGGCGTAGTTTTGAAACAGGTACCCCACCCGCCGCTGCTGCGGAGGCAGATGGATATGCCGCTCGCTGTCGAACAGCACCCGGCCGTTTAGGACGATCCGCCCCCGGTCGGGGCGCAGGATCCCCGCGATGCACCGCAGGGTCATGCTTTTGCCACAGCCGGAGGCCCCCAGCAGCCCAGTGACCCCCTCTCCGGCGGTGAGGGAGACGTCCAAATAAAAGCTGCCCATCCGCTTCTGGATCTCCAACTCCAAGCTCATGGACGCCGGCCCCCTTCCTTTTGTTTTTTCTCCAACAGGTTCACCGTCAGAAGCACCACCCCGCTGATGGCCAGGTTGATGAGTACCCATTTGACCGCCCCGGCGTCATCGTTGGTGCGCCAGAGCTGGTAGACGGTGGTGGAGATGGTGGCGGTGCGGCCAGGCGTATAACCAATGAGCATGCTGGTAGCCCCATATTCCCCCAGCGCCCGGGCAAAAGCCAGCACTGCCCCCGCCAGAATCCCCTGGCGGCAGGCGGGCATCCGGATCCGCCAAAAGATATAGGTGTTGGAGAGCCCCAAGGTTTTGCCGCTCCAAGCCAGTGTCTCATCAAAGCTCTCAAACGCCCCCCGGGCGGTGCGGTACATGAGGGGGAAGGCCACCACCGCTGCGGCCAGCACGCCGCCGTACCAGGTCATCACAAATTGGAACCCCCACTGCTTGAGCCACCTGCCCACCGGGTGGTTGAGCCCAAAGATGAGCAGCAAAAACCATCCGCAGACGGTGGGGGGCAGCACCAGGGGCAGGGTGAGCACCACATCCAAGAGCCCCTTGAGCACCCGGGGCAGCCGGGCCACATAGTAGGCCAGCAGGATCCCGGAGAAAAACACCGCCACACTGGCGATGGCCGCGATCCGCAGGCTGTTCCACAGGGGAAACAGGTCCATGAAAACGCCACCTTCCCGGCGGACGGGGGGGACTTCCCCCATCCGCCGCCATTTTCCTCAGTTACCGGTCAAGCCGCCGGGGAGAAGCCCACCTGCTGGAAGACCGCCATGGCGTCCTCCCCCTGGAGATAGTCCAAAAACGCCTGGGCCTCCTCCTTGTGCTGGCTGATGTTCAGCACCGCGGCGGGATAGATCACTTGGCCGCACATCTCCGGGGTGGCGCTGTCCACCACTGTGAGCCCGGCGCTGAAGGCGTCGGTGGCATAGACCACGCCGCAGTCCACACTGCCCTCGCTCACCTGGGTGGTGACCTCCTTCACGTTGCTGCCGTAGGTAAGTACCCCCGCCTGGGCAAGGGTGGCCTCATCCAAACCATAGTGGGCAAAGATATTTTGGGTGTACTGGCCCACCGGCACGTCGCTGTTGCCCATGGCCATCAGGACGCCGCCCTCTTGGAGCAGCTGGGCCAACTGGTCAAAACTCTCGATCCCCTTGGGGTTGCCCTCCGGCACCACCAGGGTCACCTTGTTCTCCAACAGATCCACCCGGGTGCCCTGCTCCACAAAGTCCAACCCCTCCGGGTTCTCCTCGGTGCCCAACGAACCGTCCAGCTCGTTCATCTGCTTTTGGGCGGCGGAGATGAACAGATCACAGGCTGCGCCCTCCTGGATCTGGGTCTTCAAGGTACCGGAGGAGTCAAAGTTGAAGGCCAGCGTCACATTGGGGGCCACCTGCTGATAGTCCGGGGCGATCTGTTCCAGCGTCTCGGTCATGCTGGCGGCAGCGAATACCATCAGCTCCACCGGTTCGCCGGCATCCTCCTGGGAAGCGGCCTGGGAGGGGACCGCTTCGGAGGAGGCGGGCTGGGAAGCGGCCTCGGAAGAGGCAGCCTGGGAGGAGGATTGGCCCCCAGAGCTGCAGCCGGCCATCCCCAAAGCGAGGCAGAGGGCCAGGGTAAGGGATCCCATACGAAATGTCTTGTTCATTTGAAAACGTCCTTTCTGCCCGGTGTGGGCAAAATTTTCTATTGTTCCAGGAGTGTGCGCCCCAAAAACAGGCGAATATGATTTTTTTACAACTCGATGGCCGCCGGAAACCCGGCGGGAGACCTCCGCCCCCTCATTGGGCGGGAGGTTGGGCGCATTCGCCGCCCTCCCCCCGCAGCAGGTCCAACCCGTGGGGCAGCAGAGGGAGCAGGAAATCCAACGCCTCCCCACAGGCCTTGGGGCTGCCGGGGAGATTCACAATCAGCGTCTTGCCCCGCAGGACGCTGGCCCCCCGGGAGAGGGCCGCCCGCGGGGTGATCCTCATGGAATAGGCCCGCAATCCCTCGGCAATGCCGGGTGCCTGGCGGTCGGCCACCGCCAAAGTGGCCTCAGGGGTCAGGTCCCGCGGGGAAAAACCGGTGCCGCCGGTGGTGAGGATCAGGTCGGGCTGCCGCTGGTCGCAGAGGCGGATCAGTTCCTTCTGCAAAGGCCCGACCCCGTCGGGGAGCAGCAGGGCCTCGATCACCTCATAGCCCGCCTCCGACAGGCGTTGGGACAGCAGGGGGCCGCTTCTGTCCTCCCGCTGCCCCTGGCTGCCCTTGTCCGAAAGGGTGATGACCGCCGCCTGGTAGGGGCGGGCCCCCTGACGGGGTTGGACAGCCATCTCATCCCCCACCTGGATGGTACCGCCGGTGACCACCCGGGCGAATACCCCCTCCCGAGGCATGATGCAGTCCCCCACCTGATGGTAGATGGCGCAGTGGGTGTGGCACTCCTTGCCGATCTGGGTGATCTCCAGGAGCACATCGCCGCACCGGAGCAGGGTCCCCACCGGCATGGCCCGAAAGTCCATCCCCTCCACCACCAGATTTTCCCCAAAGGCCCCGTCCTCCACCTGGGCGCCTCTCTGGCGGAACGCCTCCACCTTGTCGGCACTGAGCAGGCTCACCTGACGGTGCCAGTGGCCGGCGTGGGCATCCCCCTCAATCCCCCAGTCGGGGCGCAGGGTGACCGAGCCCACATTGCGTTTCTGGGTTCCCCGTACATCGCTGATACAGACGGCT
>CAJFPF010000104.1 GCA_904398655.1 uncultured Anaerotruncus sp. | reverse complement strand
TGCCACCGCCATCGGCGGCTGCGTGGGCGTGGCCAACATCGGCGGCGTGGCCACCGCCATCGCCATCGGCGGCCCGGGCGCCGTCTTCTGGCTGTGGGTGGCCGCCCTGCTGGGCATGGGTTTGAAATGCGCCGAGATCTCCCTGGCGGTCTACTACCGCACCAAGGACGAGAACGGACAGCCCTATGGCGGCCCTACCTATTATATCCAGCGGGGCCTGCGGGAGCTGCTGCCCGGCAAGCTGAAGAAGATCGCCACCGTGCTGGCGGCCGCTTTCGGCATCGGCTTCTCCTGTAACTTCTTCTCGGGCGTCCAGGGCTACACCATTGCCGAAGGTTTCACCTCCGGCTTCAACATCGACATCGTGGTCTTTGGCGTGATCTACAGCATCGTGGTCTGGATCATCGTCTGGGGCGGCGGCAAACGGGTTGTGGAATTTGCCGGCAAAATCGTGCCCATCATGATCGTCTTCTTCATCATCGGCGCTTTGGGCGTGGTCATCGCCAACATCGGGCAGCTGCCCTCCGCCCTGGCCCTGATCTTTAACAGCGCTTTCAATGGAACCGCGGCTGTGGGCGGTTTCGCCGGCGCGGCCTTCCGGGCTGCCATCCAGAACGGCGTCTCCCGTTCGGTGTTCTCCAACGAGGCCGGACAAGGCTCCTCCACCATGGTCCACTCCCAGGCGAACGTGGAGCATCCCGTCCGGCAGGGCCTGTGGGGCATGTTCGAGGTGTTCATCGACACCATGGTCGTCTGCACCATCATGTCCCTGGCGGTCATCGTCAGCGGCGTGTGGTCCTCCGGCCTGGAGGGTGCAACCATGTCCGTGGCGGCGTTCAACAGCCTCTATGGCTCCTTGGGCGGCAAATTCGCCTCCATCTGCATCCTGCTGTTCGGTATCACCACCCAGACCGGCTGGTTCATGTACTATGACGTGCTGCTGCGCCACGCGCTCCATGGCAACATCGCCCTGAAGAACAAGATCATCAACGGCTTCCGGGTGATCTATCCGCTGCCCAGCCTGCTCACCATCATCTACACCACCATGTACGGCCTGCCCGCCGGCGCAGTCTGGAAGGTTGCCGACTTCTTCTGCGCGGTGCCCACCACCCTGAACATCATCTGCGTGCTGCTTCTCAGCGGGACCTACTTCAAGCTCATGAAGGACTACAAGGCCCGCTACATGGGCATCGGCAAGGTGGACCCCAACTTCAAGGTATTCTATGAGGAGGACGCCTCCACCGAAATCTCTGCAAAAACACAGAAATAGAGATCTGCCGTTTGATCCCTGATGACAGAATTCGACTGCATCCGTTTCGCTTGGACGGATGCAGTCTTTTTTTCCGTGCAATCGACAAAAACAGCCCCCTTTCGTCTGTCACAAAGCCGCCCCCTCGCCTGTAGCGGGAGGGCCCCGTCCCCATTCGTCCGTCCTGGACAGCATCGGACGGTTCCCGGCGGTCACAAAGCCGCCCCCACGCCTGTAGCGGGAGGGGCCCCGTCCCCATTCGTCCGCCGTGGACAGCATCGGACGGCTCCCGGCGGTCACAAAACCGCCCCCTCGCCTGTAGCGGGAGGGGCCCCGTCCCCATTCGTCCGCCGTGGACAGCATCGGACGGCTCCCGGCGGTCACAAAGCCGCCCGCCCCCTTGTGGAGGCGCAAAAACGGCCCCCGGCGATGCCGGGGGCTGTTTTTACTCTTTTGAGGGTTACCCTACTTTTCTAGCATATCCAGGACCCACTTTGGTGCCAGTTTAGGTAGGGGAGTATGCTCCGCCACTGCTCTACGGTAATCATCCACCGTTTTTCGACGCTGTGACTCATAGACAAGCTTTTTTTCCGATTCCAGCAAGACAATTTCAATGTATTTTCGGGGGATGACGCAGACACCATCGGAATCTCCCATTACCAAATCTCCAGGTTCCACATATACGCCCGCACAGGTAATCGGGGTATTGATGTTTCCAGAATCGTTTTTAATAGGACCGCGGGGCATAAATCCACGGCTATACACCGGAAAATTCAACGCAATGTTTCCATCTCGGTCCCGGGTATACCCATCTACGACCATCCCCTCAAAACCGGCAGCTTGACAGGCGCCCATAATCAAATCTCCAAAGTAAGCGCGTTCCTGGTTATTTTTTCCGTCAATTACCATGACATATCCCTGTCCTGGTTGGCTGTAGCTGGCCACATGAATGGGGAAATTGTCCCCTCCCTGTGTCTCGACCGTCAAGGCGGTACCGATCACTGTCATGCCTCGTGCCACGGGCATGATCTGTGCATCCATACAGCCCTCATTGGGGATATCCAATTTTGCAGCTTTCACGCCGTCCAGCAGCAGAGCAACCGACAATTTTTTACAACGCCGGATCACATCCTCCGGCAAAAGCGGCGCACTGGGATTTCTCATTTTTTATTCACGATCCTTCCTCTTTACTTTACCATCGGCTTATACAGTCCCTTGGTAAACCTGCGCAAATTGCCTAGATGCTCTAAAATTTGGCGATTGTCCAAATGCTTCGACAGATCATATTGATCCTGATGGACCATTGCCTCCAACGGTTCTCGCCAGCCTCCTTTGGGCAAAGCCGTCTCCCGAGCCGGATAACCAATGGGAATGAGCGTATGAAGGATCAGGGGGGCCGGAATTTTCAGAATTTCTTTGAACGGATCCTGCGTATGGATGCTCATCCATTGAGAGGTCAAACCCAGAGAAGCCGCTGCCAGATGGATCAACATGGAGGCATTGGAGAGACTATCCGTTAGATGGGTTTGATCCAGACCCATTGTATGCCCGCCCAATACGGTTCCCCACTGTTTGCGCCCGTCGCCCACTACGGCAATGATGACCGGTGCATCCCTCCAGAGGCGTCGGGTCTGTTTGATCTCCAGCCCCTCCTCCGGAGATTCACATGCTACGGAATAACCGGGGTGGCGGTATTCCGGACAGCGCATCTGTTCCATCCACCACATCAAATCCATATCGACCGCACAGTAGGCCTCAAACAACCGCCTGCGAACCTCGGGTGAACGTACCACAATAAAACTCCAGGGTTGGGAGTTGGCACCAGAGGGTGCCCAGCGGGCGACCTCCAGAATTTTTTCCACCAGCTGCTCCGATACTGGCTGGCTGTCAAAATTGCGACAGGTACGCCG
Source organism: uncultured Anaerotruncus sp. (assembly GCA_904398655.1). Taxonomy (GTDB): domain Bacteria; phylum Bacillota; class Clostridia; order Oscillospirales; family Ruminococcaceae; genus Anaerotruncus. Next base: position 10,091 of record CAJFPF010000104.1, on the reverse strand, counting down.
CTTTTTTGCAATCGTGAAAAGCGTTTCGTACTCGTTTTCCAATTCCAAGGAATCGTTTCCGCTCATCGATGGCCTCCTTTCCTGCTATCCTAGATAGTCCACATATTGCATCACGGTATCGTAGTACGCTTCATCAATCATTTTATACTCCTCTCCTAGCTTTACATCCATGCTAACGCCGCTTTCTTCCGCATACTTCTGGAAGCCTGGTTCCTCCACCGCTACGGCGAACGCTTCGATCAGACGATCCACAACCGCCTTTGGTGTCTCGGGAGGCGCTACCACGCCGCGGCGCATGGACAAAAACGGGAACTCATATCCCAACTCTTTCATACAGGGGACATCCGGGAGCAATTCCAGGCGCTCATCTGCCAATACTGCCAAGATCTCTACTTCCTCCTGATTGTTGATGACTGCGTCATAGGCCACCACTGACATGGTCACATCCCCGTTCATGACCGCCAACACACAGGGATTGGAGCCATTATAAGGGACCTCATCATATTCGATTCCCAGGGCATCCTTCATAATCATACTCTGCAAATGCATCGCGCCGCCGATACCCGAGTTGGAGTTGGAAAGCTTTTCCGTCTTTGCGGCCTCCACCAGCTTTTCCACCGAGTCGATGGGGGATCCCTTTTTGACCGCCAGAACATACGGGGTGATATCGAAGGAAATAATATGCTCAAAATCAGGAATATTGTATTCCCCATCCTTAGATATCTGGGTCACAGTGGTCAAAGGAGAGGAGTGAGCCAATAGAGTATATCCGTCCGGCTCAGCCTTCCAAACCTGAGTACAGGCGATTTTTCCACCAGAGCCTGCCGCATTCTCTACCACAATTGCAGTATCCAACTCCTCCTGTAAATAAGGCTGTAACGCGCGGACAAATAGGTCCGGACCGCTTCCAGCTTCCGACTGTCCAACGATATGGATCGGCTCTTTTGGATCCCAAGTGGTGTCCTCTTCGGTATTCGAAGCGGACACAGAGCTTCCTTTGGAGCTCCCCAAAGTGTCAGAGGAATCGGAAGAACCTCCACAGCCTATACACTCGGTGGCTAGAGCCAATGCGAGCAAAAGGAATCCCAGACGTTTCACAGTTTTTTTCATCTCTTTTTCTCTCCTTTTGTTTTGGATGGGCAGGGTGGGTCAAACCGCGTCCCTGGCAGTCTTACGCCGTTTGAGAATCGGTAGAACAATCACCGCCACCAGCAAAATGGTGAGCACCAGGGTAATGGGCCGGGTATAGAGGAAGGAAAGATCCCCATAGATAATTAGGGATCGGCTCAAGTTGGTTTCCGCCATCTGGCCCAACACCAGCCCTAAGACAAAGCAAACCATGGGGAATCGAGCTTTTTTCAAAAAATAGCCTAAGATGCCGAAAAAGACGGTTACAAACACATCAAATAGATACCCCCGGATGCTGTAGGAGCCGATAAAGCAGAGCGCCACGATGGCAGGCACCAAGATCTGGTAGGGGACTACCGTCACTTTGGCAAAAAACTTCAAGAGCGGCAGACTAACGACTACAATGGCAAAACAAGTAAAAATCAGTCCCCAAAAGAAGGTATAGAGGGTACTGGACGATTCCATAAATAATTGCGGTCCAGGCAGGATATTGTGAATCATCAAAAGTCCCATCATCACCGCACAGGTGGGACTGCCTGGAATGCCGAAGGCCAGTGTGGGAATGAGAGCGGTTCCAATGGTTGCATTGTTGGCGGCCTCCGGTGCCACCACTCCTTTGATATTGCCTTCCCCAAAGGTGTCGCCATCCGGCTCACTATTCTGGGCGGTTGTATAGGCCAACATGCTGGCAGCACTGCCCCCAGCCCCCGGGGTTATGCCCAGGAACATCCCCATCACGGTACTTCTCAAAGTGATTTTCCAGTTTTTGAATACCGCTTTGGCCCCATCCATCAGGCTTCCAGAAAGCTTGGTATCCCCGGCGATTGTCCGCGCCTCCTCCGCTAGCGCAATCGCCTGGGACAGGCCAAATAATCCTACCACAATGGCCATAAATTCCACACCGTCAGCCATGTAGTCTATACCAAAGGTAAAACGGTCATAACCTGTGATCGCATCGTAGCCGATTGTGGCGATCGCCAGTCCAAAAAAGCCGCTTAAAATACCTTTGGCCAAGGATTCATGGGAAGAGGCTGCTATAATTCCCAATCCCACCATGGCAAGCATGAATTGCTCTGGCGCACCGAAGAAAAGAACCACTCGAGAGACAATCGGGGTAAACAACAACAAGCAAACACAGGAGAAAAAACCACCGATGGCAGAGGCAACCAAGGAGGCCCCCAATCCCTCGTAACTCCGCCCTTTTTGGGAAAGAGGATAGCCGTCAAAACACGTGGCCGTATTGGTAGGGGTTCCAGGGATTCCCAACAGGACAGAAGTGATCGAACCGCCGTACATCGCACCCTGATAAATGCCTGCGGCCAACAGAAGTGCATGAGCCGGATTCATCCCAAAAGTTAGCGGAATAAGCAAAGCGATCCCCGTAGTCGGTCCCAGTCCAGGCAGAGCTCCGATGATGATGCCGACAAAGGTTCCAAGGAGCATAAAGCCCAAATTTACAGGAGTAATCGCGCTGAGCAAACCTTGTAAAATTTCAGTCATGAGCTAGATGCCCCCCTTCAAGAAAAGAACATTTCAAAAACCAGCCCTGTGGGTAGAAATATATAGAGTAGCTTTTCAAAACAGTAGTAAAGTGCAATGGTTACCGCGGCGGCGGCAATGTCAAAGGCCAACAGATGTTGGAGCCGGAATCGCCAGGCAAACAGCGCAGAAAAAGCAATTGTGGAGATCACAAATCCCAACAGCCACATTGCCAAAAAGTAACCGATCACCATTCCGCAGACCGAAAGAAAATTTTTTCGATTTTCGAACACTGGCTGTGCATCCACATGACCGGTCCCAACTCCACGAACAATCTCTATGGCCCCGGCGGCGGCCGTCACTACAAATACAAACAGGGGGTATTTTGCGGCCTCCATAGGGATTTTTTGCCGCAAAAACCCATCCACAGCCAGCGCAAGGACCAAGAGAATCACCACCGCAGACATGATAGCGTCTATGGGGATGCTCTTTTTGTGTTTCATAATTCAGCACTCCTTAGACGGTTCTATTCAAAGCAGCTCTGGAGAAACCACGGGGAAAAAGCGGGAAAAACTTTCGGCATATTTGTATTCTTGCCGTCCAGACAGACGACGGGCGTGATTCCCCCGCATAAATGCCCGTTGAGTATAGTATTCGATCAGATGGGATTGGGCCTTAAAACAGTTCATGGCCTCCACCTTCTTCTCATAAGTATCGGTGATATCAACAAAAATCCCTGGCTGATAACCGCTCAATTCGGTCTGATGCGGTTCAAATCCAAACAGCTGCATCTGCCGAGTGGTTTGGGTTCCCTCCAATTTGACTCCATTGGAGTTAGACATCACACTGCACCGGAAAATCAGTTGACTCACCGTGTTGTGATCTGGATTCAGGATATCGAACCTGTCGTGAGTAATGATATAGTCTGGGGCAACCTCACGAATTTTTCGCACCACCCGTTCCTCTAGAATAGCATCTACCTGCAGCGGATAGTCCTGGAGATCCCAAAATTCAATCCATTCCACACCTAAAATTCCAGCCGCCGCCACCGTCTCCGCTTTTCGGGCCGCCTTCACCAAATCCTCCGTCGCACCTGGTTTCTTCCAAAGGTCATTGGATTCCCCCCGCACGCCAAAGCTGAGCACAACCACCTGGACCTCGGCACCCTCCTGCACATACTTGGCGATGGTACCGCCGCTGCGCCAGACATAGTCAGCGGCATGGGCCGAAAACACCAGCAGCGTTTTCCCTTGAATCATCAGAGCTTCCTCCTTCTTCTCTACGCGGCAGAGCTTATTTATTCAATAGCCATCTTGGATTTTCCACTACCATCTGGTGGATTTCTTCTTGTGAAAAGCCGTTTTCCACCAGCTTTTCTGCAAATTCCTGCATTCCTTCATCCGGGTATTTGGCAGTCTTTTGACCCAGATCGGTGCTCAAAATCACATGTTCTGGGCCAAGTGCACGAATCTGGTCCACGGTCACAGCAAAGTCCACTTTTCCAGTAGCAAATGTCGTATAGCAGTGCTCCATATAAGCGCCGTACTTCAACAATTGTCTTTGCTCCTCGATGGAATAAAACGTATTGGGAAAATCTACATGCGTGATGACGATCCGTTTTACTCCGCGCTTATGAGCCTCCTTCACCAACGCGAACGCCTCTTCATGGGATACATGGCTAGTGGCCAGGATCACATCGTATTTTGCAATGATATCCAACACTTGTAGTGTATTCTCTGTAAGTTGCCCCTCCTGTAGGATCGAGATGGTCGGATTGGTAATCCCCTCCTCCCGTAACTGTATCAGGATCTTCGCCCAATAGGGGAGAATTTTGGCCTCTCCGCCAAAAACATAGGACTGTTCATTTTCGCTGTCACAGGTAGGAAACCACACCAACTTAACCCCTGATCGACAGGCCATTTCCACGGCGGCAGGGTTGATTCCTCCCACAGAACTATTCAAAGTGATCGTCCCCACCGCGTCACACCCGGGGTATGCTTTTCGGATCAGTTCCGCACGTTCAGATGTACAAAAATAATGGGACTTGATCGCATATCCTGCCATTCCTGCATCCATGATCCGCTGCGCCATCTCCAAATCGTCCATCCGACGGGGAAGAACATCTGGGGCAGAATGGACATGCAGGTCGTACGCTCCCTCAATGAAGTTTTTCATAAAACACCTCTCTCTTTTTCCTCAATTAATATTATCAAAATTGATCTACAATTTTGATCTTTTTTAAAGAATAACAATAATTTTATAGCTTGTCAAGAAGATTTTGTGAAATTTTAAAAATCAATTTTGGCTGAGAATTGGCGTCAAACCCTTTAAAACTAAAAAATCCTCTTGACATCAGCGCCGATATCTGTAAAAATATATCTGTAATGAAATTCAAAATTGATTAACAATATTGAGATAAATAGAATCAGAAATGAGAGAGGTCATATGGCAAAATTAAATACCGAGCAAATTTTTAATGATTTAAAGGAGCAGATTGTCAAAGGCGTGTATCCTCCAGCATTTTCTCTAACAGAAGTCAACCTGGCGCAAAAATATGGTGTCAGCCGCAATACCATCAAAAAAAGCCTTATGATGCTGGAGAGCGAAGGTCTAGTTTCCTTCGAGCGCAACAAAGGTGCAAAGGTACGTGTTTACTCAATCGAAGAGGTCCTGGAGTTTTTGGAAGTCCGAGAGGTTCTCGAGGGATTTATTATCTGCAAAACAGTGGATGCTATCACCGACCAACAGCTCCAGATACTGGAGGATTTGCTCAAACAGATGAAAACTTTACTGGAGCAAAAGGAACTGTTGGCCTATAGCCGTTGCAACCAAGAGTTTCACAAGGTCATCTATGACGCCTGTACCAATCGCACTGCTGTGGAGGTAACCACCCAATTGAAAATTCAGATGCGCAAATACAACAGCAAAACCATCCTGGCACCGGGTAGAGACGTCTCCTCCTACAGCGAACATCTCCAAATTTATGAGGCTCTGAAGGCCCGGGATATGGAAGCTGCTGAACACAGCATGCTGACTCATATCCGAAATGTGCGCAAGACCTTCCAGGAGTACTACACACTTCTACTTTGAGCGAAATGATCTTCTGAACCATTCCTTTTTATCAAATAGGAAAAATTTGTATACCAGGGTCGGAAAGGGGAGGGATTCCCATGAAAAAGGACGGACGTTACCGTTCCATATGCTGCCTCTGCCACTGCTCCTGCGGATTTATCGCCGAGATGGAAGGAGGACGGTTAAAAAGTTTCCAAGGAGACCCGGAACACCCTGCAAACCGCGGTTACCTCTGCCCAAAAGCGGCCTCTATGGAGGAGTTGAGCCGTTCACCCGACCGACTTACGACACCTCTAAAACGGGAAGGAGGCCGTTTTCGGGAAATTTCCTGGGAACAAGCATATGACTATGCGGCCTTCCGGCTTTCCAAAATTTTGGAAAGCCATGGGTCCGACTCGCTCATGCGTTGTTCCGGCGCTCCCGTCAGCTACGACGCACGTGACGGTTTCAACTATCTGATGCGCCTGTGCCATTCTCCCAATGCAACTGGATCCTCCTCCTATTGCATGGTTCCCCGGGTCACTGCCTTTCAGATGGTTGCAGGCGGAAAACCAGAGCCAGATTTTGACCATGCAGAACTGATCCTGCTTTGGGGCTCCAATCCCAAGGAAACAAACCGCATGGGCGGGTACTGCGCCTTCGATGGAATCCAAAAAGTGTTAAACCGCGCCCGTGTCCGAGGGGCACAGATTATTTTCATCGATCCTATTAAAAATAGCTCTGTTCAGCCAGGAGATTTATGGCTACCTATTTTCCCGGGAAGTGACCTGGCTTTAGCGTTGGCCATGTTGCGACAGATTATCAATGGAGCACTTTACGATAAAGCATTTGTCAATACTTATACTGTAGGCTTTGAAGAATTAAAGGCCCATGTGCAGCCGTATACGTTGGAATTTGCCGAAAAAAAGACAGGGATTCCCCGGGAAAAGATCGCCTGGTTGTCCGAACGGTTTGCCCGCAGCCCGGCAGCAACCATTTGCGAGGGGAACGGGCTGGATATGTACTGTAACACCGTTTACACGGTGCAAGCCATTGCTGCCCTTTTAGGGATTACCGGCAGAATTGACGCGCCTGGCGGTGTCGTATTTTTGCCATTTGTCCCTCAAGCGTCTATGAATAACCTCAGCCCCGCTAAAATGGCGATGAAATACCACTATCCTCTTTTTCGAGATATTCCATTCCCTGCAGTGAAAGAGGCGCTGCTCTCCGATGCACCGGACCGCCCCAGGGCTATGATCGTTCATCATGCCAATCCTGTACTAATCAACGCCAACAGTGTGCGCACACGTCAAGCTCTGCGGAAATTGGAGTTTTTGATGGTCGATGACATCTTTATGACCGCCACCGCTCAGGAGGCGGACTTGATACTCCCTGCGAAAACCGGGTTTGAAACCTATGGATATAAAGCTTATACCAGCTTCGATCGCTGTTTTGTCGCCTTTTCCCAACCATTGTTCGATGCACCTGGCCAAGCTAAGTCGGTGTTTGAAATGGAGTACGAAATTGGGAAGCGGATGGGATTTTCCGACCAATATCCTTTCCACGACGAAATCAGCTGGATCGAATATGCTCTGGCTCCCGCTGGCATCTCCTTTGAAACACTTCAGAAAGAGCACCTCATCTTTTTTGACAAACCGATAACCTATCGAAAATATCAAAAAACCGGCTTCCAAACTCCCAGCGGAAAATTAGAACTCTATTCCCAGCGGATGAAGTCCCATGGCTACTCTCCCATGCCGGTATTTGCAGAAGGTAGCGGAGAGGAGTTTGTCCAATATGCTCAGGAGTACCCGCTTTGGATCACTACCTACCGGCCAGGAGAGTTTGTCCACACAAAACTTCACAACCTTCCTGCAACTGCCAAAAGACATCCTTCCCCCATTCTATGGATTTCCCCTGCAGATGCTCAAACCTACGGGATCCAAGCGGGAGACCATGTAACAGTTCAGACCCCTGATGGGGAGGGTATCTTTCTGGCACAGCTAAAGGAAATTCCATGGAAAAATTTGATCGTCTTGGAGTTTGGTTGGGGAAATCCTACCGACCAAGGGGCCGATCTCAACCGCATGACACCTGACCGGGAGTGGGACCCCATCTCTGGCGGTACACCCAACCGCCTATTTCGTGGAAAGATTCGGGAAGTTGCCCGTAAAAACGACTCCGCCTCTATTTTCAGCTTTGGAACCAAAAGATAACGGCATCCCACCGCACCACAACAGATCCTGTGATCGCAGTCAGAGTAACTGTCTGTTGCAGAGATTTGCCTGCCTTCTGGCAAATATTTCTGGTCTTTTTCATTTCTCCATGGGGATTGAAATGGGACGAGGCCGAAGGATTGCGCATATGCAAATCCTTCGGCCTCGTCCCATTTCAATTTTTACAGCACCTGTCTCCCCCTTATAGGGGCTGTGGAAGTGTTTTATACAGGGGGCTGCTGGGGGGTAATCCACCGGGCCTCCTCTGTATTTGGCAGCTCCTGGCGGTCATAGACCGCCAAAAACGTCCGGTTGGGCAGGCAGACCGCCCGGTTGCCGGGGGAGAGGCACCACCCCATCTGCTCGCACAGGTGGTCGGGGCAGTCCACCTGGGAAAACCGGATGCCCTGAGGCCCCACCTCAAAACAGACCGGCTTGCCGGTCTCCTGTTGGATGGAGAAGCTCCAGGAGGGGCCGTCCTCCGCCAACGCCACCAGGTACCGCTCCTGCCCGTCCACACTGATGAGGGCCACCGCCCCCCCTTGGGCCGCCCGGGGCAGATAGAGCCAGACCCCCAGGGCCACACAGGCGGCCACCACTCCGGCCACCAGCCACACTTCCCAACGCCGCAGTCCTTTCAACCTGTCACCCTTTCCGATTCCATCCACTGTTTGAGCCCCCAAAAATCCGCTGTCTCCAAATGCAGGCACCGCTCCCGCTCGTTGATCTGCTCCAGATAGTGGGCGTCCGAGCTGGTGAGGATATGGTAGCCCTCCCAATAGGCCCCGTTGGCCCCATTGGCGAAAAAGGTCTCCGGGCTGTGGACCTCCAGGGTGGAAAACCCGCACTCAGGGGGCAGAAATCCCAGGTTGGCCAGCACGCTGTTGCTGGGCCGGTCGATGTGGGCGGGGTAACAGATCCCCTCAAAGGCGGCCACCGCCGCCGGAGCCTGGGAGATGCCGATGGTGGTGGCGTTGATGAGCAGCAGCTCCTCCTGGGCCACCGGCTGGTCCAGCCCGTCCAGCACCCACTGTTCCCCGAAGATCTCCGGGGCGTTTTGCACCGGGGCCAGGCGGGCGTGGACATACCCGTCAAACCCCATGGCCGCCTCCAGGGTGGGGAACAGGCAGACCACATGGATCTCCTCGGCGGTGGTCAGCTCCATGCCCGGGATCACCGCAAGCCCCGCCTCCCGGGCCGCCGCCAGGATGCCCGGGCAGTTCTTGCAGGAGTTGTGGTCGGTGAGGGCGATCAGCTCCAGCCCCTTGAGCAGGGACATGTTCACAATGTTGTTGGGGGTCATGTCCATGTCCCCGCAGGGGGAGAGGCAGGAGTGGAGGTGCAGGTCATAGAAGACCGGCCTCATCCCGCCAGCGCCTCATGGATGGCCAGGGCGGTGTCGAACACCGGCCGGGAGCTGGCCAGCACGGCGATCTCATTTTCCGCCGCCTTCTGTTCCGCCTGTTCGTCCAGGGCGGCCCCCTCCGCCAGCACCACACAGGCCACGTCCGCCAGCAGCGCCACCGCCATGGCGTTCACGTTGCCCATGACGGTGACCCAGGCGCTGTCCGCCGGGGCCCTCCCCATGACAAACGACAGCAGGTCGCAGCTATACACCGACTCCACCTGGCGGGAGAGGGGCTCCCCCCCGCAGAGCACCTCCAGCCCCAGCTGTTGGGCCAATTGTTCCACAGTCATGGCGTCTCCTCCTCTGTCTGGGGGTGGTCCCCCTGGTCGGCGGCGGTGCGGGGCATGGCCGCCGACAGCCGCCGCAGGCCGTCGGCAATCCCCTGGATCTCGTCCCGCAGCTTATAGATGCAGGACTCCTCGGTGGAGAACCCCCGGACGATGTCCTCCGCCAGCGCCCGGCAGGAGGGGGCCCCGCAGGAGCCGCAGTCCATGCCGTAGAGCTTGCCCTCAATCTGGCGCATCTGCTGCAGCTTCTCCATGGCCACCCGGATATCCGGGTCCAGCTCCATCACCGGGTCGTACTCCACCGGTTCGTCCCAGAACAGGGACTCCATCCCCTCCTCCGGCAGGTGGTTGCAGGAGACCGGCCGGTACTTGAGGATCCGTTTGAGCTTGGCCTTGGCCACATAGGGGTTCTCCACCGTGAGCACCCCGCCCACGCACCCGCCGGAGCAGGCGTTGAGCTCCACAAAGTCCAGGTCGTAGAACTTCTCGTCCTCCAGATCCTCCAACACCCGGATCACATTC
>CAJFPF010000103.1 GCA_904398655.1 uncultured Anaerotruncus sp. | reverse complement strand
CTCCGCATAGCAGAGGCAGGGCTTGAGCCCGCCGGTGCTGGTTACACGCACCCGGTTGCAGCTCTGGCAGAAGGTGTGGGTGTTGGCAGCGATGAATCCCACCCGGCCCCGCAGCCGGTCGCTCTGGTAATAGATGGCCGGTCCGTTGCCCCGGCGCTCCCCGGCGGGGGCGGGACGCAGATCGGGCCAGCGCTGGCGCAGCAGGTCTAGCGCGTCCTCCAGGGTTGGGCCGGTGTGACCGGCGGCACACCCCAAGGGCATCAGCTCGATCAGCCGCACATCCACCGGATGGGGCAGGCCGTCCGCCCAGGCCACCAGATCGGACAGGCCGGGGGCGGTCTCCTGGAGGAGCACCGCGTTGAGTTTGGTGGGAACCCCGGAGACGGCGGCCGCCTCCACCGCCTCCATGGCCGGCCCCACCAGCGGAAAGCCGGTGAGGGCGGCATAGCGGGCGGGATCGATGGTGTCCAAGCTCACGTTGATCCCATCGATGCCCGCCTCCAACAGCTGGGGCAGCGCCTGTTTCAAGAGTTGGCCGTTGGTGGTGATGGTGACCGCCTCCACCCCCGGCAGGGCTTTGAGCTGGGCCGCGAAGGCCGCCGCGCCCCGGCGCACCAGCGGTTCACCGCCTGTGACCTTGAACTTTTTGATCCCCAGCTGAACGGCACAGCGGCAGATCCGCAAAAACTCCTCATACCGCAGGATATCTGGATGGGGGACATCCTCCACCGGCTGGGGCATGCAGTAGCGGCAGCGCAGGTTGCACCGGTCGGTGATGGATAGGCGCATATAGTCGATGGAGCGGCCCAGGGAATCGATCATCGGGAGGCCCCCTCTTTTGGCTGATAGACAAAGCGACCGCTCTTGCCGCCGCTCTTTTCCACCAGGTGGATGCCGGTGATCTCCATGCTCCGGTCCACCGCCTTGCACATATCGTAGATGGTGAGCAGCGCCACCGAGACCCCGGTGAGGGCCTCCATCTCCACGCCGGTCTTACCGCAGCAGCGGGTGGTACACTGGGCCTGGACCTCCCGGGTCTCCGGCAGCAGGGTGAAGGTCACCGAGCAGTGGGTCAGGTTCAGCAGGTGGCAGAGGGGGATCAGGCCGCTGGCCTGTTTGGCGCCCTGGATGCCCGCCACCTGGGCCACCCCCAGCACGTCCCCCTTTTTCATCCGCCCGGCCTGCACAGCGGCGAAACATTCCTCGCTCATGCGGATGCGGCCCACCGCGGTGGCCTCCCGCTGGGTGTCCGCCTTTTCGCCCACATCCACCATGCGGGCGTTTCCCTGGGCGTCCAGGTGCGTAAACTCGTTCAAAGGGACTCCCTCACTTTCCAAAGCCGCAGTTGGGGTAGGTACAGGGGTCGCACCCCAGGCAGAGCCCGCCCTCCCCCAGTCCGGCCAGCCACTGGGGGGTGATCTCCTGGCCGGCCATGAGCCAGGGCAGGGCCAGGTCAAAGATGGTGCGTTTGGCATACATGACGCATCCGGGCAGCCCGGCGATGGGGCGTCCGTCAGCGGCGTAGGCCAGCAGGAACATGGCGCCCGGCAGCACCGGTGCGCCGTAGCTCACCACCCGGGCGCCGGTGTTGCGGATGGCCAGAGGGGTACGGTCATCCGGGTCCACGCTCATGCCCCCGGTACAGAGCACCATGCCGGCCCCCCGGTCCAACAGCCCTTGGATGGCGGCAGTGATCTTTTCGGGGTCATCCCCCAGGACCACCCGGTCCAACATCTGGGCGCCATATTCCGCCATCTTCCGCTGGATCACCGGCGTGAAGGCGTCCTGGATCCGTCCGTAGAACACCTCATTGCCGGTGACCACCAGGCCGTAGTTCATCTTCCGGAAGGGGACCAGGCGCAGCAGGGGGGTGTCCCCGGCCGCCTGGCGGGCCTGCGCCATCTTCTCCTTCTTGATGACCAGGGGGATCACCCGGGTGCCGGCCAGCTTGTCCCCCCTCTTCACAGGGGTGCCCCCATGACGGGTGGCAATCATCATCTCCCCCAGGGAGTTCACCGCCGTCAACCGCTGGGAGTCCACCAAAAATAGCCCGTCGCAGGCGGCGGTGAGCTCGATCTTGCCCTCCTTGGGCTCGCTGGCCTGCATATGCGCCCCCTGGCAGAGCTGCCGGAGG
>CAJFPF010000102.1 GCA_904398655.1 uncultured Anaerotruncus sp. | reverse complement strand
CTGCTCACCCCCTTCTACACCCAGGTGCTGGGCCTGCCCGGCAAGCCCATCGAGGTGATGGCCCCCGCCTCCACCAACCTGATCCTGGTTTCGGCCATTGGGCTGGGGGTGGCGCTGATTATGATCTGTATCCTGCTGGATATCTTCACCTGCCTGCGGCGGAAGGACTATGAACGGGCCCTCTTCTCCGCCAACGGGGTGGCCGGCCTGGTGTTCTACGGGTCGGTGCTGGTGGGGGCGGTCTCCACGCTGCTTTTGGGGACCAACCTGTTCACCCTGCCCTATGTGCTCTGCCTGATCCTGCTGCCACTGGCGGTGATCCTCTTCAAGGAGCCGTTAGGCCACCTGCTGGCCGGCAAGGCCCCCTTCCCGGAGGGGGTAGGGGCCTATCTGTCGGTGGAGTTTTTCGAGCTGTTCGAAGTGGTGCTCAGCTTCTTCTCCAACACCATGAGCTTTTTGCGGGTGGGGGGCTTTGTGCTCAGCCACGCCGGCATGATGGCGGTGGTGTTCACCCTGTCGGAGATGGTGGGCTCGGTGGGCAGCCCGGTGGTCATCGTGGTGGGCAACCTGTTCGTCATGGGCATGGAGGGCCTGATTGTGGGCATCCAGGTGCTGCGCCTGGAGTTCTATGAGCTGTTCAGCCGGTATTTCGACGGGGACGGCATCCCCTTCCAGCCGGCGTCGGTGATGGCAGAGGCCCAGGGGTAACCCCCACCTGAAAACGCTCCGGCCGGACGGCCGGTTACCGCGGGGGATCCCCGCGGATAGAGACCCTAAGGAACGATGAATGAGAAATAAGGAGGTTTTTTCCATGTTGTTTTTGATCCCCGCCGCCGCTCTGGTGGCCGCCCTGTTGCTGCTGATCCCCCTGTTCCGCTCCCCCAAGCATCCCCATGCCCGCCGCCGGCTGGCGGCCAATGCCGGCGTATTTTTGGTGGCCGCCCTGCTGCTGGTGACCCTGTCGGTGGGGGCGTTCGCCGCCGATCCGGAGGTGGAGGCCACCCCCATCTCCGCCACTTCCGAGACCGCCCCGGCCGCTGAGGTGGCCGAGAGCGATTCCGGCCTGGGCCAGGGGCTGGGCTACCTGGCCGCCGCCCTGGCCACCGGCATGAGCTGCCTGGGCGCGGGCATCGCCATCGCCTCCACCGCCCCGGCCGCCATCGGCGCCTTCTCGGAGGACCCCAAGGCGTTTGGTAAGGCGCTGATCTTCGTGGTGCTGGGCGAAGGCGTGGCCCTCTATGGCCTGCTGATCTCCATCCTGCTCATCAACAGCCTGTAAAGGGGTGGGCACCAAGTTTTCCACTTTCGTGGAAAACTTGGTGGAAAACTTTGAGCCCCAAAAGGAGGCGCCCAGATGAAATTCTATCTGCTCAGTGACAATATGGACACCCTCACCGGCATGCGCCTGGCCGGTATTGAGGGGGAGGTGCTCCACACCGCCGCCGACCTGCGCCAGGCCCTGGACCGGGTGTCCGGCGACCCCCAGGTGGGAGTGGTGCTCATGACCCGGCGGCTGATGGACCTGGACCCGGGGCTGGTGGAGACCCACAAGGCCCGCCACAAGCGCCCCCTCATCGCGGAGATCCCCGACCGCCACGGCGCCGGGGACGTCTCCCAGGCCATTGCCCAATATGTGAACGAGGCCATCGGCCTCAAGCTTTGAACCAACCTACCCCGGCCCGCCCGCGGACAGCGGGCGGCGCCCTGCTTTGGAGATACAGAGAGGTGACAGAACCTATGGCGAACGCGCGGGAGGACGACAAGCTGGAACTCTTCCAGCGGGAGATCCTCAAAAAGGCCCAGGCCCAGCGTGAAAAGATCCTGGCCGAATCCCAGGCCGCCAAAGACAGAGCCCTGGAGGCGGAAAAGGACCGGCTTTTGGAACAGATCTTCCGGCGGATGCAGGCGGAGATCGCCACCCTGAAGACCGACCATGTGAAGCAGGTCTCCCAACAGGCCCAGCAGCTCAAACGGCAGCTCTATGCCCAGCGGGAGGGCTATCTCTCCCAGATGGTGGCGGACGCCCAGGAGCGGCTGGCCGCATTCACCCAAACCCCCGCCTATGCCCAGTGGCTGCTGGGCCAGGTGGACCGGATGGCCGCCGAATGCCCCTGGGAGGGCAGCGTCATCCGGGTGCGGCCCCAGGATTTGCCCCTGGCGGACCAGATCAAAACCCATTTCGGCCGGGCGTGCCAGGTGCAGGCGGAGGGAGCCGCCATCACCGGGGGCGCCCAGCTGGAGAACCGGGAGCACGGGGTGCTTCTGGACCTGACGTTTGACGCCGCTTTGGCGGAGGAGCGGGACCGGCTGCACCAGCTGCCGGAACTGCGGATGGAGGAGGTGGAAGCCGTTGGCAAAGGGGATTGAAGTCTATTCCATCAATGGGCCGGTGGTCACCGTCCACGGCCCCTCCGGCCTGCAGATGCAGGAGCGGGTGTATGTGGGCAACAAACGCCTCACCGGCGAGGTGATCAACATCTCCCAGGAAAAGACCACCATCCAGGTGTATGAGGGCACCACCGGCATGCGCACCGGCGAACCGGTGGAGGGCACCGGCGGCCCCCTGTGCGCCACCCTGGGCCCCGGCATCCTCACCAACATCTTCGACGGCATCCAGCGCCCCCTGGGGGAGATCGCCAAGGACTCCGGCGCCTTCATCCCCGAGGGCAGCGACGTGCCCAGCCTGGATTTGGAGCGCCGCTGGAAGGTGACCATGGCGGTCAAACCGGGGGATACGGTCACCGGCGGCCAGATCTTCGCCACCTGCCCCGAGACCTCGGTGGTGGAGCACCGGGCGATGGTGCCCCCGGACCTGAGCGGCCAGGTGGTCTCGGTCCAGACGGACGGGGACTACCGGGTGATGGACCCGCTGGTGGTGGTCCGGGACGCCCGGGGGAAGGAGCACACCCTCACCCTCTGCCAAAAGTGGCCGATCCGGGTGCCCCGGCCGGTGGCCGGGCGGCTGCCCATCCAGCGGCCGCTGATTACCGGCCAGCGGGTGGTGGACACCCTGTTCCCCATTGCCAAGGGGGGCACCGCCGCCATCCCCGGCGGGTTCGGCACCGGCAAGACCATGACCCAGCACCAGCTGGCCAAGTGGTCGGACGCGGATATCATCGTCTATATCGGCTGCGGCGAGCGGGGCAACGAGATGACCCAGGTGCTCCAGGAGTTCGGGGAGCTCACCGACCCCAAGACCGGCCGCTCGCTGATGGAGCGCACGGTGCTCATCGCCAACACCTCCAACATGCCGGTGGCCGCCCGGGAGGCGTCCATCTATACCGGCGTTACCCTGGCGGAGTACTACCGGGATATGGGCTACCACCTCGCCATCATGGCCGACTCCACCTCCCGTTGGGCGGAGGCCCTGCGGGAGATCTCCGGCCGGCTGGAGGAGATGCCCGCGGAGGAGGGGTTCCCCGCCTACCTGCCCAGCCGGATCTCCGCCTTCTATGAGCGGGCGGGCTATATGCAGACCCTCTCGGGCAGGGAGGGGTCGGTGACCATCATTGGGGCGGTCTCCCCCCAGGGGGCGGATTTCTCCGAGCCGGTG
>CAJFPF010000101.1 GCA_904398655.1 uncultured Anaerotruncus sp. | reverse complement strand
TAGCCATAGATCTGGCCGTGGGGATGGGGCATGGTGACACCCACTGCCTCCCCCCGGTTCTCAAAGATGAACACATATTTGATCTTTTCATCTGCCGACAGCGCCTCAAACCGTTGACACCACAGGTCCACCAGCTTGGCCATGTGGCTGTCCGAGAGCTCCGGCACGGTGGTGGTGTGGCCGGGGGAATAGAGGATCACCTCGCACTTGCCATAGGCGGGAGCGGTGCGGAAAAATCCGTTGGCCACATCGTCCGGCTCCGGTGGAGTCTGGCTCAACGCGGGAAAGTCGTTGTCGTATTTGAGCACATCATACTGCTCTGGAACCTTGCCGGAGCCGGGACAGAAGGGGCACCAGTCCTTGGGCATCTGGGGCCGGGCCTGCCGGTGAGAAGCGATCATGACCCAATCCTGGGTCAAGGGATGCCAGCGCAATTCAGCCATGTTACTTCCTTCCTCTCCAATATGATCAGTCCCCGTTGGAGGGCCGCCCCAACTGGGGGGTCACCTCCACGCCGCCCACAGGGCGGACGGACAACAGGTGACAGCTTCCCTCTCCAAACACCGCCTCCATGGCGGTGCGATATTCCTCCAACAGATCCTGGGGGACAAACGCCTGGATGGTCCCCGCAAAGCCACCCCCATGGACCCGCCAGGCCCCTCTGTCCTGGAGCAGCCGCTCGCTCATGGCCAACGCCAGGGAGAGGCCCTGTTCCGCCGGGTTTTGGCAGGTATAGACGTTCTGGAGATACATATAGGAGGAACGTCCGCTCTCAATTACCAGCCTCCGGAAGGTCTCAAAGTCCCCCGCCCGCAGGGCCGCAGCCTGACGGGGCACCCGGTCGTTGTCCCCAAAGAAATGGAACGCCCGCAACAGCGCCCGGTCGGTACACTGCCCCCGCAAGCGAGGCAACGCCTCATAGAACACCTGAGGCTCCACCTCCCGAAGCACCTGTTTGCCCAGAGCCGCGGCCACCGCCCGCATCTCCTGGGGGGCGGCGGCATAATCCTCGGTCAAGTCCGCATGGCTGCCGCCGGTGTCCACAACGCACAACTGATAACCGCAGCGGGCAAAGTCGAAATCCACCCGTTCCACCAACGGATGCTGCGGGTCCGCAAAATCAATGAAGGTACAACCGCCCACCGAACAGGCGGTCTGGTCGGAAAGTCCGCTGGGCTTGCCAAAGTATACATTCTCCGCATACTGTCCGATCTGGGCAATGGTCACGGGATCCACCTGGCCCTGGGCATAGAGATGGTTGAGCATGGCGCCTATCACCGTCTCAAATGCGGCGGAAGAGGAGAGCCCCGAACCTTTGAGTACATTGGAGGTGGTGTAGGCATCAAAGCCGCCGATGGGATACCCCAGCTGCTGGAACCGGGCGGCTACCCCCCGGATCAGCGACGCCGCATGGTTGGACTCCCGCTGCTGGGGGGATAGGTCCCGCAGATCCACCACGTCCATGGCGTATCCCTCCGACTGGATCCGGATCACTGGCTGGTCGCTTTTCGCCGCCACCGCCACCACGTCCAAATCCACCCCCGCTTCCAGCACCCGGCCGTGCTGGTGATCGGTGTGGTTGCCCCCCAATTCTGAACGGCCGGGGGCGGAAAACAGGCGTATCTGGCGGCCACTGCCAAACCGCTCCTCAAAAGATTCCAGTGTCCGGCAATACCGCTGACGCTGTTCCTCCGCTCTGCGGCCGTAGAGGTAGCGAAAGACGTCATCCCACTCCCCCTGGGCGATCTGAGCTTGTACCTGGCGGGTATCCATTTACATCCGTCCTTTCCAAGAGCCGCGGGGCGGCCCTCTCCTTCTTTAATTACAGCCTACCGCAATCTTGACCGGATTGCAAGTCCAAAACGTGCCAAACTGCAGTTCTTATTGCATTTCTGTCTCTTTTATGCCATACTTGGAGGGAAACGGCTGCGCAGAGCGCATTTTGCCCTCTTTTGCCCGATCTAATCTGAGAAAGCCGCCTGCCGGCGGCGAAAGGAGCGGTTCCCATGAGCGACCTGATCGACCCCAACACCACCCAACAGGTAGAGGATGTTCTCCAAAACATCACCCAGGATCCCCTCTCTTGGGACTATCTTTCCAACCGCTTTTTGGAATTTTTGCCCCGCTTGCTCACCGCCGCAGTGGTATTGGTGGTGGGTTATCTGATTTTGCGGTGGCTCTGTTCCTTTTTGAAAAAGCTATTGGCCCGCTCCAAGTTGGATCCAGCCCTCCACGGCTTCATCGTGTCCATCCTTCAGGTAGCCCTATGGATCATGTTGGGGGTGATTGTTGTCACAGTGCTGGTCCCCTCCGCCGCAGGCTCCCTCATCGCCCTGTTCAGCGTCTTTGGCCTTGCGGTCTCCCTGTCGGTAAAGGACTCCCTGGCCAACCTGGCGGGCGGAATTCTGGTGCTGTTCACCAAACCTTTTTCCCTGGGGGACTATGTGTCCATCAACGGGAATGAGGGCAGTGTGGAGGAGATCCGGCTGAACTATACGGTCATCCGCACAGTGGACAGCAAGCTTATCCACATTCCCAATGGGGACGTCTCCAAAGCCCAGATCACCAACTACACCACCTCCCCCACCCGCCGCCTGGATCTGGATTTTTCCATTGGCTATGAGGATGATTTCCAGCAGGCGGAAAGGATCATCCAGAGCTGTCTGGAGGACAATCCCCTGGCGTTGGCGGAACCGGCCCCTGTGGTACGGATGGTGGCCCACGGGGAATCCGCAATCCTGATTGGATGCCGTGTCTGGGTGGAAAACAGCAGCTATTGGGCTTTGAAATACGACCTGTTGGAGGAGGTTAAACGCAGATTTGACGCGGCGGGGATCAACATCCCCTATCAACAGATAGATGTACGCCTACACCAGGAAAAATAAGCCAAACAGGGGCGCCGGAGGTTGAGACCTCCGGCGCCCCCTTTAGTTTTCGGAGAACTGTTGATAGACACGCCGGATCTGCTCCGGGCTGGCGGAGGACTCCTCCCTCCAGCCTCGCTTTTCCAGCTCCTGCAACAGTTCCCGCCGGATCTGCTGCTCCTCCTGCAGCAGATCCAACAGCTCCCCCATCAACACAGGGGAATTGCTGCCTCCCGCGCACTGGCAATACCCCTCCGCCGCGGCCTGTTGGCAGAAGGCGGCATCCTCCAACATCTCCCGATCCCGGGACTGAGGGACGCTCATACCATTCCCTCCCCCACTTTTGCGCGCAGATGCCGGAGATGGTTTTGATGCCGGGCACAGCAGAGCTCAAACTGTGCCCTCAACTGGGGGTCTCGGGTCAGTTGGGCATAGGCGGTAAATTTTTGAATCAATATCCGCTCCACCGACAGCTGATCCTCCAGCTGCTGGAGCTCCCTGGCTGTAAGTTGCATGGAAAAAGGCCTCCTTTGGGATGATACTTCCAGTATGCCATCCCAAGAAGGCCTTTATGCAAACTGTGTCAGTGCTTGTGGGTGGAGGAGGTGACAAATCCGTCCACCAGCTGATCGATATAGCCGAACGACCGGCCGGTCCCCACCGCCACCGACTCCACCGGGTTTTCCGCCCGGCGCACCGGCAGCTTCAGCATCCGGCTCAGATAGACATCCAAACCGTGGAGCAGGCAGCCGCCGCCTGTCATAATCATGCCGTTCTCGTAGATATCTCCCACCAATTCGGGCGGGGTACGCTCCACCACTGAGTGGACCGCGTCCCGGATCTCAGTTGCCAGTTCCAACACCACCGGGAAGAGCTCCGACCGGCAGAGCTCCTGTCGGGCGGGTAAACCGGCAGCCAGGTTTCGTCCCTTCACCTCATAGGTGGCCTCCGGGGCGTCCTCGTCCACACTGGCAATGGCAATCTTCACCTGTTCCGCCATCCGCTCCCCAATGAGCAGGTTGTATCGGCTGCGCACATAGCGGACAATGGCCCCGTTGAATTTATCTCCCGCCAGCTTGATGGAGGTCTTGCAGACGATTCCATTGAGAGAGAGGACCGCCACGTCGCTGGTACCTCCGCCGATATCCAGGATCAGGTTTCCGTTGGGCAGGGAGATGTCCAATCCGGCCCCAATGGCTGCCGCTACCGGCTCCTCAATCAGGTAGACACTGCGGGCGCCCGCTGCTACCGCCGCATCCACCACCGCTTGCGCCTCCACATTGGTCACCAGGGAGGGGACACACAGGGCCACCCGAGGCTTCACCACCGAGGTGGGGCAGGCCTTCTTCAAAAAGTACTTGATCATCTGTTCCGTGGTCTTATAATCAGAGATTACCCCGTCCTCCAACGGCCGGATGGCCGTAATGGTGGCAGGAGTTTTCCCCAACATGGCGTGGGCCTCCTCACCCACCGCCAAAATCTCCCCCGTGCGGGTGTTCACCGCCACCACCGAGGGTTCCCGCAGCACGATCCCCCGGGTGCTATCATAGACCAGGACCGTCGCGGTCCCCAGGTCGATTCCAATATCCATTCCATGCATCAAACCAAACATCCTCCGCATCTTACCGTTCCCGTTTTCCGGCGGGAGCGCTTGGGGTTATGATACCACATTCCCTCTGCCTTGGCAAGCGCCCGGGGAACGGACGACGGTGGCCACCGCCGCTGCCCACACCAAAGCCCCCAACTCCCCTAGAAGTCCCGCGCACTGCTGAATGGTGCTCCCTGTGGTGTAGACATCATCCACCAGTAGTACCTGCCGCCCTTTTAGATCGGGCCGGCGGGCCAGGACAAAATTCTTGGCGGCATTCTCCTGGCGGGCGGACAAGCCTTTCTGCCGGGCCTGTTGGGTCCCCTCCCCCGTATGGGCCAAAATCCCGCCCTTCACCGGCAATTTCAAATGTCTGGCCACCTCCCGTGCCAACAATTGCGTTTGGCAATAGCCCCGCTCCCGCAGGCGGCTGTGGCTGGTGGGGACATAGGTGACAAAATCAAAGGGGATTGGGCCCAACCGATCCTGTAACACCTTGGCCAGGGTTTCCCCCAAAAAGGGTGCGTAATAACTACATCCATCATATTTAAACCGGTGAATTCCCTGCTCCACCCCATCGGTGTAGATCCAGGCAGGGACGACCGCTTGGCAGCTTTGCCCCATACGGTCACAAATACATTCCTTCGGCGGCTTACCGCAGGTGCAGAGCTCCAACGCCTCCGGCGGTGTGCATCCGGGGCAGAGCCATCCGGTATTCGGCAGCGTCCTTCCACAGAGAAAGCACCGATGAGGAAACAACAGGCTCAGGGCCCACTCCTTCCAATCAATCACTGCAAACCTCCTCCAATAGGTAGCGCAGATTTCCATAGCGGCGGGTACGCCGGTTGGAGTCCACCATCTGGCGTACTGCCTGGGCAGAGCCCAAAATAATCAATAGCTTGCGCGCCCGGGTCACCGCCGTATAGAGCAGGCTGCGGTAGTATATTCGGCTGCGTCCTTCCATCAAGGGCAGGATCACCGCCTCATACTCATTGCCCTGGGACTTGTGGACAGTGATGGCATAGGCCAATTCCAGTTCCCCTGCCATGTCAAAGCTGTATTCCGCCCGGCGCTCCTCATCAAAACAGATCACCATGGAGGAGCTTGGGCGGTTAATCAGCTCGATGACGCCGATGTCCCCATTGAATACTCCCAGGCCCTCCTCCCCATCCGGACGCTCCCAGGCCAGGTCATAGTTGTTTTTGATCTGCATCACCTTGTCTCCCTCCCGGAAGGTGACCGAGCCGACAGAAAATTCCTTTTTCCGGGGATCAGGAGGATTTAGGGCCTGCTGCAACGCCCTATTCAGCTCCCCCGTCCCTGCGGCTCCCACCCGGGTGGGGGCGATCACCTGGATATCCCACTGGGGGGAATAGCCGTATCGCCGGGGAAGGCGACGGGCGCACAGGTCCGCCGCCGTCTGGCAGATGTGTTGGGCGG
This sequence comes from uncultured Anaerotruncus sp., assembly GCA_904398655.1. Lineage (GTDB taxonomy): Bacteria > Bacillota > Clostridia > Oscillospirales > Ruminococcaceae > Anaerotruncus. The sequence goes on along the minus strand of CAJFPF010000101.1, from coordinate 6,628 downwards.
AGGCGTCCGGCAGGAAGAAAAAGTCGTTGTCCCGCACATCCAGCCGGGGCATCTGCCCGTTAACGATGGCATGGGCGTTGGTGACAATGAGGCTCTGAGCCGCCTGCCGGAAGATCTCTTCCAGATGGACCACCGGGATCTTACCGCTGGCGATCAGATCCCCCAGCACATTTCCCGCACCCACCGACGGCAGCTGATCCGGGTCCCCCACCAAAATCAGCCGGCAGGAGAACCGCAAGGCCCGCAACAGGGATTCAAACAGCAACAGATCCATCATAGAGGTCTCATCGATGATAGCGGTCTGACAGGGGAGCGGGTTCTTCTCCCCCCGCTTGAACTTGATGGCCCCTGAGCCGTCCCCATAGTCCACCTCCAACAGCCGGTGGACCGTCTTGGCCTCCACCCCGGTGAGCTCGCTCATCCGTTTGGCCGCCCGGCCGGTGGGGGCCGCCAGGGCCACTGTCTCCCCCATCCCCTCCAACAGGCGGATGATGGCGGAGACAGTGGTGGTTTTGCCGGTGCCGGGCCCCCCTGTAAGGATCAAAAGCTTTCCAGTGAGCGCCATGGTGATCGCCTGGCGCTGTAGTGCCGCGTAGGTGATCCCCTGCGCCTGTTCCAGGCGGTCCACCACCTCCTGGGCATCCAATGAATCCTCCCCCCCTGGAAGGGGCTGGCGCATCAAGGAGAGCTTGGAGGCCACATAGCACTCCGCCTCGTAGTACCGGGGCAGGTAGATAAACGGCCCCTCCGGCGTCTCCAGCCGGATCAGCTCCTCCCGGGCCACCTGCTCCTCCAACACGTCGGCAATGTGATAACTGTCGGCATCCACCAACTTGCCCGTTGTCATGAGCAATTTCTCCTGAGGCAGGCAGGTGTGGCCGTTTCCGGTGTTGTGGCGCAATACATGGAGCACCGCCGCCGAAATCCGCTCGTAACCATCGGGGGCCAGGCCGTTTTGGACAGCGATGGCGTCCGCCGTCTCAAAGCTGACCCCAATCTCATCAATGCACAGTAGGTAGGGATTCTGGGTGAGCACCTCCTGGGCGGAAAGGCCAAATTTCTTCCAGGTTTTGATGGCATAGGAGGCTGGAACACCGGATTTGCTCAAAAATAGCATTACAGTTCGTATACCAAATTGCTTTTGATACTCTTTGGATATCATTTCCGCCTTCTTGGGAGAGATTCCCGAAACTTCTGTCAGCTTTTCAGGGGTCTGCTCAATGACGGCCAGCGTCTCATCCCCGAATTTTTTCACCAACTTATGGGCAATGGCAGGGCCGATCCCCTTCACCGCTCCGGAGGACAAGTAGCTTTCAATGGCAGCGGCGGTAGCTGGCAACAGCCGTTCATAGGCTTGGGCCTTCAACTGCAGGCCATATTTAGGATGGGTGGTATAGCTGCCGGTGACCACCAATGTCTCCCCCACATTCACATCCGCAAACTCCCCCACCACCGTCACCAGCTCCTGGTCGGTAGCCAGTTCCAGCACTGTGAAGCCAGTGTCTCCATTGTGGAATACCACTGTCTCCACACTGCCCTCCAGCCTGTAAAGTTGTCCGCTTTCCACTTGCTCTCCACCGCCTTTTCTTCTTCCTCTATTATAAACGCCTTGACATCGTTTGTAAACTGCGGCCCGCCTTGCAAATCCCCGGGGGGCTTTGTTAGAATGGGAAAAACGGATACCAAAAAAAGGGGGGTCTCATGCGGGGGATCAAAGGGATCTGCTGAGAATCGCTGTGATCCCGGCAGGGGTTGCGGCATCCACCATGAACTTTTTGGCCTGGGTGGACGCCGCTGCAGGGATCCTGCTGGTATTGGCGGGGGTTAACACCAAGGGCTGAGAGATACAAAGGGAGGGCGGCCAGAGCCGTCCTCCCTTTGTATCTCTCAGGTATCTGCCCAATGGGAATTACTGTATCGCTTCCTCTGCCCCTCTGCCCACCAGTGCTGACAGCTCCTGGGGGGTACGGGCAAACCACATGCCGCCCCCCTGGGCCAACCGGGCGCAGGCCTGGGCCTGGGCCGGGGTGAGCCCCGCATCATAGAGGATCAGCTGGGACCCCTCCGGGTTGCTCAACCACTGCAAACAGGCAAAGGCCAGGGACATCTGACTGCCAATGACGCTGCCCGCGCCGCCCACCGGCACCACCCGATAGACCTGATTTCCCTTCCGGCGCAGGCGCACCGCCACCCAGGAGACCACCTGCATCAGCCCTACACAGGACAGTGTCCCCAGAACCACGATCACCAAAACCATCCAATCCATGCAAAATCACCTCTCTGCACCATTTTATGCAGAGAGGTGATTTGGGTGAAAATCTGCCCTTTAGCCCTGGACTGCCTGGAGCAACTCCTGGATTTTGTCGGTTTTCTCCCAGGCCACGCCCAGTTCCTCCCGGCCCATATGGCCGTAGGCCGCCAGCTGGCGGTAGATGGGGCGGCGCAGGTCCAACGCTTGGATGATCGCTGCCGGGCGCAGGTCGAACACCCGGAGCACTGCCTGCTCCAACGCCTCATCTGAAACTTTCCCTGTACCAAACGTATTCACATTCACCGAAACAGGGGAGGCCACGCCGATTGCATAGGCCAGCTGCAACTCACAGCGGCGGGCCAAGCCGGCGGCCACGATATTTTTAGCCACCCAACGGGCGGCATAGGCGGCAGAACGATCCACCTTGGTGGGGTCCTTGCCGGAGAAGGCGCCGCCGCCATGGCGCCCAAAGCCGCCATAGCTGTCCACAATGATCTTCCGTCCGGTGAGGCCGGAATCCCCCGCGGGCCCGCCGATCACAAACCGCCCAGTGGGGTTTACATACAGCTTGGTGTTGCGGTCCATCAGCTCCCCAGGGATCACCGCCTTCACCACATGCTCCACAATGTCCTCCCGGATCTGCTCCAAGGGGATCTCCGGCGCATGCTGGTTGGAAATTACCACCGCGTCCACCCGAACCGGGCGGTCGTCCTCATACTCCACCGTCACCTGGGTCTTGCCGTCCGGCCGCAGATAGGGCAGGGTGCCGTCCCGGCGCACCTGGGTCAGCCGTTTGGCCAGCTTATGGGCCAGGGAAATGGGCATGGGCATCAGCTCCGGGGTCTCGTCGGCGGCGTAGCCGAACATCATCCCCTGGTCCCCCGCGCCGGTGACATTCTCAGCGTCCCTGCTGCCCTCCTTCTGCTCCAGCGCCTCATCCACGCCCAAAGCGATATCCCCCGACTGCTCGTGGATGCTGGTGAGCACCGCGCAAGTATCGGCGTCAAAGCCATATTTCGCCCGGTCATAGCCGATCTGACGGATCACATCGCGGGCCAGGGTGGGGATATCCACATAGCAGCTGGTGGAAATCTCCCCCATAATCATCACCAGGCCAGTGGTCACAGCGGTTTCGCAGGCCACCCGGGCGTTCGGGTCCTCGGTGAGGATCGCGTCCAACACTGCGTCAGAGATCTGGTCGCAGATCTTATCTGGGTGCCCCTCGGTCACCGATTCAGAGGTAAAAAGGTACTTTGCCATCCTGTTTCAACATCCTTTCCAATTCTGTTTGCTCTATTGCCTCGGACTTCCCTCCGAAAAGGTCCCTCCGGTATGCACATTTGGGCCCTTTCTCAACGGAAAAAGGCCAATACGCCGTCGCCAATGGCATTGGCGGTCTGGTAGATCCCCTGCTTGCTGGCCATGCTGTCATACTCTACCGGGTTGGTCAAGAACCCCATCTCCACCAGCACCGAAGGGGCAAAGGTGTTCAGCGTCACCCGATAGTTGGAGCGTTTGGCCCCCCGGTCGGTGCGATTGGTATAGTCAGAGAGGGTGGCGGACAGGGTGGAGGCCAGCGGAGCCGCGATATCCTCGTAGTAGTAGACCTCCGCCCCCTTGGCAGTGTTGGCGTTCTGCGCGTAACCCACACTGTTGCAGTGCAGGGAGATGAACAGGTCCGCATCCCGGGCGCGGGTCATCGTCATCCGGTCGTTCATACTCAGGTCGCTGTCGTCCGAACGGCAGAGATAGGCGGTAGCACCCAGGGATTCCAGACGCTTCTGCACCGCGATGGCGGTGGCCAAGGTGATATCCTTCTCCATAGCGCTGTCGGTACCGGGAATGCCAATGGCCCCCGGGTCGGTACCGCCGTGGCCGGCATCCACCATCACCACCAGGTTTTTCAAAGGCTGGCTGCTCTGAAGGTTTACCGCCGGTGTGTATTTGGCATAGATCTCCACCCCGCCATTCTCACCATAGGAGATATCATACCCCCAGAGGTCCTGCTGTCCTGTAAGGGTGAAGTGCAGGGTCACATCGGTGGGCGTCCCCCTGGAGGAGAGGCCAAAGTCCGCTGTCACAGTGGAAAATAGGCGGCTCTTCTCCGCCACCTGACTGCGGATCGACTCCACAATCCTCTCGTCCACGGTGGTGTTGCACAGCTTCACATGCAGGCCCGTTCCGTCCATATAGGCCCGGAACATGGGTTTTGCCTCGTTTCCCGTGAGGACGAGGGTTTCCCCGTAATCCCCACCGGTGGCAGTCTCGTAGACCGAGAAATCCGCCTCCTGTACATCCAGCTTGTAAGGAACCGCCTGAGAGAGGGGCTGCACCGACTCCTTGGAGATCCAGCCCCCGCTGGCCAGCCGGTAGCTGTTCCGGCTCACCTCCACCACCGCATCCACTCCGCCTCCCTTGGGAGTCTCGATAAAGGCACTCCAATTCTCATCCTTGTAAAGGCTGGTGGCAGCGTTGATCACCTGCACCAAAAGGGTACTACCACTGCCGGTGAGATAGACATCCCCCGCCGACTGGTAGCTGGTGGTGCGGCCCTGGTAGGTCATGGTATAGGTCACCGGTCCCAAATTCCGGGTACCGGAGACCTCGCCAGCCACTGTGGACCCGGTAAAGCTGGCTGGCACCCCCTCATAGGCGGTGACCGCTGCCTGTTTCAGCTGCACCCTACGGCCTCCCACTGTGGCGGTCACCTGGGCTCCAGAGGGAGCGGTACAGGAGAGATTGATCGTCTCGCCTGAAAAAGTGGCGCAGTCATAGGTGGGCGCCATGCTCCGTACATCTGAAATGGTGGTCGCAGTGGCTGTAGATCCTCGGGTAATGGTGATGGTTTGTGTATCCCCTCCATTTTGGAAGGTAAAGGTGTTTGTACCGCCTTCCAACGGGACATACACGCCAAAGCTGCCCAAAACACCTCTGGTGGTAATCTCCTCCCCGTTCATGGTCAACGAGCTGTTTGGATCGCTGTCGCCCGTGATGAAATAGTAGGCCGAGGTGGTGGAGATGTCCCCGGAGGGACGGGTCAACCGCAGGCTTCCAGGGACCCGCAGATTTACATGGCTGGTGATATAGTCGAAGTCATTGTAGGTGGCTGCCCCCGCCGGAGCCCCCATCCCCAGGCAGACCGCCGCGGTGAGGGCCAAACAGCCGGCGCGGCGAAAAATTCCTCCCAGTTTCATCAAAAAACCTCCCAACTTCCACAGTTTCCTATACAGTGTGGAGATTCGACCGGTTTCCTGCATCAAAAAACGCCCGGTAGGCATACCGGGCGCGATGTAACCTCATCTCTCGGCGATACCGCTGGATTTGGCACCTTGTGGATTCCACAGGTTGCCGGGCTTCACAGGGCCAGTCCCTCCACCACTCTTCATAAGGCATGTTATGCAGTTTTTACGGACTACATGTTACACGATTTCTTCCAGTTTGTCAAGAGGCGGAAAATTACACCGCCTGTGGGCTGCGCTCCGCACGGAGCAGGCGGCCAATGGGTTTATAGACCAGATAGGTCACCAACCCGTTGATACCAGCCTTCAGGAGGTTGAAGGGGATGATAACCGGCATCAGCATGCCAATGACCTCCTCCACCGGTTGTCCCATAAAGATGGGGGTAAACACCAGGTTACAGCCCACCATCACCAATGTCATGGACAAAACGCCCACAACCAGGGCAACGGCCGCCCCCAACCGGTTGTGGTACTTGCGATACAGGCTGCCGGAGAGCACCACAAACGTGCCAGTGGAGAGCAGGTGCATCACAATGCCAATGATCCCGCTGCCCGCGCTCACAGTCGTACCCTGGATTACCGAGACGACCAGGGTCAGCCCCAAGCCGGCTGCCGGGCCGTACAGGAAGGTCCCAATAAAGATGGGGACGTCCGCCGGGTCATACTCCAAAAACGGCGCAGGCGGGAACGGGATGTGGACCAGCGCCACCAGGATCACCGACAGAGCGGCCAGCATAGCCAGAGTAGTAAGTTTGCGGGTTGTGGTAGATGTTTTCATAGATGAATCCCTCCAATTCCTGGAGCCTGTTCGGGGAACAAAAAACGCCCTTGCAGTTCTGCAAGGGCGGCAGCATATCGGCGGAATCCGTCAAAATACACTGTTTCTTCCATCCGGACTTTACCGTTGGTATGGGAATTACACCCATTCAGCCGGCCGCTGGGGCCAGGTCGCGGACTATACCGCCAGTGGGGAATTGCACCCCGCCCTGAAACAGACTTTGTTCTTTTCCATTATACGCACTGGATCCCCATTTGTCAAGATCGCAGCGGACAATCATAACCACCCGTAAAACGGGTGGTATGAAAAACGGCCCCGTAGGGGCCATGATACCAGCGGCGCCTGAGGGCGCATAATGAG
>CAJFPF010000100.1 GCA_904398655.1 uncultured Anaerotruncus sp. | reverse complement strand
CCCAACACTGGCCGCTAATTCTCTCCAAACACTCTCTCAACTGAATCACAAAGGACGGGCAACTCTCCATGCCCGTCCTTTTTTGGTCGCTTTTTTAGGAGGGGCCGCCGCCGCGGAGCGCCCGGATGGGCGCAGCGCGGCCTTGTCCGTCAAAGGCGTTTTCCCGCTGGAAAACTGCCTTCACCCGTGGTACAATGGAGGAAAAGGAGGCGGTTCCTATGGTATTCCAACTGCGGCGGGGGGATCGGGTGGCGCTGGTGGGCTGTTCCAACGGCCGCCCACCCCAGGAGGCAGCACTTCTGGATCGGACCAGGGCGGCTTTGGAGGGGATGGGCCTTTCCCCTGTGGAAAGCCCGGTGCTCTACCAGGTGGAGGGGCAATCCAGCGGCACACCGCCTGAACGGGCAGAGGCGTTGATGGGATATTTCCGGGACCCTTCCATTCGGGCAATCTTTGATGTATCCGGTGGGGACCTGGCTAATCAGCTGTTGCCCCTGTTGGATTTTGGCGAGATCGCCCAAAATTGGAAACCATTTTTCGGCTATAGCGACCTCACCTGCCTGCTCAACGCCATCTATGCCCGGACCAGCCTGCCCACCGCGCTCTATCAGGTGAAAAATCTGGGGGACCGCTGCGGGGTTGACCAACAGGCGGCCTTTTCCGCCTCCCTGCTGGAGGGGCGGCCGGATCTGTGGCGATTCGAGACCCGTTTCCTCCAGGGGGAGGGGATGGAGGGGGTGCTGGTGGGAGGCAACCTGCGGTGCCTGTTGAAGCTGGCAGGCACCCCCTATTGGCCGGATCTGCGGGGGCGGGTGCTCCTATTGGAGTCGTTCACCGGCGGCAGCGCCCGGATCGCCACCGGCCTCTGCCAGTTGGCCCAGATGGGGGCGTTTGAGCTGGCGGCGGGGGTATTGTTGGGCACCTTCACCCAGCTGGACCGGGAGGAAGGCCCCCAGGCGTTGGAGCGGATGGCCTTGGATTGTATCGGCCCCGGGCTGCCGGTGGCCCGCACCCTGCAGGTCGGACATGGGGAGGACGCCAAAGGGGCGGCTATTGGCCTGCCGGTACGGCTGACAGCGGCCAGCCGGTTTCCCCAGGGCCTGCCCGGCCAGCCGGAGAGATGAACAGCGGGAAGGGGATGTAAGCTGTGGAGTGGAAAATTTTTGCCGGGATTCTGGCCCTCTGCCTGCTGTTGGAGGGATGCGCTGCCCGGGGTGGGGAAACCTCCAGCCAAGGGACGGCCGCCTCCCCGTCCAGCGCGGTGTCGGAACCGGCTTTGGAATCCTCCGCCCCTTCCTCAAAAGCGGCCTCCAGCCAGCCGCCAACCGACGGCCACCAGGTGACTTTGGGGGGATTTTCCCTTTGGGTCCCGGAGGAAGTGGAGGTGGATTTTCAGGCGGGGGCCCTCTATGCCGGGGAGGGGGAGGATGCCCGGCTGATGGGAGAGCTGTCGGCGGTGGAGCCTGTGGAGGATCCCCAGGCCCCCTTTGCCCCCTATGACCAGCGGTACGCGGAGCATCTGACCCAGGAGGAGGAGCTGGAACTGGGCGGCCGCCCGGCCAAACGCTATTGGCTTCAGGAGGAGGACCCCAGCGGGGTCACCAGCATGTGGGTCAACACCATCGTCTACTGCATCCAGTTGGAGGATCAGGTGGTGATCTTCCAATTCTATCCGGCCATGGGTTCGGGCGGGACCGCCCCCCAAATGGAGACGTTTGAGGCCGCCCTGGCCACCCTGCAGCCCGGTTAAACGATAAAAACACGCCCGCGTCGGCTGACGCGGGCGTGTTTTTCCATTTGAGGGTGGGAGCGGGGGCTATTTTGGATCGGGTTCCGCCGGCTGGTAAGCCCCAACAGGCAGTCCATGCTGGCGCCGTAAAACTGGGCCACCCAGATCAGGATCTGGGTGGGGATGTCATTTCCCCCGGTTTCGTATTTGGAATAGCCGGTCATTCCCGGATCGCTGGCCGTTGGGCTTGGTGCAAATCGGCGTCCTCCCGCAAATCCCCCGGCTGCCCAAAGCGCCCCGCCATCAATCCCGCTCCTTCTTCAGCCCAACCAGATAGTCCAGGGAGACCTGATAAAATTGGGCCAGCTTTACCGCCAGGTCCAACGGCAGCATCCGTTCCCCGCGCTCATATTTGGAGTAGAGGGACTGGTCACAGTGCAGGTAGGAGGCAATCTCCTTCTGGGTCAGGTCGGCGTCCTCCCGCAGGGCACGAATTCTTAGATTCATATATCTCACCGTCCTCACTATAGCAAGGAGCGGATTGACAGGTTGACATTTTGGACTATATGTCCTATTATGGAGGGGAGAGGTGATCGTTATGCCCGACTACCAAAAGATGTATTTGACCCTGTTTCATGCCGCCGAGGAGGCGATCGACACTCTCATCGCTGCCCAGCGGGCCTGCGAAGAGCTGTACCTGGCAGAGGACGGCCCGGAGGAACCGGCGTCCCCCTCCCGTCAGGAGGCCGCCCCCTAAAAAACCAGGAGCCGTCCCCCTTTTTTTAGGGGGCGGCTCCTGGTTTTATAAGGAAGGGAAGGCAGTTTGTCAGCGGTCCCACACATAGACCTGGCCGCCGGTATAGCAGTACCGCACCGGGTGGCCCAACGCGCGGGTACAGGCCTCACAGGTATAGATATATTTGGGGATGCTGCCGTCCACCTGCTCCAGGCCGTAGGTGGTGGAGTCCATATGGCAGCTGTACCGGTAGGCCTCCCCGTCCCCGCTGTCCAAAAACACCAGGCAGTGGCCGGCCTCCTGGGCCTCTTGGGCGGTCATGGGCTGGGTAAGGGTATAATTTTCCAGATCGTCGAGGCGGGGCTCCTCCGGTTCAGGCTGCTCCGGTTCAGGCTGCTCCGGCTCAGGCTCCTCCGGTTCAGGCTCCTCCGGCTCGGGCTGCTCCGGT
>CAJFPF010000099.1 GCA_904398655.1 uncultured Anaerotruncus sp. | reverse complement strand
TTTATAAGCCATATCTTCGCTGTTCCAAAATAGCTCTCCCCCTTTTAAGACCATGCATAATATTCATTTTGTCAAAATAGGGGATTTTGGGGCAGTTTTAGGGAGGATGCGGACAGTTTCCTAAAAAATCCCCCTGGCATCAGGGGCTTCGCCAATGCGGCAGGCCAAATGGCCTGCCGCATTGGTTTTTTAGGGCGCTCTGCAAAAAGGCGCAAAAAAAGACCGCCACAGCGGTCTTTTTTCTTGGTTTCAGCTGCCGGCCAGGGACAGCCCCCAGGCCGCACCCCGCAGAAATACCCACCGGGTGGACAGGGCGAACAGGGCGGCCAGCCCAAAGCCAAACAACACCCCTGTCACCAGGCGGCGGGAGTTGGTGCTCTCATAGGGGGTCAGGGCCTGTATAAACCCATCCACAGCCAGGGGGACGAGCAGCAGGCCGCAGATCCAGGCAGGCGGGAACCCCCAAAACAGCCCGCCGGGGATCGCCAGCAGGATCCCCGCCAGCTCCCCGGTACAGCGGGCGCATAGGGGCAGCTGCCTGCCCCGGAAGAAGAACGACCGGTCGGCCCGGCAGTGGCAGCCGAACACCCGGGGCAGCCAACGGTAAAAAAATCCAGAGGAAACGGGATCAGCTGAAGGCATAGAAGCCCACTCCAGCAGCAAATACTACCACATAGTAGAGAATGCCAATAATCACCGACACCAGCGCGCCGATGCCGGCGGCCTTGGCGGTACGGGGTTTGGTGTCCTTCCAGACCAGAAACAGTACCAGCCCTACGATGGGGATACAGCAGCCCAGCAACCCCCACAAAATCCCGCCGTTGTCGTTGCTGTTCGCAGCAGCAACCGGGGTCTGGGGCGTGCCACAGTAAGGACAGATGTTGGCATTGTCATCAATCACAGAGCCACATTTTTTACAGTACATAAACACTCCCTCCTTGCCTTCTATTGTACTGAAGGCCCCATGCCCTGTCAAGGAGCGCTGTGGGGTTTGGCAGATTTTGTTCAAATTTTGAAGTAATCTCCCCGCGGCCCCCTCTGTCCATAAAATGTTTACGGGTTTCGCCTTGCATTGCCGGGTGGATTTCTATATAATGGGTAGAGCGCACGGGGGACCTTGCGAAAGGCCGCCCGGTATCACCTTCTCAAGCGAGGCGTTTCATGAAAAAAATCATTCACGCGGTCGGCGGCTATCTGCGGGAGACCGACCGTTGGCTGTGGCTCTTTTGTATTGGGCTTTCGGTATGCAGCGTGGTGATGCTCTGCGGCATCTGGAAGGCCGGCATCTCCAGCGACCTGGCGGACGATGGCTCCGGCATCCGCAAAATCCTGGTCCAGGCGGGCGCCTCCCTATTGGGGATGGCGGCGGCGGTGGTGCTCTCCAAATTTGACTACCACACCCTGGCCAAATTGTGGAAGCTCCATGTGCCGGTGGCCTATGGGTTGGTGCTGCTCACCTTCTTCATCGGGGTGGGCACCGCCAGCCGGCCGGGGGACAAGTCCTGGCTGGTGCTGCCGGGGGGGATGACCCTCCAACCCACGGAGTTTTTGAAGCTGTCGTTTATCCTGGCCCTGGCCTATCACCTGAGCCTTCTCAAGGACAACCTGAACCGTCCATCCAACATAGCCCTGGTCTGCCTGCATGGGGCGGTCCCCATCCTGCTCATCCATTTTCAGGGGGACGACGGCACCGCCATTGTCTTTGCCGCCATCTTTCTCTTTATGGTGTTTGCCGCCGGGGTCAGCTGGAAATACATTCTGGCCGCCGGCGGGTTGGTGCTGGTGGCCGCGCCGGTGGCCTGGTTCACCGGCATCATCAACGATGACCAGAAACAGCGGATTTTGGGGCTGTTTGACCCCACCCCCAGCCAGTTGGCGGGGATCCTCTATCAGCAGAACAACGCCCGGCTGGCCATTGGCTCCGGGAAGGTGTGGGGCAAGGGGATCTTCGGGGTGGAACACCTGTATGTGCCGGAGATCTACAACGACTTTATCTTCGCCTTCATCGGGGAGTCCCTGGGGTTCATCGGGTGCCTGGCGGTGATCGCTGTGTTTGTGGCTCTGGGCTCCAAACTGCTCCACGATGGCAGCCAGGCGGAGGACCCGCTGGGGCGGTACATCTGCGTGGGCCTGTTTGGGATGATCGCCTGTCAGTGTATGGTCAACATCGGCATGTGCATTATGGTGCTGCCGGTGATCGGCATCACCCTGCCCTTCCTCTCCTATGGGGGGTCCTCGGTATTGGCCACCTATATGGGGATGGGGCTGGCGCTGTCGGTCTATATGCACAGTACCAAGCGGCTGTTTGGATAGAGGCGGCCGCAGATCGCAGGAGGGGTTTGTGTTGGAATATCTCAGCCATTCCACAGAGCAGACGGAGGAGTTTGCCCGGCAGTTCGCCGCCCAGCTCCGCCCGGGGGATGTCGTCGCATGCCGGGGGGGCATGGGGGCGGGCAAGACCGCCTTTGCCCGAGGGCTGGCCCGGGGCCTGGGGCTCACCGACCGGGTCTCCAGCCCCACCTTTGCCCTGGTGCAGGAATATACGCATGGTAATATCCCGCTCTATCATTTCGATATGTATCGGATCAATGGGCTGGATTCCCTCTACTCCACCGGCTTTTTTGACTACCTGGAGGGGGAGGGCGTGCTATACATCGAGTGGAGCGAGAACATCCAGGACGCCCTGCCCCCGGGCACCATCACCCTCACCATCCAGCCGGTGGATGAGGAGACCCGGAAAATTACCATCGAGGGGGACCGGTTTTGAAAATTTTAGCCATTGACACCTCCTCCCAGTCGGCCTCCTGCGCCCTGAGCGACGACGGGAAGCTGCTGGGGGAGTTCTATGAAAACGTAAAACTCACCCACTCCCAGACCATCCTGCCCATGGTCCAACAGCTGCTGGCCACCGTGCGGGTCCCTCTGGACCAGGTGGACCTGCTGGCGGTCACCAATGGGCCCGGATCGTTCACCGGCCTGCGCATTGGGCTTTCGGCGGTGAAGGGGATGGCCCATGCCCTGGGCAAGCCCTGTGTGGGGATCTCCACCTTGGAGGCGTTGGCCATGAACCTGTGGGGCCAGGACTGCCTGGTGGCCCCGGTGCTGGATGCCCGCTGCGCCCAGGTATATACCGCCCTCTTCCAAGGCGGCCCCCAGGGGATCCACCGCCTGCGGGAGGATGCCGCCCTCCCCCTGGATCAGGCGGAGGAGGGGCTGAAAAATGCCGAACTTCCTGTTTTTCTGGTTGGAGATGGCGCACAGATGTGCTATAATAGATGGAAAGAGCACCTGCCCCAGCTGCGGTTGCCCGCCCCCGCCCTTCAATATACCCGGGCGGCGGCGGTGGCGCTGGCCGCCGGGCTGCCCGGCCACCCGCCGGTGGAGCCCCAGGCGCTGGCCCCCGCCTATCTGCGTCTGCCCCAGGCGGAACGGGAGCTGCTGGCCAGGCAGGCGCAAATTGAAACGAGGAGATGAAGATCAGGATGATCGCATTGGCCGCTGACCACGGCGGCTTCCAATTGAAAGAGGCAGTGAAAGCCTGGCTGGAGGAGCAAAAGATCCCCTATGAGGACTTCGGCACCCACAGCGAGGCCTCCTGCGACTATGCGGATATGGCACTGCCCGCCTGCCGGGCGGTGGTGGAGGGAAGGTGCGAAAAGGCGCTGCTGTTCTGCGGGACCGGCGTGGGCATCTCCATGGCTGCCAACAAGGTCAAAGGGATCCGGGCGGCCTGTTGCTCGGACTATTTTTCCGCCAAATATACCCGGCTGCACAACGACGCCAACGCCCTCTGTCTGGGAGGACGGGTGGTGGGACCCGGGCTGGCGTTGGAGCTGGTGGACGTGTTTTTGCACACCCCCTTTGAGGGCGGCCGCCACCAGCGCCGGATCGACAAAATCGCTGCCATTGAGCGGGAGGGCTCCTGCTGATTTCAAAATATTGTTAGATTGGGGACGTGTCTAGTAATGTCGAAGCCGTTTATTATGGATCACCCGCTGATCCACCACAAGATCACCCTGTTGCGGGACAAGAACACCGGCGCCAAGGAGTTCCGGGAGTTGACCAACGAGATCGCCACCCTTATGTGCTATGAAGCCACCCGGGATATGCCGGTGAAAGAGGTGGAGATCGAGACGCCCATCTGCATCTGCAAAGCCAAGGTGATCTCTGGTCGGAAGGTGGCCTTTGTGCCCATCCTGCGGGCCGGCCTGGGCATGGTGGACGGGCTGCTCTCCCTGGTCCCCGCTGCCAAGGTGGGGCACATCGGGATGTATCGGGACCATGAGACCCACCTGCCGGTGGAATACTACTGCAAGCTGCCCGCGGACATCCAGGAGCGGGACATCATCGTGCTGGACCCCATGCTGGCCACCGGCGGTTCCGCGGTGGACGCCATCGACCAGCTGAAAAAACACGGCTGTTCCAACATCAAGTTCATGTGCATCATCGCCGCACCGGAGGGGGTCAAAGCCCTCACCGAGGCCCATCCGGACGTTCAAGTCTACATCGGCGAGCTGGACGACCATCTCAACGAGAACAAATACATCGTCCCCGGTCTGGGGGACGCCGGGGATCGGATCTTCGGCACCAAATAAACAATACGCGCATATTTTTGCCGCCGTTTGGTATCCTAATGCCAAACGGCGGCTTTTTTGTTTTTCCTGCTCCTGCCCGGGCGGGGATCCAAAGAGAGGAGGGGATGCCCATGGGACGCATGTCCCTGTTGCTCACCGGTTTGGCGGGTGGATTGCTCAACGGCCTGTTCGGCGCTGGCGGCGGCATGGCGATTGTGCCTCTCCTGGGCCGGGCCGGGCTGGAAACCCAGCGGGCCCATGCCACCTCCATCGCCGTCACCCTTCCCCTCTCGGTGGCCAGCAGCCTTTTTTATCTCTCCCTGGGCAATGTGCGTCTGGGGGAGGCGCTGCCCTTCCTTCCTTTGGGATTGGCGGGCGCTTGGTTGGGCGGGCGGCTGCTGCCCCACCTCCAATCGGTCTGGCTCCACCGGATGTTTGGGGTTGTGGTGATCTATTCCGCCCTGCGGCTTTTGTTGGCGTGAGCTGGTTGGCAATCGGGCTGGTCTCCCTGGCCAGCGGACTGCTGGGCGCCCTGGGCATGGGGGCGGGGACGGTGCTGTTGGTCTATCTTCGGGTATTCGCCGGGGTGGAGCAACTGACCGCCCAGGGGATCAATCTGCTGTTCTTTTTACCCATCGCCGGGCTGGCCCTGGCCGCCCACACCAAACACCGGCTGGTGGACTGGCGCAGCGCCGCCCTCTGCATTGCCGCGGGGCTCCCGGCGGTTTTGGCCGGGGTGTGGCTGGGCCGGGCATTGGGCGGGGAGCTGCTTTCCAAAGGGTTCGCACTGCTTCTGTTGATTATTGGAATTCGAGAACTTTTGCAAAAATAGCGCTGAAAAACAACCTGTACCGGCCGTATAATCCCCAGAGGGCAGGTCCAGAATAACTGTGGAGGTGTAACCGAATATGAACGATTTTTTCCATTCCAAAGGTAAATTGAGTAAATTTTTGGCCGGGAAGGGATTCTATGCCGCCCTGGCCGTCTGTGTGGTAGGCGCCGGCACGGCCGCTTGGATTGCGGTGGACAAGACGGTGGACCGCATTGACGAAAGCAACCGGCAGGCGGCGGAATCCCGCCCCCAGGCCACTTCCAGCGCCCAAGAACCCAGCTATGGTTTCCCCGATTTGGAGGAGGCTGGCAAGGCCCAGAGCGGGATTGGCGTCCAACAGGAGAGAGAGTCCTCCGCGTCCTCTTCCTCCTCTACTGCGGCGCCGTCCTCCTCTGCGGCTTCCTCCGAACCGGAAGAGCTCTCCGTCGAGGCCAAAGCGCAGCCCGAGCTGGAACCCTCCTCCTTCGTCTTGCCCATCTCCGGGGAGATCTTCGTCCCCTATAGCAACGGAGAGCTGGTGAAGAACCCCACCCTCAAGGAGTGGCGCACCCACGACGGCATTGACATCAAGGCTGACCCGGGCACCCCCGTAAAGGCGGTATGCGACGGCCAGGTGACAGCTGTACGGGATGACCCCCTCATGGGGATGACGGTGGAGATCCTCCACCAGGATGGCATCACCTCGGTCTATGCAGGCTTGGACAAGGAGGTGTTGGTCCAGGAGGGGGATGAGGTCAAAGTGACCCAGCCCATCGGCAGTGTGGGGGAGATCCCCAGTGAGATCTCCCTGGATCCCCATCTCCATTTTGCCATCAAGGTGGACGGCCAATGGGCCGACCCGCTGAAGACCATGGGAAAGGTGGTAGAATAACCACCAACCGCAAAAGAGAGGCCCAATGGGCCTCTCTTTTGCGGTATTCCTAGGATTCTTTTTCCAAATGGAACCCCTCTTCCAGCCTCTGAGGGCCCTCCTCAGGGGTCCAGAGATGGCTATCCAGGCTGGCGGACAGCTGCACCTCCGCCAGCCCCTGTTGGCTGCGGGTCTCCAGCTGTTCCATACCATTGCCCCACCGCCTCCAGTGGAAATAACAGGTCCCGGAAAACCGGTCCCCCGGGTCAACCTTTCCCGCATAGTCCACCGCGATCAGGTATCCCCCCTCCTGTTCCAGCCAGCGCACCCCCAACAGCTGGAACCGGCCGTCCTCTCCCACGGGGAGAACCGCCTGGCGGGTCCGTTCCACCGCCTGTTCCATCACCCGCTCCAGACGGGGCAGGAACAGGCTCCAACAGCCGCTCAGATGGAACGCCAACCAAAGGGCCATCCCTCCCAGTAGCAGGCGGCGCAGACGGCGCTGCCGGAGGCGCTCCCCCTCCATCCCATCTCCCCCTTACTATCACCAAAAGTATAATGGTATTATAACTGAGAATAATTATAATTACAAGTCCTATTGTACTTATAATCACTGTAACTTCGACGGTTTTTTCACTATCCTGGTGGAGAAAGGGGGAACGTCCATGGTGGATTATCAACTTTTGGGGCGCAGGATTGCCCAGCTGCGCCGCCAGCGCAAGCTGACCCAAGAACAGCTGGCGGAGGTTGCCGATGTGACCAACAACTATATCTCCCACATTGAAAACTGCCGCTCCATCCCCAGCCTGGAGACGGTGATGAAGCTGTGCGACGCGCTGCAGGTGACTCCCGATACCCTGCTGCTGGGGGCCTCCACCCAGAGCCCCGGTTACCTGGAGGAGGAGATCGTCCAAAAGCTGGCCGGCTGTTCCCCCCGGGAGCGGCGGCTGGTGAACGGCTTTTTGGACCTGCTGCGGACAGAACGGGAGGATTGAAACGGTGGGGCTCGCCGGGAACTGCGGCGGACCCTGCCGCTTTGTATGGACGCTTTTGGGCGATTGACAAGTCTTACGGCTGCATAATCCAGCAAAATACTTGAAAATACCTGCTAAATCCCTTATAATTTTATTTAAACTTGTAAAATCTGTTGTCCTGGAAACAGACCGTCCGAACGACTGAAGGGGAGGTGTTACTATGCAGCTTACGCCGCAGCAATGGAGCGGCAGCACCCGTCTCTACCTGCTGGGGGCTCTGGTGGCGGTGGAACTGTTGATGTCCTTCTCCTTTTTGGGATATTTCCATGTGGAGCCCATCTCCATTACCATTGCCTATATCCCCGTTCTGTTGGCGGGCGCGCTGATGGGGCCGTTGGAGTCCTCCATTTTGGGCACCATCTTTGGGCTGGCCAGCATGTGGAAAGCCTCCGTCAGCTATGTGATGGACTTTGATAAGCTGTTCTCTCCCCTCATGAGCGGGCATCCGGTGAAAAGCCTTTTGCTCAGTGTCGGAAGCCGTGCCCTGTTCGGCCTATTGGTGGGGCTGCTCTATCAGCTGGCCAAAAGGGCGCGTCACTCCACCCTCTGGGTGGGCGCAACCTCCTTTTTCGGCCCGTTTATCCACTCCTTTTTGGTCTATGGCGCCATGTGGGCCTTCTTTCCAGAGACGGGCTATACGCCTTTGGACGCTTTCCAGTCGTTGGGCAGTTTCAATAAATCCCTCTCGAACCTAATCATTGCCGGAATGGTTCTGCTGATTTGGAAATTGACCTTGACCAAAGCTTGGAGACAGTTTTTGTCCCGCGTGGAGGCCTCCAGGCATTTCCGTATGGGGGAACACTACCACCTCCTATCTTTGGCATGCATCATCCTGTTGGCGCTTCTCTCCTCTGTGGCGGTGGCAATCTACTTTGTGAACCGGATGAGGATGGTGTTGAACCAGACGGGGCTTTCCCTGACGGATACCGCCTACGCGGATCTGCTCCACCTGCAGATTCAGTTTCTCATTGGGATCCTGGCGATGATGGCGCTGGTGATCGTATTTTTGATCTTTAACCGGCGGTACACCACCTATATGGACCGGGAGGCCAGGGTGGACGCCCTGACAGGCGCTTTGAACCGCCGGGCGTTTCTTCAATCCTGTGGGTTGGCGCTGCGGGATCTGGCCAGACAGACGGATGGCGCTGGCTACTTCCTGATGTTGGATATTGACGGCTTCAAAACGGTAAACGACCAATACGGCCATCCCGAAGGAGATCGGGTCCTCCGGGAAGTAGCTTCCGTGCTTCGGGAGCTCTTCAGCGGGGATGGGTTCAACGGATTTATCGGCCGGATGGGGGGAGATGAATTCGCCCTATTGCTCTGCACCCCCGCCACCCCAGAGGAGCTGGCATGGGGGCTACAGCATTTTCTGGACAGAGTCCACCAGATCCAATTGGGGGACCACCAGGTTTCCTGCAGCATTGGTGTCCTGCCCATTGTCCCCGGCCGGACGGTAGAGGAACTCTATCGGGAGGCCGACCACCTGATGTACCTGGCAAAGCAACAGGGAAAAGACCGGTATGTCATCGGCCCCCTGGCGGCCGTAAGCACGGCGGAACAGTGAGCTTGCCTTTTTTCAAAGAGATACGCCCTCCGCAAAACGTGGAGGGCGTATCTCTTTGAAAAGGGACGCCTTGGGGGACAAACAACGGTTCCAAATTGGAGGCTAAACGTGTCATATTGGGGGGAAACAATGTAAAATCTGTATTGTTCAGCCGCATTTCCTATGTTAGAATAGAAAAGATAGAGGCCTGTGATACCGGAGGGACGTCCCTCCGGTGCTTTGGTGGAACCAAAGCACCCCCTTTTCATCGGCGTTTGCCCGGTATCCTCAGGCAGGACGTTTCAGGGGGGATCGGGATGAACGAGGTACTGCGCCAGGAGAAAAAATTCTCCATCAATCTGGCGGACAGTGTCCTTCTGCGGGGATATTTGGGGGCTGTGATGCACGGGGACGCGCACAACGGCGCCCAGGGATACGCCATCCGGTCACTCTATTTTGACACGCCGGACGACCAGGACTTCCAGGATAAGGTGGACGGCCTGGAGCTGCGCCGGAAAATCCGCCTGCGGGCATATTCCCCCTCCGCCCCCTTCGCCATGCTGGAGATGAAGCAGAAGCAGGGGCCCTACCAGCGCAAACGCTCCCTGCGGGTCTTCCGCCAGGATGCCCAACGCCTCTGCCGGGGGGACTACCAGCCCTTGTTGGGCTATGAGGATCCCTTTGCGGCGGAGTGCTATGGGGTGCTGCACTGCCGCTGTTACCGGCCCAAAGCGGTGGTGGAATACCGCAGGCAGGCCTATGTGGCCCAGGAGAACCACATCCGCATCACCTTGGATAGCGATATTCGCGCCAACGAAGCCGGTTGGGACCTGTTCCAGCCGGACCTGCCCCTCTATCCGGTATTGCCCCCCTCCCAGCTGGTGCTGGAGGTCAAGTACAACGGCTTTTTACTCAGCTACATCAAAGATCTGCTGAACCGGGTGGAGCGCTCGGAGGTATCGGTGAGCAAATACGGGCTGGCCCGCAGTGTCAGCCTCTGGGGCCGAAGCTAGGCGTTTGAGAAGGAGAGAGGAGTCAACGATGAGAGAGTACCTATTTCAGCTGATGCAGACCAGCGGGGGTGAGCTCGACGCACAGGCCATTGTCCTGCGCCTGGTGATGTCGGCGGTGATCGCCGCCTTTTTGTTCTTGTCCTACCGCCTGTCCCACAGCGGCAGCATCTACAGCATGAAGTTCAATGTCTCCCTGGTGGCTCTGACGGTCATCACCACCACAGTGATGATCGTCATCGGCAACAACATTGCCCTGTCCCTGGGCATGGTGGGTGCCCTGTCCATCGTGCGGTTCCGCACAGCCATCAAGGACTCCCGGGACACCGTCTATATCTTTTGGGCGATTGTGGTTGGCATCTGCTGCGGCTCGGGGGACTACCTGGTGGCCTCAGCGGGCAGCGCCATGGTATTTTTGGTGCTGCTCCTCTTTGGGCGGATCCGCAGCGACAACCGGGTGCTGCTGATCCTGCGGACCGCCCGGATCAACGAACCCAAGGTGGAGGCGCTGATCTTCCAGTATTACAACCGGAAGGCAATCCTGCGGGCCAAAAATACCACCCAGGAGAGCGTGGAATTTATCTATGAGCTCAACGGGAAATATTTGAACAAGCCGCTCCATGTGGGAGAAAAAAGCATCACCGACGCGGTGTATGAATTGGGCGGCGTGGAGTATTTCAACATTGTGACGCAAAACGACGAGATCAGCGGCTAATCCCGGCGGGAAGGAGAAACACGGGCGGTGAAATACAAGGTCCTTGGATTGTGTCTCATGGCGCTTATGCTCCTGAGCGCTATGGCAGCCTTTGCCCTGGAGCAGCAGGCCGGCCCCCACCGGGTCCACCAGCATCTGACCGCCCGGCAGCCGGACGCCGGTTGCGATTGCGATGGGACGGCGCTGTGTACCCATCTGCCCCTGGTGGTCATCGACACCGGCGGCCGCAAAATCCCCGGCGAACCCCTGGCGGAGGATGGGACGCTGTTGTCCCAGAACGAAAATGTGGACTACGAGTATACCAACGTATCCCTGGCGGAGGACGGGAGCAAGACCATCTCCTGCCAGGTCCGTGTGATCGACAGCGAGGAGAGCAACCACCATGTGGGTGACCCCGCCTCCCTGGAGACCGGGGCCCAGATCCGGATCCGGGGGAACACCTCCCGCCTGTTCGACAAAAAGGGGTACCTCCTCCGCTTCACCGACCAGAAGGGCAACTACGAAAGCCACGAGGTGATGGGTATGTCCCCACACTACGAATGGGCCCTCCACGGCCCCTATCTGGACAAAAGCCTGATCCGCAACTACATGTGGTACAACATCGCCGGAGAGATGATGGACTATGCGCCCAACGTCCGCTTTTGCGAGGTGGTCATCGACGGGGAGTACCAGGGGCTCTATGTGATGGTGGAGACGATTACAAACGGCGACGACTGCCGGTTGAACATGAGCGTGGGGGACGAATGGATGGATCAGGTCAGCTACTGCATCCGGTTGGACCGGGGCAGCAGCAACCCGGACAAAAACATCAACACCTTCACCCAGTATGCCCTGCGCACCCACAACGTCCTGGATATCGTCTATCCTGGGGCCGGGGCCCTGACGGAGGAGCGCGTTCAGTTTATTGAGCAGGATTTCTCGGACTTTGAGAAAAGCCTCTATTCCTATGACTACAACACCGAACCCTACGCCTGGTGGAACCAGGCGGACATGGATTCCTTTGTGGACTATTTTCTGCTCCACGAGTTCACCTGCAACTACGACGTGGGCGCTCGCTCCACCTATGTCTACAAGGATCTGCGGGGGAAATACAAGATGGTCATTTGGGACTTCAACGCCGCCTGCGACAACTTCCACGACTCCCAGATGCTGCCCCAGCGGTTCCAGGTGGAGAACATCACCTGGTTCTATATGCTCGCCAAGGACGAGCACTTTATCGAGCGGACGATCCAACGGTACCGGGAGCTGCGCAACTCCTATTTGAGCGAGGAATATCTGGAGCAGTATATCGACGATGTGGTGGCATACCTGGGCCCGGCGGTCGCCCGCAACTTTGAGGTCTGGGGCTACTCCTTCGACGAATACCGCCCCCTGGACCCGGACCGGCGCAACCCGGACGATTATGAGGCAGCGGTGGCGCAGCTGAAGGAATTCTGCGAGGAGCGCGGGGACTGGATGGACAGCCACATCGAGATCCTGCGCCAGTTCTGCCACCCGTCCAAAAATAAGAAGTTCAACCACTGACCCCAGGGGAGGGAGGCCGTTTTGAAAAAGTTCATCTTAGGCGCCTGCGCCGCGGCGTTCCTGCTCTTTTTGGGGTATTACGCCTACTTCCATCTGGGAATCTATGTGGATTTGGACTCCGACACCCCCGTCTCCACCTTCATGAAGACGGATGCGGACACGATCTATATGCTGCGGGAGGGCGGTTACGAGCCCTTTGAGATCCGCGGGGTCAACATGGGCGTGGGGATCCCCGGGGAATGGGCCACCGACTACGCCATCGACGAGGAGACCTACCTGCGCTGGTTCGGTTGGATCCAGGAGCTGGGGGCCAACACCGTTCGGGTGTACACCATCCTGCAGGACGACTTCTACAACGCCTTCTATACCTACAACACCCAGCGGGAGGCCCAGGGCCTGGAGCCTCTGTGGCTCATCCACGGGGTCTGGGTCAACGACTATATCCAAAACTCCCACCGGGACGCCTTTGACGACGATTTCCTCCAGACTTTTTTGGAGGACTGCCGCACCATGGTGGATATTGTCCATGGGCAAAAAAATCTCTCCCTGGGGCGGGGGCTGGGTTCCGGCAGATACCGCAAGGACATCTCCCCCTGGATCGTCGGCTACATCCTGGGGGTGGAGTGGGAGGATGTGACGGTCACCTATACCAACCACAGGGATCCCCAGCGCAACCGTTACCAAGGGACCTATTTTTACACCAGCGAGGACGCCTCCCCCTTTGAGGCGATGCTGGCACAGGTGGGGGACAGCATTGTGGACTATGAGACCACCCGCTACAAGCAGCAGCGGCTGATCGCCTTCTCCAATTGGCCCACCACCGACCCCTTCGTCTACCCCGAAGCCATCACGAACTTCTTCATGAAGTGCGGCTATGTGGATGTGGAGCACATTAAGACCACCGACGCTTTCCTCTCCGGGCAGTTTGTCTCCTACCATGTCTACCCCTACTACCCGGACTATCTCAACTATGTGATGAATCCGGTGGAGTTTGAGGAGGAGCCCGCATGGATGCGGGCCGCGGAACAGCAGCGAAAGCAGGAGATCCTCGGCGTCCCCATCGAACAGGTGCTCACCGGCGACCCAGAAAGGGACTTTTACGACCCCAGCGGCCGGGTCAACACCTACTACGCCTACCTAAAAATGCTCACCACCTACCACACCATGCCGGTGGTGATCTCGGAATATGGGGTTTCCACCGGCCGGGGGATGGCCCAACGGGACATCAACACCGGCCGCAGCCAGGGGCACATGACCGAACAGGAGCAGGGCCAGGCCATCATCGAATGCTATGAGGACATTATGGCCGCCGGCTGCGCGGGCAGCTGTGTTTTCACCTGGCAGGATGAATGGTTCAAACGCACCTGGAACACGATGCATGCGGTGGACCTGGACAACACCCCCTATTGGAGCGACTACCAGACCAACGAGCAGTATTTCGGCCTTTTGACCTTCGACCCCGGCCAGGAGAAGAGTGTCTGCTATGTGGACGGGGACACCTCCGAGTGGGAGGTGGGGGATGTGGTCTGGGAAAATGAACAGGGCAGCCTCTCCATGAAATACGACGAAAAGTTCCTCTATTTTTACGCCCGGTGGGACGGGTTCGACCCGGAGACCGGCACCCTCTATATCCCCATTGACACCACCCCCAAGAGCGGGAGCACCTACTGTGAAAACTACGGCCTTTCCTTTGACCGCCCCTGCGACTTTGTCATCCGCATCAACCGCCAGGACAACAGCCGTGTGGTGGTCCAGGACCGCTATGAGGTGCTGCGGGCGATGTTCATGCGGGAAACCCAGGACGAGGACCCCTATTTGGACGTGCCCGACCCCGACTCCCCCGCCTTCAAGTACATCGACCTCATGCTCCAGACCGCCACCCCCCTGCTTACGGGGAACTGGTCGGCCAGCGCGGAGGTCTATGAGACCGGCAAACTCCGCTATGGCAGCGCCAACCCGGAATCGGAGGACTTCGATTCCCTGGCGGACTTTATGTTCACCGGCGACGGGGTGGAGATCCGGATCCCCTGGCAGCTGTTGAACTTCTCCAATCCCTCGGAGATGATGATTCACGATGACTACTATGAACACTATGGCGTAGAGTATCTTCACATCGACGAGATGTATGTGGGCCTTGCCACGGAGGAGCAGGTGGGCGAGGGACGCATCCTTTTGGCCCCCTTCCCGCTGGAGGGCTGGGGCAAAACGGTGACCTATCACGAACGTTTGAAGCGCTCCTATTATATTTTGCAGGACTACTGGGCCGGACTGGACAACTGAGCCGGGCCACCAGGAGAGGGGGGATTTTATGGGCGCCGAGGTGCTGTTATACGGCTATGGCTTTGTCTGTCTGAGCATGCTGGGGTTCAACCTGTTTTATGGCCTATATCTTCGGGCCGGTGGGCGCCGCCTAAAAAGGCGGCTGGACAGGCTGCGGCATCAGGCCGCCGCCCAACAAAAAAACCTCTTGGAGGGGCGCCCCCTGGAGGAATCCTACCTGTCTTGGATGCGCCGCCGGCTCTCCCGGGTGCAAAATCTGCTGGCCTTCGACTACCTTTTGGATGAGCTGGAGGACGGGACATCGATATTCCAAGCCTATCTCCACCAGCTCCAGCCGGTGTTTTTGTACCTGGCCGCCATATATGGGAGACGGGAGGATACCCAGGCGGCCTACTATTGCCACTTCCTGGCCCGCCATCAGCTCCAGCGCCATATGCAGATGGACCAGATTCAGCAGATGGTGGCGGCCTGTGTCCACCGGGAGAGCTTCTATTGCCGGGTAAATGCATTGAAGGCCCTCTGTGCCTTTGGCAGCCCCCAAACCCTGGTGGAGGCCCTATCGGAGCTTGGACGGCAGCCGGAGGATACCCAGCTGCATGAAAAGGTGGTTGCCGAGGCGCTGCTCACCTATACGGGCGACACGGAGGAATTGATCCGCCAGCTCTGGCAGAGGTTCGACCAGTTCCCCCTCCGTCTGCAGCGGGCGGTGCTGGACTACATCCGGTTCAAAAGCGGCGCCTACCGGGGGCAGATGCTCCAGATTCTATTGGACAACAGCCAGGATAAGGAACTGCGGTTTTCGGCCATCCGCTATTTTGGGCGCTATCCCGATCCCGCGGCCCGTCCGGCCCTGCTGGAGTTTGTGCGGGATCCGGACATTCTGCGCTGGGAATTTGCCGCCATCAGCGCCTCCTCCCTGGCCAGGTATCCCGGCCAGGAGGTGGTGGACGCGTTGATGCGGGCCATGCACAGCCCCAACTGGTATGTGCGGTTCAATGCCTCCGCCAGCCTGGAAGCCCAGGGAGTCTCCTATGAAGAGATGCTCCGGGCGGTTGGCAGCGACCGGTATGCCCGGGAGATGCTCACCTATCGCCTGGAATCCAGGCGTTTGGAGGGGCTCGAAGCGGCCCAGGAGCAGTTGGAGCAGCAAAAGGGGGTGCCTGTGGGAGTATGAGGGATTTCATCCAGTGGTTCCTGTTGTGTGTGGAATGTTTCTTCATTCTGTATATGGTCGGCTATGCCAGCTTCCTTTTCCTGTCGGTCACGGTGGGCTCCTCCGACCTATACGCCTCCAAGCGGCGCAACCTTTTGAAAAACGAGCTTTCCAACGACTACTATGTCCCTGTCTCCATCATCGTCCCGGCCCACAACGAGGGGGTAACCATCGAGTCCACCGTCCGCTCCCTGTTGGCATTGGACTACAAGCTCTATGAGATCATCGTGGTGGACGACGGCTCCACCGACGACACCGCCCAGGTGCTGCGGGAACGATTCCACATGTGGCGGGTGGACCGCCCCATCCAGCGCAGGATTCCCTGCCAGCCGGAGGAGGAGGTCTATGAAACAAGGGCCTGGGGGGTGCCCATCACCCTGGTGCGCAAGCGCAACGGCGGCAAGGCGGACGCTTTGAATATGGGGATCAACGTCTCCAACTACCCCTATTTCCTGTGCATGGACGCCGATTCGGTGCTGCAGCACGACTCGTTGGAAAAGATTGTGCGGCCGGTGCTGGAGGACCCCACGGTGGTGGCGGTGGGCGGTTCCATCCGCCCCTGCAACGGGGCGGAGATTGAAAACGGCCGTGTGGTCCGTTACCGGATGCCCCAAAAGCTGTTGGCCTGTATGCAGGTGTTGGAATATGACCGCTCCTTTCTGGCCTCCCGGATCCTGTTCGATAAATTCAACGGCAACATCATCATCTCCGGCGCTTTCGGGCTGTTTTTGAAGAGTGTGGTCATCGCCGCCGGCGGATACGACCACACCACCATGGGGGAGGACATGGAGCTGGTGGTGAAACTCCATGTGTTCTGCCGGGAGAGCGGCCGGCGGTACCGGATCCGCTATGTCACTGACGCCATCTGTTGGACCCAAGTGCCCGAACGCCTGGGCGACCTATGCAAGCAGCGCCGGCGCTGGCACATCGGGCTGTTCCAAAGCATGATGAAATACCGGAATATCATGGCCAACCCCAAATATGGGGCGGTGAGCTTTGTCTCCTACTTCTATTTCCTGTTGTATGAGCTGTTCTCCCCCTATATTGAGGTTTTTGGCCTCCTCACCACCCTGTTGGCCTTTGCGGTGGATCTGATCAATCTCCCGTTTATGGTCCTCTTCTTCGGAATCTACGTGGTCTATACGGCAATCCTCTCCCTTACAGCGTTTTTCGCCCGAATCCACACCATCGACCTGCGGCTATACCCCTCCGACGCCTGCAAAGCGGTGGGGCTGTGTGTGGTGGAGGTGGCCTGCCTGCGGTTTGTGATGGCGTGGGTGCGGATGACCGCCCTGATCAGCTATCGGAAAAAGAAAAACACTTGGGGACGGATTGAACGGCAAAAGATAGAATTTAAGTAAAAATGGAGGGCTTTACAGATGCGTTTTGAGGAGTTGAAAAAAGGATTTTGGGGATACCAGAAGGAGAGTGTGCTCCGGTACATCGCCGCGCAGGAGGAGTCCTTCTCCCAAAGGCTATTGGAAAAGGATGACCATGCCAAGCAGGCGGTGTTGCAGTCCCAGGCCCGCATCCAGGAATTGGAACAGGAGGTTCGGGAGCTGCGGGAGGAGCTGGCCCAACTGCGCCGGCACCAGGACCAGATCCCCAACGCCCTGCTGGACGCCCGGGCCAGCGCCCAAGCCCTCCGGGACCAGGCCAACGCCCAGGAGCAGATCGCCCGGGAGAACCTGCGCCGCGCCCTGGAAGCAGACCTGTCCGAACTGGCGGGCTATCGGGAAAGGATCCAGTCCCTGGGGAAGGCAATCCGAGAGGCTTTGGAGCAGATGGAGCAACAGTCCCAGGCGCTCCAGGAGGCGGCAGACGGGCTGGCCCAGGAAAACCCCTCTGGGAATTTGCAGTTATTCGCATAAGCGGCAGGAGCGTGTAAATAGGGCATGAATGATGAGGCATTGATCTATGTGGCGGGAAAT
The DNA here is from genome assembly GCA_904398655.1 of uncultured Anaerotruncus sp. Classification (GTDB taxonomy): domain Bacteria; phylum Bacillota; class Clostridia; order Oscillospirales; family Ruminococcaceae; genus Anaerotruncus. The sequence goes on along the minus strand of CAJFPF010000099.1, from coordinate 20,838 downwards.
CCGGACCTCTACCCGCTGGAGTACTACGACCCCCAGAGCGGGACCTATCAAGGGGCAATTCCCGCCTTTTTGGAGCAGTTTGCCCAGGAATATGGGTACCAGCTGCGCTACTACCAACCTGGGGAGGACGACCGCCGGGCGGATCTGTCCAACAACCGCCAGGTGGACCTGGTCTCCGGCTGTGTGGAGGGGGAGTCCTTCCGCCGCACCCGTGGGGAACCGGTGCTCCTCTTCCCCGCGCAGCAGGATGGGGAGGAGACCGCTTACCTGCTCTATTTCACCCAGGCGGCCCCTGAACAGCTGCAGTCCGACCTGCGGGAATATGCCGCCCAGGCCCCCCAAGCGGCCTGGGCGGGCGCCCTTTTGGAGGCCGCCGGGGAGCGGCCCCAGCCTGTTCTCTCTCCGGGGAAAGCTGTGGGCATTGGGATACTCCTGGTTCTGCTGCTGGTGGGGCTGCTCCTTCTGCTGCGCCGCCGAAATCAAGACCGCCGGGCCCAGCGCGCCCGCCTCACCGATCCGGAAACCGGGCTGGGTACACTTGAATTGCTGGAGCACAGGTTCCCCCAGATGGTCAATGATCAAAACCGCCCCCTCTATTACCTGATCTATTTCCACCTGGATTTGGACCACCTGGGATATCTGGCCGGATGGGAGCAGGCCTCCCTTTTCCTGCGCCACGGGGCCAAGGTTCTCCGGCAGCTGGCCGGACCGGATGACCTGCTGATCCGGGAGAACAGCGGCCTGGTGATCCTGCGGTCGGCCCAGCGGGAGCTGGATGTGGAGAATTGGGCAAACCGGGTGCTCCAGGAAATCCGCTCCTTTCCCTTTTCCGGCGGTCTCCTGCGCCGCCGGGACGCTGCGGTTGGTATCTGCCCGCTGAACACAGAGTACCGCAGCCTGGAGCAGGCCCTGTTCCACGCGCGGCAATGTGCCCTCACCGCTCGCCGCCAGCGGGTGGATTGCAGATTCTGCGGGACGCAGAATTGCCAGGTCTGCCAGGAGCGCTGGCAGCTGGTGGCCGATTTCCGGCAGGGCCTGGAGCGGGAGGAGTTCCAATTCTGCCTTCAGTTTTTTGTGGACGCCCACACCTTCCGGGTGGTGGGCGGGGAGGCGCTCTCCCGCTGGAAGCACCCCAAACGGGGGCTTTTGAACCCCAGCCGCTATATTCCCCTATTGGAACAGGAGGGGAACATCGAGGAGCTGGACTTTTACAACCTGGAAAAAACCTGTGCCTTTTTGGAGGAATTGGACCAATGCGGGGTGGAGGACTTCTCCATCTCCTGCAACTTTTCCCGCAGGACCCTCTCCACCTCCCATTTTGCGGAGCGGTGTACCCGGGTGATCCAGCGCCATCCATTCCAGCGCAAACGGCTCATCCTGGAGGTGACCGAGAGCGAACGGATCGATCAGCGGGAGGAAGCGCAGATGCTCCAAAACATCATCGCTATTCGGGAACTGGGGGCCCAGATCATTTTTGATGACTTTGGCATGGGATTCTCCTCCTTCCACGATTTGCAGGAGTACCCCATGGACGGGTTGAAGCTGGACAAGCAGTTGGTGGACAACATGTGGACCGAGCGGGGCCGGATCATCCTCACCGCCCTGGTGCAGACCGGCCACAGCATGGGATTGACCATCCTGGCGGAGGGGGTGGAAAACGACCAGCAGCTGGAGATGCTGCAAAATCTCCACTGCGATGTATTCCAGGGGTTCCGTTTCTCCATCCCCCTGCCCGCCCAGGAGGCAAAATCACAGATTTTGGCCCGGGGCGGACAAAAAACGGTGGACTGACGGAAGGAAAGGAGTGGGAATATGGCGCTGGAACAGCCGGGAGAACGGGACACCCTATTGATTGTGGACGACGATCCCATCAACCGGGCAATCCTGGAGGGGATCTTCTCCCCCCATTACGCCACCCTGGAAGCGGCGGACGGCAGATCAGGGCTCCAGAAGATCTTGGAGGGGCCGGAACGGCTGTGCGCCGTACTGCTGGACGTGGTGATGCCGGAGATGGACGGTTTGGAGGTGCTGCGCCGCCTGTCCGAGCAGAGGTTATTGGCACAGCTGCCGGTGTTTTTGATCACGGCGGAGGCCAGCGACAGCGTCCTCCGGGAGGCCTACGGCCTGGGGGTGATGGACGTCATCAGCAAGCCGGTGGTCCCCTTTGTGGTACTGCGGCGGGTGCAGTCGGTCATTGAGCTGTTCCAGGCCCGGCGGCGCCTGAGCCGCACGGTGGAAAGCCAACAGGCCCGTCTGCTGCGCCAGGCCCAGGAGATTATCCAACTCAACCAGGGGATGGTGGAGGCGCTGGCCACCGCCATTGAATTCCGCAGTGAGGAGTCGGGGGACCATGTCCGCCGGATCCACGATATCACCCACTACCTGCTGTCTGAAACCGAGATGGGCCGGGGCCTCTCCCCCCACGAGATTGAGGAGATCGCTCTGGCCTCCATCCTCCATGATGTGGGAAAGATCGCCGTTCCGGACGCCATCCTCAACAAGCCCGGCCGATTGACACCGGAAGAATTCGAGGTCATGAAGACCCATACCACCCAAGGAGCGGCCCTATTGGACCGGATTCCCCAGTTGCGCCAGCATGGCTCCTACCGCTACGCCCTGGATATCGCCCGCCACCACCACGAGCGGTGGGACGGCAGGGGCTACCCCGATGGATTGCGGGGGGAGGAGATCTCCGTGTGGGCCCAGGTGGTCTCTTTGGCGGACGTTTACGACGCTTTGAGCTGCAAACGGGTCTATAAGGCCGCCTTCCCCCGCCAGCGGGTGTTGGAGATGATCCGGGGTGGGGAGTGCGGCGCTTTTAACCCCCGGCTCCTGGATTGTTTTTTCTCGGTGGAGGAGGATCTCGCCAAGTTGTATGAGAAGGAGGACAGCCCCAAATGAATCAAGCGCAGAGAGAGCGGCTTTCCGCCGCCGGCATTGACGTGGACCAGGCGCTGGAGCGCATGATGGGCAGCCAGGCGTTGCTGGAACGGCTGCTGCAAAAGTTTTTGGAGGATCAAAATTTTGCCCTTCTGACCAAGGCCTTGGAGGAGCGGAATCTGGATGGGGCGATTGCCGCCGCCCATTCCCTAAAGGGGGTCTGCGGGAACCTCTCTATGGCCGTCCTATTCCCTCTATTTACCCGTCAGGTGGAGGCCCTCCGGCAGGGGGATTGGGGGCAAGCGGAAGCGCTTATGGAGGATATCCGGCCGGCCTATGCCATGGTCGTCCAAGGGATTCGAGGGATCGCGGATGACAGATGTTCGTAAACCATCCTCCCATTGCACGCAGCTGCTGGAGAGGATGCGCCTGCCGCTGTGCGCCTTCGCGGCCTTGGCCCTGCTGGCGACGATCGGGATTTTGATGTTTCGCGCCACCCTGTTGGAAAACGCCTATGATACTGGAACCGCTCTCTCCCGCAGCTGCGCCGCGGAAGGGATGGGAAATCTGGCGGTCTATGAGACGCTGCTGACCTTCGGCACCGACTCCCTGGACCGTTTAGCAGCGGATGGCGGGGATCAGGCGGAGGTGGAGGCCTGGCTGGATTTGTATTTCCAAAGGTTGGATGCTGTGTTGGGGGATGGCGTGGTGGATCCCTATGTCGTATGGGACGGGGAGATCCTGGCGGCCAACCCCTGGGAGGGGGACGCCACCTATGACGCCGCCAGCTCCCCCTGGTACCAGCAGGCGGTGGCCGCCCAGGGAGAGGTGATATTCACCCATGTGTACACCGATGCCATCTATCAGCGCCCGGTGATCACCGCCGCCCAGCAGTGCCCTCTGAGCGGCGCGGTCATGGCCTTTGACATCCTCCCCGAACATCTGCGGTTTGAAGCCACCTATCTAAAGGAGGGGGACTCCTTCTTCCTCTGTGACAGCGTGGGGACCATCATCTACCAGGAGACCGACCTAAAGCTGCCCCGGGAGGAATTGCAGGCATACCTTACAAATCTGGTGGGGCGGATCAATGACGGCGCCCTGGAAGAGGACCCCTCCATCCGGGATTTGGACGGGCGGCAGAGGGGCGTCTACTATACCCGCATGGACAACGGCTGGTACTCGATCATCACCATCCCCTATCGACGGGTTCTGGGGAACCTCTGGGGATTTACCTGGTCCCTTCTGCTGATGTTCGTCATCTCCTTTTTGGCCCTGGCCATTCTGACACGGCGGGAACTGCGGCTGGACGCCCGGGTCAAACGGGCCAACGAGACCGTCCAGGTGTTGGGGAACACCTATTATGCGGTTTATCGGGTGGATTACGAACGGGAGACCTACGAAATGGTCAAGGGCTCCGACTATGTCCGGAAGCAGATCCCGCCCACCGGCCCCTATGAGGATCTGCTGCGGACCGCCGGAGAGGTCATTGAGGAGGAGGCGTTTCGGGACTTTACCGAGAGTTTTTCCTGTGAAAACATCCGCAAGCTGGTCCAGCGGCGGGTCCGGGATTTCGGCGGGGAGTTTTTGCGCCGGTTTGGGGAGGAGTACCGTTGGGTCAGCGTCCGGGTACTTTATGACGCCTCCCTGGCCTCTGGGGAGGTGGTCCTCTGCTTCCGGGAGGTGGAGGAGGAAAAACAAAACCAACTGCGCCAGCGCCGGCTGTTGGAGGAATCTCTCCAGCTGGCCCGGCAGAACGAGGCCTCCAAGCAGGCATTCTTCCGCAACATGTCCCATGACATGCGCACACCGCTAAACGCCATCATCGGTTCCAGCCAGCTGGCCCGGCATCACTTGGAAGATCCTGACCGCACCGCCGGATACCTGGCCCGGATCGATTCCTCCGCCCACTACCTGCTGGGGCTCATCAACGACATTCTGGATATGGCGCGGATGGAGCACGGCCAGGTCCAGCTGGAGAACCGTCAGTTCGACCTGCGGGCCTGTGTGGAGGAGTGCTTGGAAACCTTCCGGGTCCAAGCAGAAACCCAGAAGAAACATCTGGAGGAGCGGTTTTCAGCCGTCCAGACCCAGTTGATGGGGGACTCCTTCCGAATTCAGCAGATTCTCAACAATCTGCTCTCCAACGCCTTCAAGTTCACGCCGGAGGGGGGATCGGTCTCCCTCTCGGTGGACCAATTGGAGAGCGGGGAGCATACCCAGTACAAATTTGTGGTATCCGATACGGGCATTGGGATGTCCCCAGAATTTTTGCAGCGGATTTTTGAGCCCTATGCCCGGGAGATGCGGTTCAGCGAACGCCAGGCGGCGGGTACCGGTCTGGGCATGTCCATCACCAAGAGCCTGGTGGCCCAAATGGGGGGTGAAATCCAGGTGGAAAGCTCCCCCGGCCAGGGCAGTATCTTCACCGTGGTCCTTCCCTTCGCCGCGGCGGAGGAGCCCCAAACAGCACCAGAAAAACAGACGGCACAGCCCGCCCCTCTCTCCCTGGAAGGGCTGCATCTGCTGCTGGCCGAGGACAATGAGATCAATATGGAGATTACCACCGAGCTGTTATCCGCCCAGGGGGTTCAGGTGACTCAGGCCTGGAATGGCGCGGAGGCGGTGGAACAGTTCCAGGCGGCAGAACCATTCTTCTTTGACGCAGTCCTCATGGACATGCAGATGCCGGTACTGGACGGCTGTGAGGCGGCCCGGCAGATCCGGGGGCTGCCCCGGGAGGACGCCGGACAGGTGCCCATTATTGCGGTGACCGCCAACGCCTTCGCAGAGGACCTGGCGGCCACCGCCGCCGCGGGAATGGATGCCCATATTTCCAAACCCATCGATTTTCAAGCCCTGCGGGAGACGCTGGAACGGCTGATCCCGCCGACGGGCGCCACCTAAAAAATCTGCCGGCTCCCCAACAGGGGGCCGGCAGATTTTTGTTTCTATGGCAGGGGCTTCAAGCCAGTTGGAGAAGGTGAAGCTGTCCCTTCCCCTCCCTCTTCGCCTCGTATAGGGCGCGGTCGGCCACCCCATACAACTGGTCATAGGAGATGCCAGAACGCCAAAACCGGCAGGCACCCACACTGCATCCAGCGCCCACCTCCTGCCCATGCCAGGTAATCCCCGCTACCGATTGGATCAGCAATTGGGCGGCGGCCTCCAGGCTGCTTGCATCCAGGCCAAACACCAGCGCGGCAAATTCGTCTCCCCCAATGCGGGCAAGCCCCACCGCATCGGGGAAGGCGGCCTGAAGGCGCATAGCGGCTTCTTTCAGGACAAAATCTCCGCAGGGATGGCCGTAATTGTCGTTGACCGCTTTGAAGTTGTCCAGATCCACCATGAGCAGGGTGCCCGATTCCGCCGAGGAGACCTGTTGCAGGTAGGGCTCCACACAGCTTTGGAAGGCGGGCTTGTTGAGCAGGCCGGTGAGCGGGTCCCGCCGTGCCAGGGCCTGCAGGCGCTTGTTCATCTGGCTGATCTCCCTTTGCTGGGAGACCATGGTCACCGCATGGCGGCAGCTTGTGAGGGAAACCGCAAGGGCCACAATGGCTGTAATGGTCAGGTTGAGCCTGGTACCGCTGTCCAGAATGGAGCCGGCCAGGGCCATAAAGAGCAGGTAGGCCGACCCGTGGCTCAACAGGGCAAACGGAGGGGCCATTTGGATGAATACGGAAATCCCCAATACCGCTGTAAAATAGATGCTTACCTCCGCGTTGGAATCCCGCGTCAGATCATATGCGTTGAGACATACATGCCACAAAAGGAAAAACTCCACCGCCCCATATTGGATCGCCCAGCGCACCCGCCGTGGGGCGCCGCGCAATAAACGGGCAAGCATCAGATAGAGAGCAGCTGCCAGCCACAGGGCACAATAGAGGGAGAAGTAGATCCGGTTGTTGCGGGTACCCAGACCGGATTCCGACCAAAAGAGTACCCGGGCCATGTTGAATAGCTCCATACCGAAGATCATAATACAGATCACCAGCAGGGATAGGCTATTTTTTTGAAGGGTATCCTTCCAAAATTCCGACGAGAGCTCCCTTGGGATCACAAAAAAATCCTCAACCTGCCTCCGCAAAACCCACGCCTCCCCTGGAAAAACTTTAACCCACCCTTTTGGGATCAACGCGCAAGCGTGTAAACCTGTTTTTATTATACTTTATCCTACAGGGCGTTGTCTCGGGCTGTGTAAAATTCGACAGGATTTGCGCAAAAGCCGGAGCCCCTCCCCCGCTTCAGACAGAAAGAGGGACTGGGCAACCCCAGTCCCTCTGCGATCTCTTTCAGCCGGGCAGTTCCGGCCCCTGACCCCGATGGAGGCGTCCATCCCGGAAGTAGTAGTCCTGGCCCCCCAGGCGGGTGCGGTAGGTGTTGTCCAGCTGCCCCTTCTGAAGGATCCGGGTGGGGGCGCAGACCGCCACCGAATTGGGGGGCATGTCCTCATAGACCACCGCATTGGCCCCAATCCGGCAGTTATCCCCCACTGTGATGCCGCCAATGATCTTGGCCCCGGCGCCGATATAGACGTTGTTCCCAATGTGGGGGCTGCCCGGCTTCTTGCTGCCTGGCAGGTTGTTGTTGCCGATGGTCACCTGTTGAAAGATCACCACATCCCGTCCCAGCTTCGCCTCGTTGGAGATAAAGATCCCCTGGATGCCGTGGGGCAGGCAGGGGGTGCCCTCCAATTCACTCTCCAGCCCCACAAAGCTTCCCCGGCGCATAAAAAAGTGGCCATAGGTGAGCACCATCAGCTTATTGGGGTGGGCGCTCTGCTGGAGGTGGCGCTTGAGGCCCCAGATGGAGCCGTACCGCAGCAGGGCATAGAAGGTCAAAAATGGGCGCATCAGCCCAAAAATCATATCTTTCAGCATGGCTTCGCCTCCGTTTCTCTAAAAATAGAGGGGAGGTGGGTCCTGCGGGGCCCGCCTCCCCAGAGGGGTCAGGAGATCTTTTTGGCCATCACCACAAACCGCTGGTTGTCCCCAGGGCCCAGCACACGGGTGCAGGTGGAGAGGGTGATGATCTGGTCGCTGGAGCTCACCGGGACATTCAGGTCATGGATATCCAGGGCTTTGGCGCGGCTGATGATCGAGTCCACCACCGAGCCGTCACAGTAGACATAGACAAAACTCAAATCGGTATAGAACACCGAGAACACCTGGTAGAGGTGGTCCCCGCCCGGGGTGGTGATCCGGATATAGGGGTTCTGGGCGGTGAAGGTGGCGTCATCATAGGCGGCCAGCTGGGCAAACATCACATCCCCCGGGTTGCCGATCCGCACCGGGCGCCAGCAGTTGGTCCAGTTGTGGCCATAGATCACCGCGTTGCGGGAGGTGATCTCCCCGTTCTGGTCGAACTGCACGTCGGTATCAAACCAGATGACCCCGTTGCGGCTGGCCTCCTTATAGTAGCCCAGGTGGGTGTAGTAGTCGGTGTAGGGGCCGATGACCACCGGATAGCTGATGTTGGTATTGGGGATGGTGATCCATGCCCGCACATCCGGGTTCACCGCCTGCCAACCGGCAATATCCCCGGCCGCCGGCGGAATGAACACCACCTCTTCATAGTAGGCATCCACCCGCTCCTGAAGCACCTGGCGGAGCTGGTCGTCCCCGATGGGGTCAAAGCGGGTGGCGCTGGCGATGGCGTCCACCTCCGGCTGACTGCTGGAGGATTCCTGCTCCGATTCATCGCTGGAGGATTCTTCCTCCGGGTTACTGCTGGAAACATCCTGCTCCGATGGGCTGTTGGAGGATTCTTCCTCCGGGGCACTGCTGGAAGTATTTTGCTCCGGCGAACTGCTGGGGATGTCCTCCTGGGGCTGGCTCTCCGGCTGGGAGGCCGCCTGGCTGCTGGAGGGGACGTGGCGTTCCTCCAAAGAGGCGCTGCCGACGGCCATGACCAGGCCCCAACCACAGCCCACCAGGGCCAATGCCAGCACCAGCAGCACCACCGGATGGCGCAAAAACCGGGGGATCGAGCGGTTGTGGGTGTACCAGTCCACCAGGTCCCGGCAAGAGGCCTTCACCCCCACACAAAAATAAAAAACGCCCCGCAAAAACTTTTTCAGCAGATTCATAGACAGCCCTCTAACCCTTCTAAAGTGGAATCTAATTTAAGATTATAGCACAGCAAATCAAAAATGTGGAGGGGAAATCCTGGATTTTCCCGGATTTTTTTATGGCAGCAGGGAAAAAGCGCCCTCCCCGCCGGATCTTCCAGGGGGAAGGGCGCCAAACAACCATTTTCTCTCTATTCCGCCGGCACAGAACTCTCCCCCTGTGACTCTGGGGTCTGCTCCTCCTCTTGGGATGAGCTTGGCTCTGGTTCCGATTCGGGCTCCGAGGGACTGGGCTCCGGCTCCGATTCAGAGGAGCTGGGTGCCGCCTCCGAGGAACTGGGCGCCGGTTCGGAAGAGCTGGATTCTGGTGCAGAGGAACTGGATTCCGGCCGGGAGGAGCTGGAAGACTCCTCCTGGGAGGAGGAGGGCGTTTCCTCATCCTCCAGCTCCTGTGCCGCCTGCTGGGCCCAATCGGCATAGGCTTGGGCGTCCTCCAGATAGTTTCTGGCCTCATAGACCGCCTCTTCGGCCGTCTCCCAAACGGTCTCCGCCTGGGAGGTGGGAGAGGCATCATAGAAGGCCTCTGCCTGGTCCAGCAGGTCCACCGCCCGGTCGTAGGCATCTTGGGCGTCCTGGGCCGCGTCGTATGCCCGGTCCGCCGCCTGCCATGCCCTGCGGGCGCTGGAGGCGTCCCTGGCTTCGGCTTCATATTCCTCCGCAGCGTCCCGGGCTTGGCGCGCCTCCTCCATGGCGCCCAATACCGCTGTCCTCAGCTCTGCCGCCCGCTGGTCAAGCTGCTGTACGGAAGAAGTTGTCCCGCTGGAGCTGCCCGAAGCCACTGCGCCGCCGGAGGAGACGGGCTGGCTGGTCACCGGCTGGTAGGAGCTGGCGGTGATGGCGCTGGAGGTGTTCTCCGGCGTCATGGCAATGGTCCCCTGGGACTCCTGGTCCGCCTGCTGTTCCAATTGGGCGGTGTTTCCGCTGGTGAAGCCGGGAGGCAGTTTGACACTGGGGTTGATCCCATAGGTGATATCGCTGCCGTCCGCCTTCTCCCCCTCCCGGACCCGGCGCCCCACCACCACCGTACGCACATGGGCGTCGTCCGAAACCGGCCCGAACTCATAGGAGCAGGTGGAGAGGGTGACAAACTTGTCCCCCGGCTGGATGTCCACGTCAGAGGTATAGTAGGAGCGGGCGGTGATCTCCGACACAAACGTGTTGAAATCCGTCTCATTGGAGAGGTTCAAGTAGGTGTTGTAGAAGAAAATCTCCCCATAGGCCTCCTTGGCATTGGTGATGAACACCGAGACGATCTTGTAGTCATTGTCCCGATAGACATCGTCGAAGCTGATGATGGGATGCTCCCGCAGATACTCGATCCCCACCTCCGGATTGGCAAATTCCCGGGTGCCCGAGGCCCCCTTGTAGTTCATCAGCTCACCGAACATCTTGCCGTCGGTCATGTTGTGGGCATAGATGATATAATTGTCATCCTGGGGATTCATCTGGTTGGCCGCTTCCAGCCAGGGCGTGCCGTATTTGCTGTCCTGGCGGTTAAAGTCCCGGCGCAGATAGTACTCGTTGTCCTGGTAGTGGACCACCGGATAGTTCACATTGGTGCCATCGATGGATAGCCACCCTGCCACATCCGAATTTGCCTCATAGAGGCTGGCGAATTTGGCCTGGTAGCCCTCCGGATAGCCGTCCGGCACCTCCACCTCCGCGTCCGGATCCAGGCCGGCGGCGGTGTTGTACATCTCCCGGAGCTGTTCCTCCAGGCCGGTCTGCCGCTGTTGCTGCATCTGGTAGTTCACCAGATAGCCCGCCGAAGCGCCAAAGACACACAGGGCCACCACCAAAACCATCTTCCGGGCGATCTCCCCCACCGGGTCCCCCTTCCAGGGGAGGATTTTGGCCAAAAACGGGCGTTTTTTCTCTGGGCCGCCATTCCCCCTCCCCCTGGGAGGTGCCTCCTCCACTGCGGGCAGGGCGTCCTCCTCCGGGGCCTTGCCCGCCAGCGCCGCCTCCAAGGGCACACCGCCGGGCAGCGGCTGGGCCGAAGCGGCGTACTGCCGTGTCAGCAGCAGGGCGGACAGGGCAGCCGCCAGCTGTTGGGCCTCGGAAGGATCCTTTTTGGGGAGGGAGAGCCGCCGGATCCAAACCCGCTCCCCGTCATACAGGGCGACATAGGCCTCGCCGGTGGGCTTTTTGCACTCCTTGCCTCCCAGAGCGCCGGTCACCGCCAAGCCCAAGCTGCTTTCCCCTCGGTCCCGGGCGCCAGCGGCCATGGCCGCCGCCACCTGGGCACTCACCGGCCCGCATTTCTTCAGGAGCTTCTCCGGCACCCGCAGGGCGTCCCGTTTGAGGGCATCGGTTCCGGCGGAGACCGAAAACCGCAGCACCTCCCCCGCCTGGGCGCACCGCTCCAACAGTGCCGCCGTCCGGCCCTCCAGCCCCCCCTCCGCCAAGGAGAGGGTGAGGCCCCGCTTGTGTAAAGCGGCCGACGCCGCCCCTGCCAGACCCTCCCGCTGGTCCAGCCCATAGGCGGCGGGGCCCAGGCGACGGCGGATCTCCTGGACCACCGGCGCGCACAGATCAGCCGCCTCCTGTTTGGAGGCGGCCTTGGCAGTGACCTTCACCGCGAACTCCCCCCGCCCGGCGGACAGTTCCACCGTGGGGTTCTGGGCGGAGAGCATACTGCCCAGCCGTTCCCGCAGTTCCCCCGATCCCAGCCCAAACACGTTCACCGTCCGGGAAGCTACCCCCGCCCCAGAAAACCGGGCCAGATAGGGGATCACGCTGCGCTGGATCATGGGGACAAACTCCCGGGGGTCGTCGGGGAGCATGAGGATAAATTGGCTGCCCGCCGCCAACGCGCAGCCGGGAGTGATCCCCCGCACGCCGGGGAACACCACCGACCGCTCGGGCAGCATGGCCAGCCGGGCAATCTGCTGGGGCATCTGGCGGCCCGCCCGCTGGTAGGCCGCCTTGATTCTAGCCAGGCTCTCCTGGTGGAGCACCAGCTTGCGGCCCAGCCCCTGGCAGACGGTCTCCTTGGTGATGCCATCCGCTCCGGCGCCCAGGCCCCCCAGCAACAGCACCACCTGGCTGCGCCGAAGCGCCCGGGCCACCGCCTCCCGCAGCTTTTGGGGGTCAGCGCCCACCGCCATCTGGCTCTGGAGTTCCACCCCGCATCCCGCCAACTCCTGGGCGGCCACACGGACCACCTGGGACAGGGCCTCCGGGCTGGCAAGCGCCGCCCCTATGCCTATGACCTCGGCGTTCAAACGCCACTCCTCCTTCCAAAGGCTTTGTGTCAGGCCCGATCAGCCCAACATCACATACTCAGTTCCCTCCACGGCTTCCTGCACCAACTGGGAGGCGTCCCAACGGACCTCCGCCTCCAACACGGCCTCCAATTTGGGCTTGGTCTTGGGATGGCGGGGGGTAAATACGGTGCAGCAGTCCTCATAGGGCAGGATGGAGGTCTCGAAGGTGTCGATCTGGTTGGCGATCTTCACAATCTCCTCCTTGTCCATGCCGATCACCGGCCGCAATACCGGCAGCTGGGTGGCCACATCGGTGCAGGCCAGAGCCCACAGGGTCTGGCTGGCCACCTGGGCCACGCTCTCCCCGGTGATCAGGGCATGGCAGTCGCTCTTTTGGGCCAGCTGTTCGGCAATCTTCATCATAAACCGGCGCATGATGATAGTGAACAGCTCCTCCGGGCAGTTGTCCCGGATGGCCAGCTGCAGCTGGGTGAAGGGCACCACCGCCAAACGCACCCGCCCGCAGTAGGGGACCAGCTTGCGGCAGAGGGTTTTCACCTTCTCCAGGGCGTGTTCACTGGTATAGGGAGGGCTCACAAAGTGGACCGCGAACACCTCGATCCCCCGTTTGGCCATCATATAGCCCGCCACCGGGCTGTCAATGCCTCCGGAGATGAGCAGCATCGCCCGGCCGCTGGTGCCCACCGGCAGCCCTCCCGCCCCGTGGATCTGGTCGGCATGGAGATAGGCCCCCGCCTCCCGGATCTCCACATAGACGGTGACATCCGGGTGGTGCACATCCACCCGCAGGCGGGGAAACGCCTCCAGCAGCACCGCCCCCAGCTCCCGGCAGAGCTCCGGGGACTTCATGGGGAACTGCTTGTCCGAGCGCTTGGCCTCCACCTTGAAGGTCTTGGCCCCCATGAGCAGCGGACGCAGGTAGGTGGGGGCACACGCCCGCACCGCTTCAAACGACTTCTCCACCACTGCCGAACGGGTGAGGGCGGCGATACCAAACACCTTGGTCAGCCGGTCCACCGCCTCATCCAGGTCCACTTCCTCCTCCATCGGCTCCACATAGATGGTGGACTGGGAGGAGTGGATCCGGAACGTCCCCAAATCCTCCAGCCGGCGGCGGCAGTTTTTCATCAACACCTCTTCAAAATTGCGGCGGTTGAGGCCCTTCAGAGCCAGCTCCCCGCATTTAAGCAGCACAATCTCTCTCATACACAATCCTCTCCCGTTTTCATTGGCTCACCGGTGGGCCACGGTGGCAATCCCCTCCTGAAGGGCGCTCAACAGCTGGTCCAGGTCCTCCGGCTGGGTGTCATAGATCAGGCTCACCCGCAGGGCGCTGTCCACCACCGCCGGGGGTAGCCCCATGGAGGTGAGCACCGGGCTCACCGCTCCCTTGGAGCAGGCGGAACCGCTGGAGACGAACACCCCCCGGCTCTCCAAAAAGTGCAGCATATTCTCCGACCGGTAGCCGGGTACCGAGAAGTTCAAAATATAGGGGGAGGCATCCGCCGGGGAGTTCACCCGCACCTGGGGGATCCCCTCCAGCCGCTCCAACAGGCTGTCCCGCAGGCCGGCGGTGCGCTTCCAAAGGGCGGGCAGCTGGCCCTGGAGCCGCTGGCAGGCGGCCCCCATGGCCACCAGAGCGGGCAGCCCTTCGGTACCCGAGCGGATCCCCCGCTCCTGTCCGCCCCCATAGATCAGAGGCAGCACCCGCACCCCCCGGCGCACATACAGCGCCCCGGACCCCTTGGGGCCTTGGATCTTGTGGCCAGAGACGCTGAGGAGGTCCACCTCCATGCGGGCAGCCTTCAGGGGCAGTTTGCCGAACGCCTGCACCCCATCCCAATGGATGAGGGTCTCGGGATTTTTGCGGCGGATGAGGGCGGCGGCCTCCTCCACTGGGAAGAGGGCCCCCGTCTCGTTGTTCACCATCATCATGCTCACCAGGGCGGTGCGCCCGGTGACCGCCTGGGCCACCGCCTCCGGATCGATCTGCCCGCTCTGGTCGGGGTGGATGCGGGTGACCTTCCAGCCCTGGTCCTCCAGATGCTTCACCGCCGCCCCCACCGAGGAGTGTTCCGCGGTGGTGGTGACAATCTCATCCGCCCGGCGCTTTTTGGCCTCCGCCGCCCCAAAGATGGCCAGGTTGTTGGCCTCGCTGCCCCCAGAGGTGAAATAGACGCACTCCGGCTGGCAGCCCAGCAGCTGGGCCACCGCCTCCCGGGCCTCCGCAAGCCGCCGGGCAGAGGCCGCCCCCAGCCGGTGGAGGGAGGAGGGGTTTCCATAACAGGTCTGCATCATCTCCACCGCCGCTCTGGCCGCCTCATCACACACCCGGGTGGTGGCCGCGTTGTCCAGATAGGCCATCCGCTCTTCCAAATCCGGTTCCCCCGTTCCTGCAAAATTTTTGCACCCCCATCCGCCGCTGGACAGGGGGCCACAGTCTTTTTTAGTATACAACATTTCAACAAAAAGTGCAACGCAAAGCCGCCCGTCCCCCAGGCTTCCACGCGCCGGGGAGACGAAGCAGCTGATTGCGGCTGCCGCCGGAACTTGCAAAAAGTTTTTCTTTATTTTATACTAAGAAAAATAAGAAAAAATGAAGAATTTTCAAAGATTTTGCGTCAGATTCCCGGGAGGTCTGTCTATGGCGTTCGATTTTAAAAAGGAATATCGGGAATTTTATCTGCCCAAGGACCAGCCAGAGATCGTAGAGATCCCCCCAGCCAATTACATCGCGGTTCGGGGGCAGGGGGATCCCAACCAGGCAGGCGGTGCCTATCAGCAGGCGATCAGCGTGCTGTATGCTGTGGCCTATACCCTGAAGATGAGCCCCAAAAACGGCCGCCAGATCGACGGATTTTTCGACTATGTGGTGCCGCCGCTGGAGGGGTTTTGGTGGCAGTCGCAAACAGACAGGGCGGACGGTACCAACAAGGCCGCATTCCACTGGATCTCTGTCATCCGCCTGCCGGATTTTGTCCGTCAGGAGGACTTTGATTGGGCGGTGGAGGTTGCTGCAAAGAAGAAAAAACAGGATTGCTCCGCGGCGGAGTATCTGACGGTTGCGGAGGGGCTCTGTGTACAGATCCTGCACCATGGCCCGTTCGACACAGAACCGGCCACCATCGCCCTGATGGACGCCTATCTGGCACAAAACGGCTATGTGAATGACCTGGGAGGGAACCGGTTTCACCACGAAATCTACCTCTCCGACGCCCGCAGGGTAGCTCCCGAAAACTGGTGGACGGTCATCCGCCACCCCATTCGCAAGGCGTAGCCCTTCTCCATCGAGCCAGACCACATCCCACCCACCAAGGGCGGTGATTTCCCCATTTGGGAAATCGCCGCCCTTTTTGCCCGCAAACACCCCGGGCCTGCATGTTTTGGCAGTTTTTCCGCAAACTAAGGGCATCCCACCTGTTTTAGAAGGAGGCCTTTCCTATGAAAATTGTTCTGACCCGCCGGGCGGCGGTCCGGGTAATCAGCTTCTCCCTGGCGGCGGTGTTGGTGGCGCTGGGGGTGGCTTTTTGGCAGCGGCAGCGGGCCGCCGCTTACCAGCGCCAGCTGGAACAGGGATACCTGCGCTCGCTGGGGGAGCTCTCCAGCTATCTGGTAAATATCTCTGACGACCTGGAAAAGGGACGCTATCTGGGCACCCCTGCCCGGATCGCCCAGCTCTCCGCCAGGGTCTGGCGGGAGAGCGGGGGTGCCAAAGCCGCCCTCTCCTCCCTGCCCATGGGGGAACTGCAGCTGGACACCGTCTATCGGTTCCTCTCCCAAGTGGGGGACTACACCATGTCCCTCTCTAAAAAGCTCACCGCCGGGGAGGCGCTCTCCGCCCAGGAGGTGGAGAACATGGACGCTCTGCGCCACTATGCCGCCCAATTGAAGGGGGATGTGGACGAAATCCTGTTGGCAGTACAGACGGGGGAGCTGCGTCTTTCGGAACTGCCCGCCCCCCAGGAGGAGGATGGGGCCTCCGCTGCCCTCTTTGATCAGTGGGAGTCGGCGGAACAATCCATGTCCGGCTATCCCACTCTGATCTATGACGGGCCGTTCTCCGACCACCTGCTCAACCAATATCCCGTCCTCACCCGGGGGATGGAGCAGGTCTCCCCGGAACGTGCGCTCGCGGTGGCCGCCCAGGCCTGTGGCCTGCCCACTACTCAGCTCCAGCGCCAGGACGATGAGAACTCCCATATGCCCTGCTATGTCTTTGCCAACCAGGAGCGCACTGCCGCTGTCACCAAGGCGGGCGGGGTGCTGGCCTATCTGCTGGACGGCCGCCAGATTGGGCAGCAGCGCCTCACCCGCCAGGCCGCCATCCAGCGGGCAGGACGGTTTTTGGAGGACCAGGGGGCGGCGCAGATGCACGCCACCTACTACGAAGTGGTGGACGGGGTATGTATCATCAACTACGCGGCCGTGCAGGACGGCATCCTCCTCTATCCCGATCTCATCAAGGTGGGGATCGCCCTGGATGACGGGTCTGTCGCCTTCTACGACGCCCGGGGCTATATCAACAACCACCGCCAGCGGTCGCTGCCCTCCCCCACCCTCACCGCCCAACAGGCGGCCGCCTCGGTGAGCCCCCTGCTCTCCATCCAGTCCTCCCGCTTGGTGCTGATCCCCACCGACGGCCAAAATGAACTGTTCTGTTATGAATTTTTAGCCACCGCCGACGGCGGCCAACAGCTTCTGGCCTATGTGAACGCCACCACCGGGGCAGAGGAAAACCTGCTTCTGCTGATCCAAACCCCCAATGGCACCTTGACCAAATAGAATTGCAAGAGGGGCGAGGGAAAACAAGCATCCCTCGCCCCCTGCGCTCTTAGAGGGGGGTGGATCCCCCAGTTTTCCGCCGTTTTTGCACCAGGCGCAGCTCCCGCTCCACCTTTTCCAAATCCGGATCACAGAGCAATGGAAGAATCTCGGCCAGCTCCTGAGGCGGTAAATCCCACCACTTCAATTCCAGTAGCAGTTGAATGAGGCCATCCTGGAACCTCTTTTTAATTAGGCGGGCCGGGTTCCCGCCGACCACGCTATAGGCGGGAAAATTTCGGGTCACCACTGAATAGGCCGCCACGATGCTGCCATCCCCAATTTGGACGCCCGGCAGGATGACGCTTTTCCGCCCGATCCACACGTCGTTTCCCACCACAATATCCCCTTTGAAGGGAAGCTCCGAGAGGTGATTGGGGGTCCGCTCCTCCCAGAGCCCTCCAAACACGTGGAACGGATAGGTGGTGACGCTGCTGGTCCGGTGGTTGGCAGGGCCCATGATAAACGTAGTTCCTGCGGCGATTGAGCAAAACTTTCCAATCACCAGCCGGTCGCCAAACTCCGGATAGTTAAATAGGACGTTGTTTTTTTCAAACCCCGTAGGGTCATCGGGATCGTCGTAATAGGTATATTCCCCCACTTGGATGTTGGGAGCGTGTATCACATTTTTTAGAAAGCAGCTGGTCCCATAGCTGTTGGGGAACACCACATTGGGATCAGGGATTTTTTTCATAAAATTTCCTCCTTATTTGTGTCGATTCATCAACTCCTTTCCGTTGGCGGCTGTTTGGGCGACCGCCCGCTTCCTCCGCAGCTCCTTCATAGGATTCATCCTTTCCTATCTCTTGATATAGCCGATGCCGGCACCCTTTTAAAAAGGCGCCGGCATCTCGGTTTTAAGAACCTTTAACCATTTTCTGAGGCCCTCAGTCCTCCACCCAGGTGACCTTTTTCATCCGCTGATCCTGGCGGGGGCGGTCGGCGTAGTCCACCGGTGTCCCGGCGATCTCGTCCACCGCGTCCATCCCCTCCACCACACGCCCAAAGGCTGCGTACTGTCCGTCCAAATGGGGGGCGTCAGCGTGCATGATGAAAAACTGGCTGCCTGCCGAATTAGGGTCGCTGGCCCGGGCCATGGAGATCACCCCGCGGGTGTGCCGCAGGTCGTTGGGCACCCCATTGGCCAAAAATTCCCCTTTGATGGTGTACCCAGGGCCGCCCATACCGGTTCCCTCCGGATCGCCGCCTTGGATCATGAACCCCTGGATCACCCGGTGGAAGATCAGTCCGTCATAGAACCCCTGCTGCACCAGCTTTTTGAAGTTCTCCACCGTCTGGGGGGCCTTGTCCGGATAGAGCTCCAGTTTGATCTGCTTGCCATTCTCCATCTCGATGATAACCAAAATCGCCGCCACCTTCCGTCATTTCTTGGGGGAGTATTCCTGCTCGCAATAGGCGCAGCGGTAGACCGGATGGTCGCCGCCCGCCCCCTCCACCAGGTTGAACACCTGGGGCAGCTCCTGCTCAATGGAGGTGATGCAGCGGGGGTTTTTGCACCGCACCACATTTACCACCTGCTTGGGCATGGTCAGGTGTTTTTTCTCCACAATCCGGCCTCCGTCGATGACATTGACCGTAATATTGGGGTCAACAAACCCCAAAACGTCCAGATCGATATCCAACGTATCCTCAATTTTGATGATGTCCTTTTTGCCGGTCTTCTTGCTGCGGGCGTTTTTGATGATGGCCACGCTGCAGTCCAGCTTGTCCAGGTTCAAAAATTTATAGATCTCCATGCTCTTGCCCGCCTCGATATGGTCGATGACCAGGCCACGCTCCAGGCTGTCAATGTTCAGCATCCTTCCACCTCCAGCATTTTGAGCATCAGCGCCATGCGCACATACTTGCCGTAGAGCACCTGTTTGAAATAGCAGGCTCTGGGGTCCTTATCCACTTCCACCGAGATCTCGTTCACCCGGGGCAGGGGGTGCAGGACGATCATGTCCGGTTTGGCCATCTCCATTTTGGGCATATCCAGGATGTAGCTGTCCCGCAGACGGATATAGTCCTCCTCATTGAAGAACCGCTCCCGCTGGACCCGGGTCATATAGAGGATATCCAGGTCTCCGATCACGTCCTCCAGGCGCTCTGCCTCCTGGAAGGGGATCTGTTTGGCCACCATCTCCTCCCGGATGTAATCCGGGATCTTCAGTTCCCGGGGGGAGATCAAAACAAACCGGATGTTTTCATAGCGCATCATCGCCCGGATCAGGGAGTGGACGGTGCGGCCAAAGGTCAGGTCCCCGCACAGCCCCAAGGTCAGGGAGTGCAGCCGCCCTTTCAACGAACGGATGGTGAGCAGGTCGGTGAGGGTCTGGGTGGGGTGCTGGTGGCCGCCGTCCCCGGCATTGATAACCGGGATGGAGGCATTCTGAGCCGCCACCAGGGCTGCGCCCTCCTTGGGATGGCGGATGGCGGCGATGTCCGCGTAACAGCCGATCACCCGGATGGTATCCGCTACGCTCTCCCCCTTGGAGGCGGAGGAGGAATCCGCAGAGGCAAAGCCAATGACACTGCCCCCCAGCTCCAACATGGCTGATTCAAAGCTCAGGCGGGTCCGGGTGGAGGGCTCATAAAAGAGGGTTGCCAGCTTTTTGCCGTCGCACTTGTGGGCATAGGCCTTGGGGTCCGCGATGATGCGGTCCGCCAGGTCCAGGATCTCCTCCACCTGCTGGGCGGAGAGGTCCATAGGATCGATCAGGGCTTTCAAATCGATCATCCTCCCGTTCTCTAGTTTTTGATCCTAACCAGTTTACTACAACCCGGCGGCCCGCGCAAGGGGCAAGCGGCGTTTTTCCAGGAGAAATTTATCCTAAATAAAAAAAGCGCCCTGGAAAATCCAGGGCGCTTTTTTTGCCGGCGGGGAAACCCCCGCCGGGTGGGAAGATAGAACGCAATGATTAGGCAGCAGCCTCGGAAGAAGCGGCCTCTTCAGTCGCGACCTCAGAGGTGGTCTCCTCAGCAGCCTCAGAAGAAGCAGCCTCTTCGGTGGCCGCAGAACCCTCCGCAGAGGGATCGCCGTTGCTGATGTTCACAAACTCACCATCGATGACGCGGATGGGCTGCAGCGGACGGACCGCGTCGCCGACCTCGTTCATGCTGTAGGTGCCAGCCAAGCACTCATAGTCTTTCATGTTGGCCAGGACATCCCGGACCGCGACAGGATCATCAGTGCCCGCCTCGTTGATGGCGGTGGCCAGCTGCATGACCACATCGTAGGTCTGCATCAGGAAGGCGTCGCCCGCATTGCCGGTGCGCTTCTCATATTCGCCCACGACCTCTCTGAAGCGGTCGGTGTCGATGTCAGGGGTGTAGCAGTTCATCAGGAAGCAGCCGTTGGCCAGGTCGCCAGCCAGGTCGATCAGTTCCTGTTTCAGGCAGGAGCTGGAGAGGATCATCTGGGGATGCCAATCCAGGCCGTCAGCCTGCTTGAGGATGTTGGCGGAATCCTGGTAGTAGGCCACCGGGAAGAACGCCTCAGGATCCAAGGATTTCGCTTTGGAGATCATGGGGGTGAAGTCGGTGGTCTGGTTGGGCAGGTAGGACTCAGAGCTCAGAACCTCGCCGCCCATCTCGGTGAAGGTGTCGGTGAAGATGGTGGCGATGTTGTTGCCCCAGTCGTCGTTGACGTTCAGGATGCAGACGCTGCGGATGCCCAGGTCGTTATATACGTACTCGGCATAGGCAGCGGTCTCCAGGGCCTGGGTCGGGGTGTTACGGAAGATGTAGTCGCCCAAAGAGGAGTAGTTCTGGTGGGAG
>CAJFPF010000098.1 GCA_904398655.1 uncultured Anaerotruncus sp. | reverse complement strand
TCCCTTATCATAGAAGTTGTTGAAGAACTCCATCTCCTGAGGGCACTGCTCCATCACATAGCTGAGAATGTATTTCACCATGTCCTCCGCCAGCTCCATGTCGTCTTCCAGATCCGCGAAAGCGATCTCTGGCTCGATCATCCAAAACTCCGCCGCATGACGGGTGGTATTAGAATTTTCCGCCCGGAAGGTGGGGCCAAAGGTATATACCTTTCCAAAGGCCATGGCCATACACTCCGCCTCCAGCTGACCGGAAACGGTTAGATTAGTGGACTTCCCAAAGAAATCCTGAGAGAAATCCACGTTCCCCTGGTCGTCCAGGGGCGGATTCTGGGCAGGCAGGGTAGTGATCCGGAACATCTCCCCCGCTCCCTCAGCATCGCTGCCTGTGATAATCGGAGTATGGGCATACACAAATCCACGTTCATTAAAAAACTTGTGGATCGCATAGGCCGCCACCGACCGCACCCGAAAAACTGCTTCAAATGTGTTGGTCCGGGGACGCAAATGGGCAATGGAACGCAAAAACTCCAGAGAATGGCGTTTCTTCTGCAGAGGATAGTCGGAAGTAGAGGCACCCTCCAACGACACCGTTTCCGCATGGATCTCTAAAGGCTGCTTTGCCTGCGGTGTCAGGACCACTTTCCCAGTAACCACTAAGGCGCTTCCCACATTGTAGTGGACCACCTCTGCATAGTTACTCAACTTTTCCTGCTCTAAAATCACCTGTAAATTACGAAAACAGGAGCCGTCATTTAACTCTACAAAGCCGATGGCTTTGGAATCCCGGATGGTGCGCACCCAACCGCCTACAGTCACCACCTGGTCGGATAGCGCCTCTCCAGCGGCAAACAATTCTTTGATCTCCGTTCTTTTCACGATACTCCCTCTTTCCAACGGGCATTGCAGTTCGCCCGCCTTTACTTCATCAGTCTATTCCATCATAGCATATCCAGAGTCCCTTTTCCAGCCCCCATTTGCCGAATGAAAGGGATTTTCATTGAGGAAAATAGAAAAATATGCTTTAAAAAAGGGAGGGAACTCATATCAAGTTCCCTCCTCAACTCTCCAGTTTGCGATCAGGACAAAACCGTCTAACGGATCAACTCTTCCACCGAGCGATAAAGCTGGTCCGCTGCAGGTAGCGCTCGGTGGAGGAGAGCTTCCCCTTCCCTGCGAAATTGCTCCGCCAATTGCTTATCCTTCAGACTCCCCACATTGATCAGTACATTGAGCCAAGCGCCTTGGATGGCTGCCTTTAGACAGAGCGCTGCTACTCCTAAATCGCTGGCCGCGTTCTGATTGAATCGACCGATTAAAGAGGCGGCCAACTGCAAAATCCGATCAGCTAAACGCATTAGTTCCAGTGGCGTTTCCGTACACCCCTTAAGGCCCTCCTGTATAGCTGCTGAACGCACGGACTTCTCTTCCGGTGTATTTTTCGGCAGGGCGAATGCCTCACTCACCCGCAAAAACGCCTGTGTATCCTGCTCCATAAGCTGCAACAACTGGATGCGCAGAAAGTCCGCCTGTTGTTGTATTTGCAATAGAGATTCCCGATGTTCGGCAAACGCTTCTTTTCCCACGGTCAGCCGACAGATCATCGCTGTGAGTGCAGCACCCAAAGCGCCTCCCAAGGCGGCAGTGGAGCCTCCGCCTGGCGCGGGAGCTTCGGATGCCAACAATTCTGAAAAGCTGCCCACTGTCAATTCTTCCAGTTTCATAAATTCCTCCCTATTCCATCCCAATCAAGTGATATTCCATCACTTGACGGCGGCAATCAAAGTTTTCCAGCTTTAAGTAATATTCCGCACAATCCAACAGCGCTTTTGCCGGGGTAAGTCCCACCAACTCGCTGCCAATGATCCGCACACCCCAACGGTCAGCCAAAGCACGCACCATCTCAAATACATAGTAAAGCGGTGTCCCCTCGTAGTTGGTCATATTCATGGAAACCTGCGCAATCTTTCGGTCATGGAGCATAACCCCAATGGCCTTGCAATATTTGAAGCCGCCGCCCGAACAGCGCACCGCCTTTGCGATTTGGTTGGCAATCTCCAAATCAGCAGTGTCCAGATTGATGTTGAAAGCGATCAAGGGCATCCGAGCCCCCACCGCCACCACTCCGGCTGTGGGATGGATTTTACGATCTCCAAAATCCGGGGCCCACTCCGGTTGGAGCAGTTTTTCTGACATCCCCTCAAATTGGCCTTTACGGATGCTGGCAAGGTTGACTCGATGGGGCGCGGTCGCGGAGTCCTCATAGAGGAAGGACGGCACCTGAAGCTCCCTCCAAATGCGCTCCGCCACCCGTTTGCTCATCTCTACGCACTCCTGCACCGTCATATCCATAGTAGGGACAAAGGGGATCACATCGGTAGCGCCCATCCTGGGATGCTGTCCTATATGCTTTGTCAAATCAATGGTCTCTGTTGCTTTTTTAGTCAGTTGAAAGGCCGCCTCTTCAATTGCGTTTGGGGACCCGACCAGGGTAAATACACAGCGGTTGTGGTCCCCATCGCTTTGAATATCCAATACAGTACAAGCGGGAATCTGGTTTGCCGTATCCACTAATCCTTGGAAAGTCTCGGGGTCCCGCTCCTTACTGACACTAAAGTTTGGAATACATTCCACCAATTTTGCCATATTCTTTCCTCCAAGGGCCTCAGCCCAATCGATTGGTATAGAGTTTACCTCGTTTAACCACTGTATGAACCAGGTTGCTGCCCAAGCGGTAACAGAGATAATCCAGATCCTCAGCCTCCCAAAGGACAAGATCCCCCAGTTTTCCAGGCTCTATGGAACCAATCCTATCTGCCCGCCCCACCGCTGCCGCCCCATTGAGGGTCACGGCAGTCAACACCTCTTCCGGGGTGAGCCGATATTTCAGACACCCCAAATTCATTACCAGCTGCATGTTTAAACAGGGGCAGGAACCCGGATTGAAATCGGTAGCCAATGCCACAGGTACTTTCGCCGCAACCAGTTCCCGTGCGGGAGCAAAGGAAGCCCCCAGATAGAAGCTAGTAGCCGGCAATAGGCAGGCCACCGTCCCTCCCCGTGCCATGCTGGCGATCCCTTCCGGAGGGCAGACAATGAGGTGCTCCGCAGAAATGGCCCCTACCTCCCCCGCCACCTGGGACCCGCCAATGGGGTCGATCTCATCAGCATGAATTTTGGGCCGCAATCCATATCGCTTGCCACACAATAGGATCTCCCTGGCCTCCTCCGCTGTAAAGACGCCAGTTTCACAAAACACGTCACAAAACTCCGCCAATCCTTCCTTCGCCACAGCCGGTATCATTTCCTCACAGAGTAGATGCAGGTACTCCTTTCGGTGTCCCTGATACTCCTTCGGCAGAGCATGAGCCCCCAGGAAGGTGGCCACCAGGTCTATCGGGTGATCCCTGTGCAGTTTTCGGATGGCTCGCAGCTGTTTACACTCCTCCGATGTGGATAAGCCATAGCCACTTTTCGCCTCGCAGGTGGTGGTCCCAAACGAGAGCATCTCATCCAACGCCCTCCGCGCCTTCTCTTCCAGTTGATGTTGCGCAGCTGCCCGTGTGGACATCACAGTGGAGAGGATTCCACCTCCCTGGGCAAGGATATCCAGGTAAGGTACCCCATGCAACTTGAGTCCTAATTCGTTCTGTCGCCATCCCCCAAAGACCAGGTGTGTGTGGGCGTCCACCAGCCCAGGGGTCACCAAGCGCCCACCGGCGTCCAAAACGATCTCCACTGGAAGTTGGGGAGGGGCTCCTTCCCCAACTTTGGAAATGATTCCCTCTTCGATCAATACCCAGGCGTTCTGTAGTACCTGGATCTCTCCCTGTCGGGGACCATTTCGGGCAGTGCGACCTAGAGGGGTGGCAAGCCGCCCAATATTTTTCACCAATAGACGCTCCATCTGCCAGTTTCCTCCCTTCTGGTCCGTTTACTCCACCGCACGAAGCGTCTCTCGGATCATCTGGCTATCCGCCAAGTAAGGAAGGGTAATGTGATCCTGACCGGCATATAGCTCATTGTAGGCGGCAGCGATGGACAGGGCATTTTCATTTCTGGCCCATGCCCTGCGGGAGACGCCTACCATCACGTCCCACGGCATGGACATCCGCAGGATGGTGTCCACCCGTTCAGAGCCGTCTAATACCATGCCGAAACCGCCGTTGATAGCCTTACCGATACCAGTACCTCCCCCATTGTGGAGAGCAACCAGACTCATCCCTCGGGCGGCGTTCCCCGCATAACACTGAACTGCCATATCTGCCATAATGTTAGAACCGTCCTTGATGTTAGAGGTTTCCCGGAAGGGAGAATCGGTGCCGCCAGTATCATGGTGATCCCTGCCCAACATCACCGGACCTATCTCCCCTCTGCGGACCATATCATTGAAGGTCAATGCCAAATTCATCCGCCCCATAGCATCCTGATAGAGAATCCGGCACTGGGTTCCCACCACCAATTTGTTCTTCTTAGCGTCCCGTACCCAAATGTAGTTGTCATAGTCCTGGTAGCGGCGGTTGTGGGCCAGAAT
This sequence comes from uncultured Anaerotruncus sp., assembly GCA_904398655.1. Taxonomy (GTDB): domain Bacteria; phylum Bacillota; class Clostridia; order Oscillospirales; family Ruminococcaceae; genus Anaerotruncus. Next base: position 15,012 of record CAJFPF010000098.1, on the reverse strand, counting down.
GTATTGCGCCGCAGCAGCGTCGGTTTTATCTAGGTCCTCTGGCTTCCCGGATAGGCAGCACCAGCGGAAAGGACCGTAACCAAAATCAAAGAGGCAGGGACCTAGGATGTCCTCTACATAGGAGGGAAACACAAAGCCGTCCAGGTCGTTCTCCCCATTCCTGCAGACAGAGGTCACTCCCGCATCAAAAACTGCTTTTAAGAAGCTATTTCCATAGTCAAAAAAGTAGGTACCCTGCTCGTGGAACTTGCAGATCAATTCATAGTGGTGGCGCAGGGTTTGATCCACCAGTACCCGAAATCCCGCTGGATCCTGATCCAGCATTTCGGTGCGTTGCTCAAATGTTAGCCCCTGGGGACAGTATCCACCCTCATAGGGGACGTGGCAGGAGGTCTGGTCACTCATGAGATCCACATGGACCCCATGGGCATACAGATATTCCAACAGATCCACTACATTGCCATGATAGGCAATGGCGCAGGGTGTCTTTTCCGCCAGGTGCCTTTGGGCCATTGCCCAAGCTTGGTCCAAACGGTCGGTCCGCTCGCTGACCCACCCCTGGGTATAGCGGGTCTCTATACGGGAGTCGTCCACCTCAGCGATAATGGATACCGCGCCGGCAATCTCTGCCGCCTTCCCCTGCGCTCCGCTCATACCGCCTAGGCCCGCGGAGACAAACAATTTCCCGGCCAAGTTTCCATCCTCCGGAATCCCCAATTTTAACCGGCCAGCATTGAGCAGTGTATTAAATGTCCCATGGACGATCCCCTGGGGGCCGATATACATCCATCCCCCCGCTGTCATTTGGCCGTAGTTGGCGACCCCCAAGGCAGCGGCTCGATTGAAGTTTTTCTGATCGTCAAAGGCACCCACCATGAGCCCATTGGTAATGATACAGCGAGGCGCCATTTTATGAGAATGGAATAACCCCAGAGGATGACCAGACATGACTACCAGGGTCTGCTCATCGGTCATGACTTCCAGATACTTTTTAATCAACCGGTACTGCATCCAATTTTGGCAGACCTGCCCGGTTTCCCCATAGGTCACCAACTCATAGGGATAGAGGGCCACATCGAAATCCAGATTGTTGTCGATCATCACCTGAAAGGCCTTGGCTTCCACGCAGTTCCCCTTATATTGGTCTATGGGCTTTCCATAGATCCGCCCCGCAGGGCGGAAACGATAGCCATAGATGCGGCCATGTTCTGCCAATTCCTGGGCAAACTCCTTTGCCATTTGGGCATGATGCTGGGGAGGGATATAGCGCAGGGCGTTGGCAATCGCCAAGGCTTTGTCCGCCTCGCTGAGGTGGGCCTCCCTGCGGGGAGCCCTGCGGCAGCCGGGCACAAAAGTTGGATCGCCTGGAAGTTCGTCGTCCAGACGGATGGTCATTGCAGCTCTCGGATTGTACGCCATGGGTCAGCCTCCTATCTTTTTTTCTAAATTTATGGTACAATTGATCAAAATGGTCATTTGAACGTAGCGTTGGAGGATCGTATGATGTCTTACCCTGAACAGGTTAATCAAAAACATCTTCAAGAACTGGTGGAAGCTGTTGTTTCCTTAAACAACGCGGAAGAATGCTATGCTTTCCTACGGGATCTATGTACTATGCAGGAATTGATTCACCTCTCCCAGCGGTTCCAGGTGGCGAAGTTACTGCTGGCCGGGGAAAGCTACGACGCTATTCGCGGAAAACTTCCAGTGAGCAGCACTACCATCACCAGAATTAGTACAGCCCTACATTATGGCTCTGGTGGATACCGATCTGTCCTAACCGGCAAGGAACAGAAGCAGAAAGGGGAACAGGACTAAGCTTTATTGAAAATTCGGAACAAAGGACTCCACCAGATCCAGCAGCTCACCGCTGCGGACCATTGCCTCCACCTGCTGGATATCCGGCCAAAGTTCCCGGTCCTCCTCCAAAAATGCCACCTTTTTGCGCACATGGGAGAACAAAGCCTCTCCCACTGGGGAGAGTCCTCTGCCATAGGTTCCGCTTAGGCGCCGGATATCGACCGCTTGACAGGCAGTGAACAGCTCATAGGCCAGTACGGAACGGGTGTTCTCCAAGATTGGCCCAACCTTCCGGGCTGCAGTGGTCCCCATAGAGACAAAGTCCTCCTGGTTGGCAGAGGATGGGATGGAATCCACACTGGCGGGATGGGCTAACACTTTGTTTTCTGAGGCCATGGAGGCTGCGGCATACTGGACAATCATAAACCCACTGTTGATCCCCTCATGTAGGGTCAGAAAGCGAGTTAAGCCGTTAGAAAGCGCCGCATTTACCATCCGCTCGATCCGCCGTTCTGAAATACTGCCCAGCTCTGCGCACGCAATACCCAAAAAGTCAAAGGGCAGCGCCATGGGCTCCCCATGGAAGTTTCCACCTGAGATCACTGCCTCATCCTCACAGAAGAGCAACGGATTGTCTGTGACTGCATTGAGTTCGATCTCCACCTTGCTTCTGATAAAGTCCAGGGCGTCCCGGACTGCGCCATGCACTTGAGGGATACAACGCAGGGCATAGGCGTCCTGAACCCGCGCCCCTTGACAGCGTTCCAAGATTTCACTTCCCTGGGTGAGCATCCGAAAGTTTCTAGCCACCTGGATCTGTCCCAACTGGCCTCTGGCGGCGTGCATTCGCTCCTGGAAGGAGTCCAGCTGCCCTGCCAGCGCTGTAAAGCTTAAGGAGCTGATAACATCCGCCATTCGGGCAGTTTGGATGGCATCGTAGAGATGCAATGCGCCCACGCTCGTCATGGCACAGGTCCCATTTGTGATGCCCAGTCCCTCTTTACAAGCCAATGCCTTTAATGGCTGGAGGCCGGCCTGGGCCATTGCTTCTTTACCAGGTAATCGCTTCCCCTGGAAAAATGCTTCACCGCGTCCCAACAACACCAACCCCATGTGGGAGAGAGGCGCCAAGTCCCCTGAGGCGCCCAACGACCCCTTTTGAGGGACAACTGGAGTTACTCCCCGATTCAACATCTCTACCAAAAGCTCCACTAAAACGAGGCGCACACCACTGAGGCCCACGCATAGGGCATTGGCACGTAATACCATCATGCCGCGTACCTGTTCTTGGCTATAGGGTTCCCCAGTTCCGGTGCAGTGGCTCAGAATCAGGTTGGTAGAAAGTTGGCTGCTCAACTCATCCGAAACTGCTACAGTGGCAAAATCTCCAAACCCAGTGGTAATTCCATAAGCCACCCGTTTCTCACGAGCGATCTTTTCTGCCAACGCCCGAGAACGCATAATGGATTCTTTTGCGCGCTCCGATAGTGCGACATGCGCTCCAAATCGGGCAACAGCAACAAATGCCTCCAAAGTCAGACTGTGCCCATCCAGTACGACCTCTTTCATCCTCTGGGGGTATTCCATGAGGGTGTTCTCCTTTCCATAATCCAGTGAACTTCTTTTATTTTACTATAAAAGCCATCTTTTTCAACAAAAATTTAAAAAATATATACTTGTATTTTATACAATATACCTATATCCCGATAATGTGGTGTTATAGTATCAGTTTATCAGACTAACAAATTGAGATTCTTCCATATTAAAAACCCCCTGGCATAGAACCAGGGGGTTTTTAATATGACGAACTCTATAAAATCTCAGGAGTCTCCCGTAGCAGGCTTTAAAGGCCGGATCAATTTCTGATAAAGGTTACGAAACATAATAATCGCCAGTACTACAGAACAAAGCTCTGCCAATGGAAAAGCAAACCATACGGCGCCCAATCCAGCCCAGCGAGCCAGCAGCCAGGCCAGCGGTAAAATGACCACCAATTGCCGCACCAAAGACATCACCAAACTGAGCATCCCATTCCCAACAGCCTGAAACACGGAGGAGAATACAATTCCCACGCCCGCCAAAGGAAAACTGAAGCTGATAATCCGTAGGGCTGGAATCCCCAGGATCAGCAATTCCTGTCCCTCAGAGGAGTCAAATAACAACAGCAGCCTGTCCGGAAACAGTTGGAAGATGAAAATTCCTATCAACATAATCCCCACAGAATAGCAAAGTGCATGCCGGATGGTTCCCACAATTCGATCTCGATATTTTGCACCATAATTATAGGCCACAATGGGAACCATGCCATTTGTCAAACCGAACACTGGCATAAAGACAAAACTTTGCAGTTTGAAGTAAACGCCAAACACGGAAACCGCCACTTCATTGAGCCCTGTCAGAATCTTATTGACACCCATGGTCATCGGTGTGGCAATGGATTGCATGATAATAGAGGGAAGCCCTACACGGTAGATATCTTGGATAATTCTGATATCTGGCCGAAATCCCCGAAAAGCCATCCGTATTTCCAGGTTTTTGTAATGATTAAAGACAAAGCCCAGGATCATTGCCACAATTTGTCCCATCACCGTAGCGATAGCCGCACCTTTCACTCCCATCGCCGGGACCCCAAAGTAACCAAAAATAAAAATGGGGTCCAAAATGATGTTCAAGATCGCGCCTGTTCCCTGGGTAATCATGTTATAAATAGTGATTCCAGTGGCCTGTAAAATCCGCTCGGTGACCAGTTGCAAAAAACTACCAAAAGAGAAAACGGTACAGACGAGGAGATAGTCCACTCCCATCTGGATAACCTCCTGATCTGCCGTGAAGAGCTCAAAAAACGGCCGAGAAAACAGAACCCCTAATATAGCAAATACGATCCAACTACAGACACCTAAAAACACACCGTTTTCCGCAGCTCGATTTGCCTCCTCAAAGCGGCGCTCTCCCAACCTTCGGGATACTAAGGAGTTAATGCCAACACCAGTCCCTACCCCCACGGCAATGATCAAATTTTGTACGGGAAACGCCAAAGAAACCGCCCGCAATGCATTCTCGCTCAGCTGTGCCACAAAGATACTATCCACAATATTGTAAAGCGCCTGTACCAACATAGAAACCATGATGGGAAGGGACATAGAGATCAATAGTTTTCCCACCGGCTGGACGCCCATTTTGTTTTCTTTTCGTTGCGCTGCTTCCATCTCTACTCAAATACCTCATTTCACAAGAAATGACAGCGGCAAAACGCCGCTGTCAAAAGGAAGATCTACTTCAAGCATTTTATTTTGTTTCTTCCGGCAAGGAGGTCTCCGAAGTTTCTGTTTCTTCCGGGGCATCCGTCTCGGAAATCCCATGTTCCGAGGTGGAAGCCGCTCCTTCTTCCTCTTGAAAATTCTCTGCATTCCGGGAATCTTCACCCATCGAAAGGGAAGCTCCACAACGGGAACAGAACAAAGATCCCACCGGACTCTCTGCCCCACAGTCCGGACATTTGACCACCTTTTTCATCTCATTGATCTTTTGATTGATCTCGTCCAACTCTTTGAGCTTTGCTTCAATTTCCGCGACGCACATACTCACCAATTCCTCGTTTTGCGTCCCGTTTTTATTCAACTCGTAAATGATCTCACCCAACTTCATGTAATTGGAGTCAATCTCATTGCGCATCTGGGTCGCTTGGAGTTTTAATTTTGTCAACTCCGCCACCTCTTGGGCTTTATTGCCAGCGACTCCCGCCAAATCTTTCGCCTTTAAAAGCAGATCGTCAAATTTTCCCATGTAGACTCCTCCTTGATTCATCGAAAACTTCTTTTTGCATCATATCACATCATCTATCTCTTGACAAGCGCTCCCGCCGGATTCGCATTAAGAATGATAAAATTCCAAAATCTTTTCTTTTCGATGGAGCACCTCCGGAAACCGGGAAAGATATTCATAAGGATATTTATAATTATAAATCCTCGTCAAGGCGCCCGTTTTAGGGTGACGCAGTTTGGTGGAAGCGCCCGCCCCCACTGCCAAGATGGAGTGGGTTTCATCCATAATATAGACGTTATAGAGCCCTTCCGTACCGGGTAGAGCATAGCCGACATTCTCTAAATTGCCCAGCGTCCCCGTTTGACGGTAGAGGTAATACGGGGAGAGCCCCGCCTCTGTCATGGCCTTACGGGCGAAATCCACCATCTCCCCTACCATCTCCAATTCTCCGCGAGCTTCTTCAAAGGTAAGACGGGCGGATCGTTTCACCGTCAGAGTATGTACCGTTACATTTTCTGGACACAGCTGGAGCACCCTTTCCACCGTGCGCTGGAAGCCAGAAAACGTATCTTGCGGGAGGCCAGCGATCAAATCTGCATTGATCTGATGGAACCCAGCCTCCCGGGCCATCTCCCAGGCTTGGAAAAATTGGTCAACTGTATGCCGGCGGCCAATGGCCCGCAGCACCTGTTCCGAAAGGGTTTGGGGGTTGATGCTCACCCGAGTGGCACCACCCCGCTTAAGAACCTGCATCTTTTCCAGTGTCACAGTATCCGGCCGTCCTGCCTCCACCGTATACTCCCAGATCTGAGAGAGATCGAAAGACTCTTTCAACACATTCATAACCTGTTCTAGCTGACTTGCGGATAAAGTGGTGGGCGTACCGCCCCCAAAATAGACCGTCCGCAACTTTAATCCCAGTTGTGCTGCAATCCTGCCTGTCTCTTCCAACTCCCGGCACAGTTTTTCTAGATAGTCTGGCATCAACTTGGCTGCCTGCTCCACAGAATGGGAGACAAAGGAGCAATAGGCACATCTTGTAGGACAGAATGGGATGGAGACATAGAGCGAAAAACTGTCAGGGGTAGACCGCCGGAGAATCTTCTGCTCCTTCTCCGCCGTTTGAAGCGCCAGGTGATACTTGTTTTCACTTACCAGACAGTCCCGGCAAAAATACTCCTTCAGAGGCTGGCCTGACATTCCACATGCCCGCTTCTGCACCAGTAGCTTTACTGGGCGCACCCCTGTTAAAATCCCCCACGGGGGCCGTATCCCGGTCACCTGGGAAAGCAATTGATAGAGTACCACTCCAAACTTGTGTTCCAACTGGGTTTTTGTATCCCCAGATTCCCAATCGTCAAATTCCGACTGTCCGGTTGGCAAATAGATGACGGATACCAGACCATCCGCCAGACGAGTGTGAATCCCCGCAATTTCCCCCGGTTTTGGCGGGCCGGAGATGGTTTCCACCTTTTCTCCTGGGAAAAACATCTGTACAATCCGCTGTACTTCGTAGCCAAACGAATGGCCTTCAAGATAGACCTGCATAGCCCCCCGCCCTCATATAGAAGTTGTGTGTCCGCTCCCAAGATAGACGGCTGCTTGGCCCATGTCCTGGCAGTACCTGATAGTCCCCTTCCAGAGACGCCAACCGCTTTACCGACCGGCTCATCTCAATGGGGCTGCCTCCTTCAAAGTCGGTACGTCCCACACTTCCCGCAAAAAGTGTGTCACCCGTAAATAGTGCGTCGCCGCACAGATAGGTGACGCCTCCGGGTGTATGTCCCGGCGTCTCCAACACCTGAAAACGCAAAGGCCCCACCTGTAGAATCTCTCCTTCCCTGAAAAGCAGATCCGGAACCATATAGAAATGATCCAGAGGCTTCCCAGAGATGACGCCTAAACTTTTATGGGGGTCGGACAGCATGGAGGCATCTCCCGCTCCAATTGCCAGCTGGCAGGCAAACTTCTCGCGGAGGGGATTTACACCGCCAATGTGGTCAAAATGGCCGTGGGTCAACAGGATATGGGTTGGACAAAGCTTCTTTTCCTCCAAAAAGGAGATCAACCGAGCGGCTTCCTCTCCGGGATCGATGACCACACAGGCCCCATCCTGCTCCACAATATAGCAGTTGACCTCCATCTCTCCCACCACTTGGGTATAGATCTGCAAAGCACTTCCCCCTCATTACTTCATTAGTTGATCGGTATCCAGCAAAATGGTCACCGGCCCGTCATTTTGGATATCCACCAACATGTCCGCGCCAAATTGGCCAGTATAGACACGGCCGACCCCCTCATCCTTTGCCGCCGCTACAAATCGCTCATACAGCGCGTTGGCCCGAGCCGGCGGAGCAGCATCTGTAAATGAAGGACGGCGCCCATGACGGGCGTCAGCGCAGAGAGTAAAGTTACTTACCACCAGTAGATCTCCGGAAATGTCCAGCAAAGAGCGGTTCATCTTCCCATTTTCATCCTCAAAAATCCGCAGCCCTGCTGTTTTCGCCGCCAAAAAATCCGCCTCTTCCACGTCGTCCGGTCCCATAACTCCTAGGAGTACGACCAATCCTTTCCCAATTTGAGCGGTTACTTCTCCCTCTATTTTCACGGATGCAAAGGAGACTCTCTGCAAAATCGCTTTCATCTATTTCACCTTTCCTTTTCACTGCGTAGAACGGGATACACTGACAACCCCAGGGATCTTCCGAAGCGCCCCAATGATAAAATTGAGTTGCTCCTTATCTGAAACGGTAAAGGTCACTGTCACCACATTTTGGCCGCTCTTTGCCTCCCGAGCCATCAACGTATTGATGGAGATGCGCATATTGGATAGGGAAACCGAGATATCCGCCAACACCCCAATCCGATCATCGGTTACAATTTCAATGGTGCTCTTGAAATGCTCCTTTTTGGCGGCTCCCATGGCCCACTCCGCCTTGACCCAGCGGTCGGCATTGTTGGGATCTCCCAAGGAGTTGATGACATTTTGGCAGTCCTTTTTGTGGATAGAGACACCGTATCCTCGGGTAATAAACCCAATGATCTCATCCCCTGGCAACGGATTGCAGCAGCGGGCAAATTTGACCAAGCAACTGTCCAGCCCCTCCACGATAACGCCGCTGGAGGCGCCTTTCGGCTTGTGTTCTTTCAATTGGACCTTGTCGGTTGGGTTTTCTGGCTCCGCTGTGCGGTACTGTTTTAAATAATCGTCCCGTATCCGGGGCATGATTTTCGAGAGCAGTACACCGCCATACCCAATGGCCGCCAAAAAATCGTCCACCGTTTCGAACTTTTGGCGTTTGGCCACAGCAATGATGAATTCCTGCATCTTCTCTGCTGGCAAATTGATCATATTGCGGCGGAATTCTTTCTCCAGCTCGGAGCGTCCCTGTTGGATGTTCTCCTCCCGCCGTTCTTTTTTGAACCAATTGCGAATTTTGTTGCGCGCCTCAGTGGTTTTGACCATCTTCAGCCAGTCGCGGCTGGGGCCATGGTCTTTGGCGTTGGTGGTGATCACCTCAATGATCTGCCCAGTACGCACCTGGGTGTCCAACGCTACCATCCGGCCGTCCACCTTGGCGCCCACCATGCGGTTGCCCACCGCTGAATGGATGGCGTAGGCAAAATCGATGACCGTAGAACCCACCGGCAGGCTGATAACATCCCCTTTGGGTGTAAACACATACACCTCCTCTGAGGAGAGGTCACTTTTGATCGAACGGACAATGTCTTCCACATCGTCTGATCCCTGTTGATTTTCAATCAGCTGACGAATCCATGCCAGACGCTCCTCCAATTTGTCCCGCCCTGTGATGCCAGCTTTATACTTCCAGTGAGCTGCGATACCATACTCGGCCGTATGGTGCATATCCCATGTTCGAATCTGTACCTCAAAGGGGATGGCCTCTTTATCAATGACCGTAGTATGCAAGCTCTGATACATATTGGGTTTTGGAGTAGAGATATAGTCTTTGAATCGGTTGGGAATGGGACGGAATAGGTCATGGATGATTCCCAAAATGTTGTAGCACTCTAAAATGGAATCTACAATGATCCGTACCGCGTAGATGTCGTAAATTTCTTCAAAGGATTTATTCTGAATATACATCTTTCGGTAGATTCCATAGATGCTCTTAACACGGCCATCCACATAGGCATCGTCGTACTCCCCCGCAAGACGGTCTTTGATTTTCTTTTTAATTTTTTCCAAAAATGCCTGCCGGTCAGCTTTCTTCAACTCCAGCATGGCCTCAATCTCATGATAGGCTACTGGGTCCAAATAACGCAGGGAACGGTCCTCCAACTCCTCCTTCACAGCACGGATTCCCAACCGATGCGCCAATGGAGCATAGACCTCCATGGTCTCCAATGCCTTATCTCGACGTTTTTGCTCCGGCATCACCTCAATCGTGCGCATATTGTGCAACCGGTCGGCCAGTTTGATAATGATAACACGCACGTCCTGCGCCATTGCCAACAACATTTTGCGCACATTTTCCGCTTGCTGTTCCTCTCGTGAGGTGAAGCTGATCTTGCCCAGTTTTGTGACGCCATTCACAAGCAGTTCCACATCGTGGCCAAACTGCTTGCCCACCTGTTCACTGGTGACATTGGTATCCTCCACTACATCATGAAGCAGCGCAGCTTGGATACACTCGCTGTCCATTCCTAGATCCACCAAAATGATCGCCACTGCCACTGGATGGGAAATATAAGGTTCCCCCGAAACGCGGCATTGCCCATTATGGGCAGCCTCCGCAACTTGATACGCTTCCAGGATCTTTTCCCGATCATAAGCACGTCCTGAAGCGTCTATTTTTTCCATTAAATCATCTATGGTACTGTATTGCATTGCTCCTACCTCCATCACGGGCGATTGCCCGCAACCGGGTTTTCGAAAACTAGTTTTGTAACCTTTGCAAAATTTGCGAATGATTGATATCCACACGGCTGGGGTTCTCTACGACTGTCAGGCAACTCCCTCCATGAAGAGCATGACGCGTCACCAACCCCATCTCCACTAAAATATCCACTGCCAGCTTCATACGGCACAAATCCGTTACCCGCCCCCCTAGCCGCCAATAGAGAACTTCATCAGCAATATGGAGAGGGCTGCTAGCCCGTAAATATCGATAGACTACTGCGATGTCATTCCGGTCTGGGATTAGCCGGTCCTCAGCAGAAACAGCTTCTCCAAGACAGAGCTGTTGGTATATCTGCTCCCAATGGTAAAGTTGATTGTAATCCAAGCCGGAAAGATGCAAATCTTTCACTTTTATCGATAGACGCCGCTCACCGTTCCACTCCCCCACATCCACAGTTACTGCTAAATCTACAACATCCCCCACCCCATAAGAAAAGTTTTCCTGACGCATGCCAAAATATACCGCATAAAAAACCACGCCATCCCCCAATAGGCGCAATCGAAGGTGCTTTCCTTCCCCAATGGAGTAGATCCCTTGAATCGTACATTGGGAAATTTGAAAAACGGGTACTTCATTCCCACATCCAAAAGGTTCTAGGCTGCTTAGGGGCTCTAACTGGGGAACCGTCAACTCTCGGGGATAGACGGTGCCAGCAATAGAGAGCTCTAGGGCAGGCATCTCGGGGTAGTGCTGTGCCGCCCAAAGGTTGATTTGACGGGTGAACTTCTCTAAATCCACAACCGGCAGGGTCAAACCAGCCGCCTGGTCATGTCCTCCATATCGCAACAGATGTTGAGAGCAGGCGTCAATCGCATCAATGATGGAAAAACCATCTACGCTGCGGGCAGATCCTCGTGCATTTTCCCCTTCCAGAGAGAAAACAATGCACGGCTTTCCAACCCGTTCCACCATTCTCGAGGCCACAATTCCCACAACACCATGGTGCCATCCCTCCCCAGAAAGGATGACAATTCGCTCCTGAAGCACGGATGGATCCGCTTCCAGACGCTCCCAAATCTGTTCGATAATCTGATCTTCGGCCTGTTTTCTCTGGCTGTTGAGGTTGTTGATCTTCTGAGCAATCTCCTCCAGCCCCTCCTCCTCCGAGATCAACAGTTCAATTGCCTGATCCACTTGATCGAACCGTCCAGCAGAATTGATTCGGGGAACCAATCCAAAGGCCACGTTTTCACTGGACAGATGTTTTCCGTTTAATCCGCATACCTGCAAAAGAGCTTCCAAGCCTGGATTCTCTGTATTCTCCAAAAGCGCCAATCCACGGCGGACAATCGCACGATTCTCTCGAACCAGTGGGACAATGTCGGCCACTGTTGCAATCGCTACAAGATCCCCAAATTGGTCCAACAGCAAATCGCCATTTTCGCCTTCCAAAGCACAACATAGCTTAAATGCCACGCCTGCACCGGAGAGATACTCACAGCCGCTTTCGTCATCTAAACGATGCGGATCCACTACAGCAACAGCTCGAGGTAGAATGCTACGCGGTTTGTGGTGATCCGTGATGACGAGATCTAGTCCTAGGTCGGTTGCATAATCCGCTTCCTCCACCGCTGTGATCCCATTGTCCACAGTGATCACCAGGCGAATACCCTCCTGATAGATCAGCCGTAAAGCATTTTTATTGAGGCCATATCCCTCCCGGTCCCGTTCAGGTATGTAATAACAGACGTCGCAGCCCACCGATTCCAAATAGCGGTAGAGCAAAACAGTAGCCATCATCCCATCACAGTCGTAATCCCCATAGACCGCCACCCTCTCCCCTGCATCCAAAGCGCGATGGATCCTCTGAACCGCCAAATCCATATCTTTTAAGGCAAAGGGATCCGTCAAGGCCTCCTGGCCAGATAAAAATTTCGAAAGCGCTCCCGTTGTCCGATAGCCCCGGCCCCATAAAACGCTAGCCACTATCGGAGAAATCCCCAACTCTTTTGCCAGGCGGCTCGCTTCCGCTCGATCCTCCTCCTGCAATCGCCAACGTTTGATCGGCACACAGATTCCCCCGTTTTTTTACAACTGTTTTTTAGTATAGCATTTTCCCGCAAAAAAAACAACAAAGGATTCCATCTACAGCTATTTCCTGAAAAATGGCGAACTCTGTGCAAAAAACGAGGCCATACAGGGTCCCTTCCTGCATGGCCTCGTTTTTAGGGCTGGGCAATCCAGAGGGTTTCCTCCAAGCCCTGGCCGGGCTGCAGCGTCCCAAATCGGATCTCCCCGCTCCCGTCCAAAATTGCACAGTAGGTGCCGAAGAGATCCACAGCCCGGCTCTGTACACCAGCGTCCGCCGGGGCGGCATCCAAACTGCCATAGAGCGTGCTGCCGTCGGTCAGCACCGCAAGGTACTGCCCGTAGCATCCTGACACTGCGGAGACCTCCTCCGGGAAGGCTGCGGTCTCCTCCTGGGGCTGTGTCTGGTGGAGGTGCAGCGTGTTGTCCGCCGTAACATACCACAGGTCGTCGGAATAATAGACCTTGCTTCGATCCGCATAGCTGCAGTGGATGACATCCTCCGCAATCTGGGTAAGCGTCCCCGTCTCCCGGTCCAGGCGCCAGAGGACGCCGTTGGCATCAATGACCGCCGCGCCAAAGTAACCGGCATCCACCTGCACAGCCTCCACATCCACCGGGTCCCAGCCGCCGGTTTCCCCATTATAGGAGAGAAGGCTGCCGTCTGCCAGTGTCAGCACCGAATCGGAAACCCGCCGGGCACTGCTGTCCCTGTAGAGCAGCGCGAGCGATTGGCTCCCCTGGTAGCTCCCCGTCTCGGAGAAGTATAGGTCCCCGTTCTCCTGAAGAAGATAGAACCCCGAGGCTGTGACGGAGAAGTCCTGCACCTGACTGGCAACCAGTGTGCCCTCCGCGTTCCCAGTGTAAAAGTAGAGGTTCCCCTTCGAATCCAGGGCAAAGACGCCATAAGCAAACGTCCCGTCCACCCCGACCTCCACCTTGGTGAACTGGGCGGAGGCGCTGGGCTCCGGCTGACTCTCCGGCGCAGGTGCGGCCTCCTGCTCCAGCTCCTGCGGTACCTCTGAGGAAAGGCTGCTCCCCAGAGGGGAATCCGCTGTGGGGGCCGAAGAGGCAGGCCGCTCCTCCGCCGGGGATTCAGGCATCTCCGACCCCGCAGAGGAAGACGTTCCAGCGACCGGCGCGGATGGGCTGCTTTCCGATGTGGGCTCCCCACGCATAGCACAGCCCTCCACAAGCAATAGCAGCGCCATCACTGCCACCCAAATTTTTTTCTCCATGGACCAATTCCTCCGTTACAATCGCATATGGTTGGGTTGCGTTCGGTTAAATGGACGGGGAAAAGCAAAAGGCCGCCCCAGAGGGGCGGCCCGAAAGGTTTTGTGCTTATTCCGCGCTGTTGGGGCCAGCCTCATAGACCACCTCAGACTCCGGCGCCTGGGCGGCGGCAGCTTCCTCTTCCTCGTGCTTCTTGTCTTCCAAGAGAGCGCGGATGGACAAGCTGACCCGTTTCCGCTCGGGATCCAGCTCGGTGATCTTCACTTCCACTTCCTGGCCAACCGACAACACATCGGAGGGCTTATTGATCCGCTCGGTAGAGATCTGGCTGATATGGATCAAACCATCCACGCCGGGAATGATCTGGGCAAAGGCGCCAAACGGGGTCATGGAGACCACCTTCACCTTGCAGACGGTGCCCACCTGGTACTGGTTCTGCATAATGGTCCACGGATTCTCCTCCGGCTTTTTGTAACCCAAGGAAATCTTGCGGTTTTCAGGGTCGATATCGCGGATATACACCTCCACGGTGTCACCCACATTGACTACCTCAGAGGGATGTTTGATACGCTGCCAGCTCAACTCAGAGATGTGGATCATACCGTCCACACCACCCAGGTTGACAAACGCACCATAACTGGTCAGGGACTTCACCACTCCAGTATAGTGCTGGCCCACTTCAACCTGGGCCCAGAACTGATCCTCCAGAGCCTTGCGCTGTTCACGCAGAACGGCACGGATAGAGCCCACCGCACGCTTACGCTGACGGTTGACTTCCAAAATCTTAAATTGAACCTTCTTCTTCAGCAGATCCTCCAGGCTGTCATTCCGGGACATAGTGGCCTGGGAGGCGGGAATGAAAACCTTCACCCCGTTGGTAAGCGCCAACAGGCCGCCCTTGATGATCTCCACCACAGTACCTTCCAGGATCTCGTTGGTATCCACCGCGTTCATCACCTTCTCAAAGCCGGCGATGGCATCCAACCGCTTCTTGGAAAGCATCACAGTGCCCTCCACGTCGTTCACGCGGACCACCAACAGATCCAGGGTGTCCCCCACTTTCACCAAGTCTTCCGCCTTGGCATTGGGGTCATCGGTCAGTTCGGACAGCGGCACATAACCTGCATGCTTGGTACCAATATCAACAGAGATCTCATTGGGTGCAATCCCCGTTACAACGGCGGTGACCTTCTCCCTGTTATCTATTGTCTTGAAGGACTGGTTCAACAGCTCCTCAAAAGAAAGTTCGTCCTGCTGGTCT
>CAJFPF010000097.1 GCA_904398655.1 uncultured Anaerotruncus sp. | reverse complement strand
TCGTTTAAACCGCGCCATGACGTCAGCCGCCACGGTGCAGTAGCTGTGGCCGATGTGCAGCTTGTCCGAAGGGTAGTAGATGGGCGTTGTGATGTAGAATGTCTTTCCTGTTCCATTCATGTCAGCGGAACCTCCTCTTATTTGGTGGACGGGAGCCATCCCGTCCGGATAATAACCTAGTATACCACACAAACCGGCAAATGAACAGAGAAAACCAAAAGAATTTCCCGGCAAACGGTTGTTTTGCCGGGAAATTTACAGGCGGATTTCCTCAATTTTCCAAATTGAGGAGGTGGGAAGACCGCTCAACCGCCCTGTGGAGCTGGGCAGGGGTGGCGGCCGGTCTCAAAGGGGCGGAGGAACACTGTCCGCCAACGCCACATATACCAGGGAGAACCGGTCCTGGAGGTAATCCTGGGAGGAGGCTTCCAGAGAGAGGGGAAGCCCGATGCCGCTGGCGGTGGGGAGGGTGAAGGTGACGGATGTGCCCTCCCCCTCCTGGGAGGTGAGGGCCACCGTCCCGCCGAGGGAGGCGACCAGCCCCTTGACACAACTGAGCCCCAGCCCCAAACCGCTGAACGGGCCCTCGCCGGGGTTGTAGGAGAAGTAGGGCTGGAACACCAGAGGCTGGATTTGGGCGGGAATCCCTCGCCCCAGATCGGAGACGGTGACCATGCCGCCGCTCCCCTGGGCGCAGGCCCGCACATGGATGGCGTTGCCCGGCCGGGTGAACCGGCAGGAGTTGGAGATCAGGTTCAAGAAGATCAGCTCCAACTCCTCCCGCTGACAGAGGACCGGAAATCGGCCCTGGGGGATGTCCCAATGGAGGGGAATGCCCACCTCCTCCAAAAGTTCAGCGCAGCTGGCGCACAGCTGGCGCAGGCTGCCGAACAGATCCAGCGCCTTGCCGGGACGGGTTTGAAGGATGGGGCGGGCGTAGCAGGAGTCGGCGTAAGCGGTGATCCATTGAACGCTGCGCAACATCAGGTAGGCCTGCTGATTGATCCGGCGCAGGGCCTCCTCCGCCGCAGAGCGGCCGGACCCCTCTGGAATGGCATCCCGCAGTCTATCCACCTCTAAAAAAAGGCGGGAGAGGGGTAGACGAAATTGGCTATTGAAGGCCCCCAAAACCCGTTCCAGCCCCAGCGGCCGGCGGACATACTGCGGGGAGGAGTCCTCGGTCTCTCCCGCGGGCTGCAACAGATAAACAGGGCCCTGCCCGTCCTCTCCCACCTGGCAGATGGTGAGCCCCCGGCCGGAAAAAAGCATATCCGGGAGGTGGGTGACAAAATGGCCCTGACTTTGGATCTCCTCTTGGATGGCTTTTGGCGCATAGCTGCTCAACAGGTCCATGGCGCCAGAAGGCAGCCGCAGGCCGGGAAACAGCTCCAAAATGCTGTCGCTGGCCCAAAGGACCTGGAATTGGGCGCCCAACAGGGCCACTGGCAGGTTGGAACGCTGGTAGACCAGCCGCAGCTGGTCCAAAAAGGGGCCGCTATTTTCTCTATCCAAAAGAGCGCCTCCCATATCTAATGAAAAGTAGAAGTAGATTTAGTAGTACGCCGCCGTCCGCAAAATATGCGCCCGCTGTTTTGGCGGGGCAACGCCAGGCAACAAAATTCGACAGTACAACTTAACCTTGATTATAATATGGAAACTTGGGAACCGCAAGAGAGTTGGGCGTTTTTCATACAAAACCTTGCAAGAATTCATGGGAGACTGGGGAAAACAAAGAAAATGCAAAATAAATTGACAAAAAAATGTCAACCGACTTGTCGGAAACGAATTTTGTGGTATATTAATGTTGTAATGGAATTTGGGAATCCGATCCAGGACGATCAAATTAGGTAGGAGGTTTTTATCCATGGCAATTAAAGTTGGTATCAATGGTTTTGGCCGCATTGGCCGTCTGGTCTTCCGGGCTGGACTGAGCAACCCCGACATCGAGTTTGTGGGCATCAATGACCCGTTTATGACCCCCGACTACTGCGCCTATATGCTGCGCTATGACACCATCCATGGCCGCTATGACGGTGAGGTGAGCTTTACCGACGACTCCATCGTGGTCAACGGCAAGGCTGTGAAGTTCTATGCGGAAAAGGATCCCGCCAACATCCCCTGGGCCGCCTGCGGCGCGGAGTATGTGGTGGAGTCCACCGGCGTGTTCACCACCATGGATAAGGCCCAGGCCCATCTCCAGGCCGGCGCCAAGAAGGTTGTCATCTCCGCCCCCTCTAAGGATGCCCCCATGTTCGTGATGGGCGTCAACGAGGAGACCTACACCAAGGACATGGACATCGTCTCCAACGCCTCCTGCACCACCAACTGCCTGGCCCCTCTGGCCAAGGTGATCAACGATGAATTCGGCATCGTGGACGGCCTGATGACCACCGTCCATTCCACCACCGGCACCCAGAAGACGGTGGACGGCCCCTCCAAGAAGGACTGGCGCGGCGGCCGGGCTGCTGCCGGCAACATCATCCCCTCCTCCACCGGCGCTGCCAAAGCGGTGGGCAAGGTGATCCCCTCCCTGAACGGCAAGCTCACCGGTATGTCCTTCCGGGTGCCCACCCTGGATGTCTCGGTGGTGGACCTGACCGTCAACCTGGCCAAGCCTGCGACCTATGCGGAGATCTGTGCCGCCATTAAGAAGGCCTCTGAGACCAGCCTGAAGGGAATCTTGGGTTACACCAACGAGGACGTGGTCTCCTCCGACTTCATCGGCGACCCCCATACCTCCATCTTTGACGAGAAGGCCGGTATCGCCCTCACTGACAAGTTTGTCAAGCTGGTTTCCTGGTATGACAACGAGTGGGGCTACAGCAACAAGGTCCTGATGCTCATTCAGCACATGGCCAAAGTGGATGCCCAGTAAGCGATCGTTTCCTTTCAAAAATTCGCCCTCCCTTGGCAGCTGCCAGGGGAGGGCTTTTTATACCTCGTAAACCACACGCTAAGCGTGTGGTGAAAGGAGGGAGCGATAGCGTTGATATGAAAAAAGAAGCC
>CAJFPF010000096.1 GCA_904398655.1 uncultured Anaerotruncus sp. | reverse complement strand
GATTTTCTCTTGCAAAATCCCCCCAGACCCCCCAAATGCGCCTGAAGCATGGGGCGTTCCGCCATCTGCGGATGGCGGCCAAGGGCGGCGCCCTTGGAACCCGCCGCCTTTTGAAAAAGGCGGGCGAAAACTTTTGAAAAAGGTGGACGAAAACTTTTTACTCATTCAGAATGAGCGGTCGAACCTTTTTCTATCTGATAGGGCAGCACCTTCCCCACCAGCCGCCGCTCTACCAACGCCTCCACCAAAATCCCCTCCGGCAGATACTCCTGAGAAAACACTTTTCCCTCCTGGAGCAGGGCATGAATCAAACCGGCCTTGTCATAGGGAAACAGCAGGCGCATCCGCTGGTGGGTGGAGGGGAGCGCCTGAGCGGTGAGCTCCAACAGCCGGTCCAAGCCGAACCCCGTGCGGGCGGAGATCACCGCCGTTTGTCCGTCCAAGGGGAGCGGGCATTCCGCCACAAGATCCCCCTTGTTGAGCACCGTCAAGAGCGGGGCAGTGGCCCCCAGATCCTCCAAAAGCTTTTTGGTCACAGCAATCTGTTCCCTCACTTGAGGGGAGGCAATGTCACAGACACACCAGCACAGGTCGGCCTGGGCGGCCGCCTCCAGGGTGGAGTGGAACGCCTCCACCAGCTGGTGGGGCAGGCGGCGCACCAGTCCCACCGTATCGATGAGCATCACCCGGCGGCCATCCGGCAGGTCCAACGCCCGGGAGGTAGGGTCCAAAGTGGCGAACAGCTTGTCCTCTGCCAACACCCCCGCCTGGGTCAGAGCGTTGAGCAGGGTGGATTTGCCCACATTGGTGTAACCCACAATGGCCACTGTGGGAAATCCCTCCTTTTTCCGGCGCTCCCGCAACAGCCGGCGGCGCTGTTCCAGCTGCTCCAACCGTGCCCGCAGAGCCGCGATCCGCCGGCGAATGTGCCGCCGGTCGGTCTCCAACTGGGTCTCGCCGGGGCCCCGGGTGCCAATACCGCCGCCCAACCGGGAGAGGACGGTTCCCTGTCCTCCCAGGCGGGGCAGCTGGTATTGCAGTTGGGCCAATTCCACCTGGAGTTTGCCTTCAGCAGTCACCGCCCGCTGGGCAAAAATATCCAAAATCAATCCGGTACGGTCCACCACCGGCAGGCCACAGGCCCGCTCCAGGTTCCGCACCTGGGCTGGGGAAAGTTCCCGGTCAAACAGCACCAGGTCCGCCCCGTCCTCTTTGCAAAATTGGGCCAGCTCCTCCAACCGTCCCGCCCCCAACACAGTGGCTGGATCACAGGCGGCGCGGCGCTGGATCATCCGGGCCACCACCTGGGCCCCAGCGGTATCCGCCAGTTCCGCCAACTCCTCCAACGACTCCTCCGCGTCATATTCCCCTGTATCCAACGCCACTAAGACCGCCCGCTGGCGCTGGGAATTTTTGGTATCTGTCATATCTGTATCCTCCGGCAGAACTTTCCTCTTGGAAAATTCCGTTTTAAAATTTAACTTTTTGTATTATTTATAAAATAATATCCTTTTGGGATTTACTTTTTTTCATCAAATTGAAAGGAAGATAAATTACAAATTGTATTATTTTTAAATTTTATCCTATTCAAAGGGTTTTTCGATGGAATCGCATGCCGGTACCCTTTGGAAGATCCTGGCCTCCCTTCCAGATTCTTTGCATTGCAGGTTTAGGCCAAATCCGGTAAACTCAGAGTAGATTTTTCGCGACTCTTTATTTTTTGGATTGGGATGTGAACAACGCCATGCGCTCTTATCTACTTGCCAGTGAATTTTTACGCCCCTGCCTGGAACAGCTGCTTCAGGAGCTGCACGCCCCCTTGGGGCTGCTGACCCTGCCCGCACTGACTCCCGGGCGGGTGTCCATGCTTTGGGAAAATCTTCCTGCCGACTGTGGGGAGCTGTTGCTCCCCGAGGGGGCCGCGCTTTTGGGGGAGGAACCGCTCTCTCCGCCGGTCCCTCTCACGCTGCTGCGGGTACATAATGCCGCTGGGCTGCTGCTGGGGGATGCCACCCGTTACCGCCAGCTGTTTGACCAGGGGGTGCTGTGTTGGGGGCTGCCTGGCTGGGGACGCCCGGTATTGTTTGGTCCAGCGGGAGACTGCCGATGCCTGTGCGCGCTGGTGGATACTCAATTGGGGCTTCCGGATGAAAGCCTTTTGGCCCGGGAGATCGCGCAACACCGGGGATGGGATCTATTGTTGGAAGAGGCGGACTACAGCCTGCTATATGGGCTGCTCAAGGGGAAGCTGCCCGACAGCGCGCTGGTCCGTCTTTCCTCTGGCCAACGGCTGGAGCGGTCGTACGACCGGGAACTTCTGCGCGTCCACTGACTCGCCTGCGGCGCCCATTTCAAAGTTTTCGTCCACCTTTTTCAAAGTAAAGTTTTCGCCCGCCTTTTTCAAAAGGCGGCGGGTTCCAAGGGCGGCGCCCTTGGCCGCCATCCGCAGATGGCGGAATGCCCCAT